>NZ_CP060713.1:3559454-3869177 GCF_014395785.1 Nocardioides mesophilus | reverse complement strand
TCCTGGTGCGAGAAGCCGTTGTGGTCCTGGCGCCACACGTGCGAGGTGAGCAGGTAGTTCAGGCTGGCCACCGGGCGGCGCCAGGGGATGTCGTCGGTGGTCTTCAGCCACTTGGCGTGCTGGTTGAACATCGAGTCCACGAGGTGGATGAACGCCTCGTAGCAGGAGAAGAAGCCGTGCCGGCCGGTCAGCAGGTAGCCCTCGAGCCAGCCCTGGCAGGTGTGCTCGGAGAGCATCTCCATGATCCGGCCGTCGACCGCGAGGTGGTCGTCGTAGGGCAGGATCTCGGCGTTCCAGGTCCGGTCAGTGACTTCCATGACGTCCTGGAGGCGGTTCGAGCTGTTCTCGTCCGGGGCGAACATCCGGAACGTCTCCATGTTGCGCGCCATCACGTCCCGCAGGAACCCGCCGAGGACCCGGGTGGACTCGACCGCGCCGGTCCCGGGATGCTCCACCGGCACCGCGTAGTCGCGGAAGTCCGGCATCCGCAGGTCGCGCAACAGCTCACCGCCGTTGGCGTGCGGTGAGGCGCTCATCCGGCGCTCCCCCGCCGGGTGCAGCTCCGCCACCTCCTGGACCGGGGTGCCGGCGTCGTCGAAGAGCTCCTCGGGCCGGTAGCTGCGCATCCAGTCCTCGAGCACCTTGCGGTGACCGTCGTCCTGGCGGGCGTCGGCGAACGGCACCTGGTGGGAGCGCCAGTAGCCCTCGACCCTCTTGCCGTCCACCTCGGCCGGCCCGGTCCAGCCCTTCGGAGACCGGAGCACGATCATCGGCCAGCGCGGCCGCTCGGTGCGCCCCCCGGAACGGGCGCCCTCCTGGATCTCGCGGATCTCGTCGAGGCAGTGGTCCAGGGTCGCCGCGAAGGCCTGGTGCATCTCCTCCGGGTCCGACCCGGAGACGACGTACGGCGTGTGGCCGTAGCCGCGCATCAGCGCGTCGAGCTCCTCGTCGGTGATCCGCGCCAGCACCGTGGGGTTGGCGATCTTGTAGCCGTTGAGGTGCAGGATCGGCAGCACCGCTCCGTCACGCCGGGGGTCGACGAACTTGGTGGAGTGCCAGCTGGTGGCCAGCGGACCGGTCTCGGCCTCGCCGTCCCCGACGACGGCGGCGACCACCAGGTCGGGGTTGTCGAACGCGGCGCCGTACGCGTGGGAGAGCGCGTAGCCGAGCTCGCCGCCCTCGTGGATCGATCCCGGCGTCTCCGGTGCGACGTGGCTGGGGATGCCCCCGGGGAACGAGAACTGCATGAACAGCTTGCGCAGGCCGTCCTCGTCGAGACTGATGTCGGGATAGACCTCGCTGTAGGTGCCGTCGAGGTACGCCGACGCCACCAGGCCGGGACCCCCGTGACCGGGGCCGATGACATACATCATCGACAGGTCGCGCGCCATGATCGCCCGGTTCAGGTGGGCGTAGAGGAAGTTGAGCCCGGGCGTCGTGCCCCAGTGGCCGAGCAGCCGCGGCTTGACGTGCTCGGGCAGCAACGGCTCGCGCAGCAGCGGGTTGCCCATCAGGTAGATCTGGCCGACCGAGAGGTAGTTGGCCGCGCGCCACCAGGCGTCGAGCCGGCGCAGCTCCTCCGGCTCGAGCGGGCGCCCGCCCACGGTGCTGGTCACGTCGGCCATGGTCCGGTCGGTGGTGTCGGTCACGCGGTCCTCCGGGGACAGTCGGGGCGGGACGTCGCCGTCCCCTGCCCTCACCCTGCCCGAACATCCCGGGACCTGTCAGGCCCCCCAGCCCGGCAATCTGAACGAGGCCGGTCAGTCCTCGAACAGCGCCCGCACGTCGTCGGCTCCCACCGCGCTCGCCATCGCGCCGTCCCCGTCGATGACGCGCGAGAAGAGGGCCGCCTTGCGGGCCTTGAGCTCCATGACCTTCTGCTCGATGGTGTTCTCCGAGACCAGCCGATAGACGAAGACCTGCCGCTTCTGGCCGATCCGGTGCACCCGGTCCACCGCCTGCGCCTCGACCGCCGGGTTCCACCACGGGTCGAGGACGAAGACGTAGTCGGCCTCGGTCAGGGTCAGGCCCACCCCGCCGGCCTTGAGGCTGATCAGGAACACCGGCGCCTCGCCGTCCTTGAACCCGCGCACCACCTCGCCGCGGCGTCGGGTGGTGCCGTCCAGGTAGCTGCTGGCGATGCCCTCCCGGTCCAGCCGGGCGCGCACCCTGGCCAGGAAAGAGGTGAACTGGCTGAAGACCAGGGCCCGGTGGCCCTCCGCGGCCAGCTCGGCGAGGTGGTCGACGAGAACGTCCACCTTGGCCGACCCCACCGCGTCGTACTCCTCGTCCAGCAGGCCGGGGTCGAGGGAGAGCTGGCGCAGCCGGGTGAGCGAGCGGAAGATCGCGATCCGGTGCTTGTCGAAGTCCTCCTCCACCAGGCCGAGCACGGTCTGCCGCTCCCGCTGCAGGTGGGTGTCGTAGATCCGGCGGTGCTCGCGGGTGAGCCGGACCTCCAGCACCTGCTCCTGCTTCTCGGGCAGGTCGGCGGCGACGTTCTCCTTGGTCCGGCGCAGCAGGAACGGCCGGATCCGGCGGCGGAACCGCTCGAGCGCGGCGGTGTCGCCGAGCCGCTCGACCGGGTTGGCCACCAGCTCCTGGAACCGCTGCGGCCAGGGGTACAGCCCCGGGGCGACGATCGAGAGCAGCGACCACAGCTCCATCAGCCGGTTCTCCATCGGGGTCCCGGTCAGCGCCAGCCGGAACGGCACGTCGAGCCGACGCACGGCCTGGTGGGTCTTGCCCTGGTGGTTCTTCACCGTCTGGGCCTCGTCCAGGACCAGGCCGCCCCACTGCTCGGCGAGGTAGGCGTCGGCTTCCAGGCGGTAGAGCGTGTAGGAGGTGATCACCAGGTCGGCGCCGTCGAGCACCTGCGCGATCGAGGTGCCGCGGCGCGACTGGGACTCGGTCACCTCGCGCACCACCAGCCCCGGGGTGAAGGTGGCGGCCTCGTGCGCCCAGGTCGAGACCACGCTGGTGGGCGCCACCACCAGGAACGGACCGGCCCCCTGGCGCCGGGCGTGCGCGACCAGCGCCAGGGTCTGCAGCGTCTTGCCCAGCCCCATGTCGTCGGCGAGGATCCCGCCGAGCCCGCTCTGCCACAGGAACGTCAGCCAGCGGAAGCCCTCGAGCTGGTAGGGGCGCAGGTCGGCCTCGAGGTCGACCGGCTCGACCTCGGGCAGCCCGCTCAGCCCGCGCAGCGCCTGGGCCGAGCGCACCCACTGGGCCGCCTGGGCGTCGACCAGGCCGATCTCGGCCAGCTCGTCCCACAGCCCCAGGTCGTGGTGGCTCACCCGGAGCCCGTCGGTCGGCTGCTCGTGCAGCTCGCCCGCGGCGCCGACCAGCTCGGCGAGGTGGGCGAACTCGGGCCGGTCCACCGCGACGTGCACCCCGCTGCGCAGGATCACCCGGTCCTGGCCGCGGGTGAGGGCCTCGAGCAGGTGCGCCAGCGGCAGCGTCTCGCCGTCGACCGAGATCAGCACCTCGAGGTCGAGCCAGTCGGTGCGGGTGGAGTCGTCGTCCCCGTCGCCGGCGGTGGGGCTGGAGGTGAACCGGACCACCGGGGCGGTGGCCGCCTCCCGGTAGTCGGGTCGCTCACCGACCTCGGTCAGCTCGAGCAGGCCGGCGGCGGCCGCCGCCTCGAGCGCCGGAAGCGCGTCCTCGACGAAGCCGATCGCGGCGGTGCCGGAGAAGACCGCCTCCGGGGTCGGGCCGCGATCCGGTCGCCGGGAGCCGTAGAGCCGGTAGACGGCGTCGTCGCCGAGCACCAGCGCGTCCAGGAGCTGCTGCTCGAGCTGGGGGCGCCGGAACCCGCGCAGCCCCCGGGGCTCGCCGAGGGTGTACTCCCGGTCGCCGGCGGCGACCCGGTAGCGCCACGTCCAGAGGACCTGCACCTCCTCGACCGACACCCACGTCAAGGTCACCCCGAGGCGAGGGACCACCGGCTCGGGCAGCCGCACCGAGCCGTCCGAGGAGGTCACCGGGACGTGCCGCTGCAGCCGGGGGAGGTACTCCGTGACGAGGTCCTCACGGTCCTCCGCGGGGACCACCAGCGTGTCCCCGGTGGCCAGCAGCCGGCGCACCTCCGGGCCGGCCGGACGGGCCAGCGGCGCCAGGGTCAGCACCCACTCCGCAGGCCGGGCGCCACTGGCGTCCGGCGACCAGAGCGCGACGCCGTGACCGCCCTCGGCGCCCTCCCCGAGCAGGTCGAGCTCCTCGGCGCCGAACCAGTCCTCGTCGGTGCGCACCCCCAGCCGCAGGTGGGCCTCGTCGGTCTCCGAGGTGTTCACGTCGAGCTCCAGCTCGACCGGGTGGTGCCGCAGGACGATGTCGCGGATCCCGGCGCCCGGCACCAGCACCAGGCCCGCCTCCACGGCCCGGCGCAGCAGCGGCCACAGCGACGCCCCGAATGCCCCGAGCGGCAGGTGCGACTCGGAGCCGAAGTAGGTCTGGCGCGAGGCCGCCCGGTAGGTGGCGAGCATCTCGCCGAGGACCGCCGCCTGGGCCGGCGGGGCGTTGCGCCGGGTGGACAGGTAGGGCACGTCCTGCCAGGACACCCCGGAACGGACCCAGTTGTCGCGGGCGCCACGCTGCAGCGGCCGGACCCGCAAGGACCCCCGGCGCGCGCCGCTCTCGCCGTCCCAGGCGTGCCGGGCCGCCGAGGTGGAGAGCTTGAGCTCGACCTGCAGTGCCAGCGGCCGGTGCGCGTCCTGCTCCTCGGTCGAGCGCCGGTCGAGCTCGTCGAGCACGTGGCCCAGCTGGCGCTCCCAGCGGCGCCCGCCGGCGTACGCCGTGGTCTCCTGCTCGGCACGCACCGCGAGCAGCAGCGCCAGCGCGTGCTTGCAGGACTCCCCCACCGGGCAGCTGCAGCGGCCGTAGACCCACAGGCCGCGCTCGGCCTGTCCCACCGCGACGTAGGTCTGGTAGGGCACCGACCCCGATCCGGCGACGCTGCCCCGGACGTCGAGGTCGCCCTCGCCGTCGACCTCGTGGGAGACCTGCAGCACCAGCCCCTGGCGCAGGTAGGTCTGCGCGCGCTCGAGGGTGACCGCGCCGAAGCGGCGCCGCAGCTCGGCGTCGTCGAGGAGAACGGTCAGGTCCAGCACGTCAGCGACCCTATGGCCTGCGACCGACACTCACGCGGCGACGGTGGCGGTCGCTTGCGGTCCGGCACGGTCGAGCAGATCCGGCTCCGTCGGGTCCGCATTTCCCGCACCGGGGCATGATGACCTCATGACGGCTGAGGACAGGACCGCGACCGGGGTCGACGAGCGCAGCCTGCGGTCCCTGCGCGGATGGAACCTCGCGCTCACGCTGCTGCACCTCGGTCAGGCGGTGGCGGTGTTCGTGCTGGCGACCGACTTCGCCCTCACCGTGACCCGGTCGCTGCCCACCGGTCCGCCGGGCACGCCGCCGGCGTCCCCGGAGTCGCTGTTCGAGGTGTCCGTCGGCGCCGCGGTGGCGTTGTTCCTCGGGCTCGCGGCGCTCGACCACCTGCTCACGGCGACGGTCTTCCGGCGCACCTACGACCGCGACCTCCGGGCCGGGATCAACCGGTTCCGGTGGGTGGAGTACTCGTTCAGCGCGACGCTCATGGTGCTGCTGATCGCGATGTACAGCGGCATCCTCGGGATCTCCGCACTGATCGGCATCGCGGGCGCCAACGTGGCCATGATCCTGTTCGGCTGGCTGCAGGAGTCCGCGAACCCGCCGGGACGGGCGAGCGTCACGATGAAGCCGTTCTGGTTCGGCTGCGTCGCCGGCATCGCACCGTGGGTGGCGATCGGCTACAACCTGGTCGCTGCCGAGGAGGTCCCCGGCTTCGTGGTCGGGATCTTCGTCTCGCTGTTCCTGTTCTTCAACAGCTTCGCGCTCAACCAGTGGCTGCAGTACCGGCAGGTCGGGCCGTGGCGCAGCTACGCGTTCGGGGAGAAGGCCTACCTGGTGCTCAGCCTGGTGGCGAAGTCGGCGCTCGCCTGGCAGATCTTCGCCGGCTCGCTGGCCTCGTAGCAGGCTCACCGGTCCAGCGGGGCCGGCGTCGCGGCGCGCAGCGCGGTCACCACCGGGGCGCTCGAGCCCGCCAGCAGCGCGGAGCGATCGGGGGGAAGCACCAGCTCGACCCTCACCGCCTCGTCGATCCGGTACGGCTGGCGCCGCAGCAGCGGGCCCAGCGTCCGCCGCAGCCGCGACATCTCCGCCCGCACGGTGACCACCCGGGTCGGGTCCGCGAACAGGTCGGCGGCCAGCTCCGCGGCCGAACGTCCGGCGGGGTGGGTGGCGAGCGCCACCAGGATCTCGGTGTGCCGCGGGGTGAGCGTGTGGTGCCAGCCGCCGCTGACCCCCTGCACGGTCACCTGCGCGGCCGGGCGGCTCAGGTCGACGGTGAGCAGCGCGGCACCGACGACCGACGCGTCCTCCTGCTCCAGCCGGAGCAGCCAGCCGCCGGGCAGCGCCTCGGCGGTGGCCGCGCCCAGCGTCGGCAGCCAGACCTTCCCCACGCCGAGCCCGTCGGGCAGCGTGACCCGCTCGGGGGCGCTCATCCCGGTCGCCGCGGCCAGGTGACCGTGCCGGTCCACGACGAGCGCACGGCCGCCGAGCCTCGCGACGAGGGGTGCGGCGTGGGCGCGGAGCAGGTCGAGCTCGGCCCGGTGCTCCTGGCGCACCTCGAGCTCGGCGACCCGCGCGGCCAGCTGCACCATCGTCAGCGCTGTGGGGTGCATGCCGCGCGTGGGTCCGCTGACGTCGACGACGCCGAGGACCCGTCCCGTCCACGGGTCGTGCACCGGGGCGGCCGCGCAGCCCCAGCGCGTGTGGGACTCGACGTAGTGCTCCGCGCCGTGGATCTGCACGGGCTCGCCGAGGACCAGGCACGTGCCGATGGCGTTGGTGCCGACGTTGCCCTCGGTCCACGCGGAGCCGCCGACGAACCCGAGCCGGTCCGCGAGCCGCCGTACGCCGGCCTGGCCGTCGCGCCAGAGCACCCGTCCCTCGGGGTCGGTCACCACCATCAGCTGGCCGGTCGACTCCACCGCCGGACGTAGCGCGTCGCGCAGGTGCGCCACCAGCGGACCGAGCCGGCTCTCGGCGCGCCGGCGCTCCAGCTCGGAGGCGGCCAGCGGCGGCACCACCGGGTCCGAGCCCGGGTCGAGACCGCGCCGGAGCAGTCGGGTCCAGGACGCCTCGATGACCGGCCGCGGGGACTCGGCAGTGGCGGGGGCCGGTCCGCCGGCCAGGACGGCCTGCCGGACCCGGTGGCCGGCAAGGTGCTCCTCGGACACGGACACGGCTGCCCTCCCTGCGACGTTGCAACCCCCTGCAACCCTTCCCGAACCCCCCGGGTCGCGGTGTGCTGCTCGTCACAGCGTAAGTGAAGGAGCGCCCATGACCCAGACCCTCGAGCCGACCGGTACGCCGGAGGCGGGGACCGGTCCGCAGGCCCGGGTCGACGCCTGGCTCGCGGACTTCGAGTCCGCCCTCACCGCCGGTGACGTGCAGCGCGCCGCCGGGCTCTTCGCGCCGGTGTCGTTCTGGCGCGACCTCGTCGCCTTCACCTGGAACATCTGCACGGTCGAGAACCGCGACGGGGTGGCGGACCTGCTGAGCAGCACGCTCGCCGGCACCGCGCCCTCGGGGTTCCACACGACCGAGCCGCCGGAGGAGGCCGACGGCGTCACCACCGCGTGGTTCGCCTTCGAGACCGCGGTGGGCCGGGGCAAGGGTCTGCTCCGCCTCACCGACGAGGGCGCCTGGACCTTCCTCACCACGCTCTACGAGCTCAAGGGCCACGAGGAGCCGCGGGGCGGGCGCCGCCCGCTGGGGGCCGAGCATGGAGCGGCGCGGGACCGGAAGAGCTGGCTCGAGCGCCGCCAGCAGGAGGCCGAGAGCCTTGGCTCGACCACCCAGCCCTACGTGCTCGTGGTCGGCGGCGGCCAGGGCGGCATCGCGCTGGGTGCGCGGCTGCGCCAGCTCGGTGTGCCCGCGCTGGTCATCGACAAGCACGCGCGCCCCGGCGACCAGTGGCGCGGACGCTACAAGTCGCTGTGCCTGCACGACCCGGTCTGGTACGACCACCTGCCGTACCTCAAGTTCCCCGACAACTGGCCGGTGTTCGCCCCGAAGGACAAGATCGCCGACTGGCTGGAGTCCTACACGAAGGTGATGGAGGTGCCCTACTGGGGCAGCACCGTGGCGACCCACGCCTCCTACTCCCCCGAGAAGCAGGAGTGGACCGTCGAGGTCGAGCGGGACGGCCGGCCCCTGACGCTGAGGCCGACCCAGCTGGTGCTCGCCACCGGGATGTCCGGCAAGCCGAACATCCCGCAGCTGCCGGGTCAGGACGTCTTCCGCGGCGACCAGCACCACTCCTCGGCGCACCCCGGCCCGGACGCGTACGCCGGCAAGCGCTGCGTGGTGATCGGCAGCAACAACTCGGCCTTCGACATCTGCGGGGCGCTGTGGGAGCACGGCGCGGACGTGACGATGGTGCAGCGGACCTCGACCCACATCGTGAAGAGCGACACCCTGATGGACGTCGGGCTCGGCGACCTCTACTCGGAGCGGGCCGTGGCCTCGGGGGTGACGACGGAGAAGGCCGACCTGATCTTCGCCTCGCTCCCCTACCGGATCATGCACGAGTTCCAGATCCCGCTCTACGACCAGATGCGCGAGCGGGACAAGGACTTCTACGACCGGCTGGAGAAGGCGGGCTTCGAGCTGGACTGGGGCGACGACGGCTCCGGCCTGTTCATGAAGTACCTGCGCCGCGGATCCGGCTACTACATCGACGTGGGCGCCGCGGACCTGGTGGCCGACGGGCAGGTGCGCCTCGCGCACGGCCAGGTCGACCACCTCACCGAGGACGCCGTGGTCCTCGCCGACGGCACCGAGCTGCCGGCGGACCTGGTGGTCTATGCCACCGGCTACGGCTCGATGAACGGCTGGGCCGCGGACCTGATAAGCCAGGAGGTCGCCGACAAGGTCGGCAAGGTGTGGGGTCTGGGCTCCGACACCACCAAGGACCCGGGCCCCTGGGAGGGCGAGCAGCGCAACATGTGGAAGCCGACCCAGCAGGAGGGGCTGTGGTTCCACGGCGGCAACCTGCACCAGTCCCGCCACTACTCGCTCTACCTCGCCCTGCAGCTCAAGGCCCGCTTCGAGGGCCTCGACACCCCCGTCTACGGGCTCCAGGAGGTGCACCACCTCGCGTAGGCCCACCGACGCTGCGGTCACCGTGACCCCCGCACCCTGACCGCAGCACCGCGCCCGACGGCCCGAGCACCCGGTCGTCCCCTGCCCCCTCCGGCCGGCTCAGGCCGTCGTCGGCGCGGTCCCCCCGTCGCACCCGGGGTCGGGGCCCGCTGCAGCGGGCCCCGTTCGGGCGTGGTGTACCGGCCTGCCGGTTTTCTGACAGCATCGACCCATGGAGACGATGCGACCGGTCCGCACCTGGCTCTCGGACATGGACGGTGTCCTGGTCCACGAGGAGGAGGCGATCCCCGGAGCGGCGGAGTTCGTGCGCGCGCTGCGCGACCGCGGCCGGCCGTTCCTGCTGCTGACCAACAACTCGATCTACACCGCTCGCGACCTGCAGGCGCGCCTGGCCCGCAGCGGCATCGAGGTGCCGGAGGAGTCGATCTGGACCAGCGCGCTCGCCACCGCCCAGTTCCTCGACAAGCAGCGCCCGGGCGGCACGGCGTACGTGATCGGAGAGGCGGGCCTGACCACCGCGATGCACTCGATCGGCTACGTGCTCTCGGAGCGCGACCCCGAGTACGTCGTCCTCGGCGAGACCCGGACCTACTCCTTCGAGGCGATCACCACCGCGATCCGGCTGATCGAGCGCGGCGCCCGCTTCATCGCCACGAACCCCGACCCGACCGGCCCCTCGCAGCAGGGGTCGATCCCGGCGACTGGCTCGGTGGCGGCGCTGATCACCCGGGCCACCGGCGTGGCGCCGTACTTCGTCGGCAAGCCGAACCCGTTGATGATGCGCTCGGCGCTGAACCGGATCGACGCGCACTCGGAGTCCACCGTGATGGTGGGCGACCGGATGGACACCGACATCGTCTCCGGCCTGGAGGCGGGGCTGCGCACGATCCTGGTGCTCACCGGCTCGACGAAGCAGGAGGCCGTCGAGCGGTTCCCCTACCGGCCGACCTTCGTGCGGGAGTCCGTCGCCGAGCTGATCGAGCTCGTGGACCGGTGGGACACCGACGAGGACGAGGTCGTCGACCTCTGACCCGTCGGTGACCGCGGGCGGGTCCGTCAGCCGCGAGCCGCGCCGTAGCCGAGCAACGCCGCCAGGCCGAGGGCGCTGCGCGGCGCGTAGGCCGTGCGCCAGAGCCCGCCGTGCACCGCGGCGTACGCCTCGTCCTGCCAGGGCTGCGGGTGCCGCGGACCCCCGTCGGTGTGCAGGTCGTGGACCAGCAGCACGGCCATCAGCACGTTCGAGGTGGCCGGCTCGAAGACCTCGACCCCGAACCGGTGGGCGCCGGCATAGGCCGCGGCGAGCGCCCGGTTCTTGACCACCGAGCGGGTCCGGGTGGGTGGCGCGACGTTCATCGACACGGTCGTCCCGGCCTGCCGCGCCACCGTGGCGCGCCAGCGTTGGAGCCGCTTGGCCAGGGCGTAGTTGGGGCCCTGCTGCGGCACCAGGCTGTCGTTGACGCCCGGATCGGCCCCGGGGGCGTAGGAGCGCCGCAGCAGCCGGCCGGCGCTCAGGGTCCGCAACGGGCGCCCGACCAGCTTGGCCCCGGCCGACCGCTGCTCGTAGGCGCGGGTGGACATGGCCACCGCGTCGCCGGGGACCGCGAACACGTCGGTGGGAGTGGCCAGGAAGGCCAGCGCGACGTCGGGGCGGGCCTGCTGGACGCGGGTGGTCAGCGCGTCGACCGCCACCGACACCGCGACGTTGGCGGCGCCGTCGGCGTACACGTAGTTGCCCAGCACCAGCCGGTCCTCCTCGGAGCGCAGCCCCGCCAGCCAGTCCGCCACCGACGGCGCCTCGGCGACG
Organism: Nocardioides mesophilus; assembly: GCF_014395785.1. Classification (GTDB taxonomy): domain Bacteria; phylum Actinomycetota; class Actinomycetes; order Propionibacteriales; family Nocardioidaceae; genus Nocardioides_B; species Nocardioides_B mesophilus. The sequence goes on along the minus strand of NZ_CP060713.1, from coordinate 3,858,166 downwards.
AGGTCGGCGCCGGCGGTGGCCACGTCCAGGGCGTCGCTGCCGTCCGGGACCGGCAGCAGCACCGTGCCGGCACCGGCGCGGGCCACCGAGAGCACCCGCTCCCACACCGCCGGCCGCGGCAGGTCGACCGCGGCCACCCGGGCTCCCCAGCGCAGCAGCGCCTGCAGCGGCCCCATCTCCGCCCCGGCCCCGAGCACTGCGACGGTGTGACCCTCGAGGCGCAGCCACTCAGGGTGGGCGAGCACGGTGCGGACGGCCTCGGCGACGCTGGGCTCGGCGACTCCGGTGCTCACCCAGGAGTCCAGGCGGCGCAGCAGCGCGTCCCCCTGCAGCCGCTCGCCGTGGTAGGGAAGCGACAGCTCGGTCTCGGGACGGGCGGTGCCCTGGACCTCCGCCGTGCCGTGGCCGCGCACCGCCGGCGCCTCGGCCCAGGTCCCCAACGGCACCTCGCCCTCGGCGGTGCCGGCGACCATGCGGCTGCGCACGCCGTCGATCCCGTGTCCGGCGATCGTCACGGCCGCCTCGGGCGTCGTCAGCCCGGCCTCGACCAGGCGCCTGAAGTGCACGAGGTAGCCGGAGCGCCAGTTGGTCTCCTGCTCCGCGGCGCGCGCCCCGGCGGGGTCGACCGGCCGCAGCGCGTCGGCGACCGCGGCACGTCCGACGGCAGCGGTGCTGCGGCGGCCGTCCGGGCCGGGCGGGAACAGGACTCCGGGCGTGGTCGGTGGTTGCTCGGGGCTCATCGCGCCATCATGCCGGTTCCGTGGACCGACCGCGGGGCCCGTGCGACACTTCCGGGCGTGGCACGGGGGCGGATCGCGGACAGGCTCACGTTCGGTCCTGCCCGGCGCAGGCGCCAGATGCTGCGCCGGCTCCGCGAGCTGGACCGTCTCGACGCCGCGGCGGGCGCCTCGAACCCGTGGGCCGACCTGCCGCCCGCGCCCGGTCCGTACGCCGGCTCCTCCCGGCGCGCCGGCGCGGGCCGGCCGCTCTCCGAGGTGGAGCGGCGGGAACGACGCCGCCGCCGCTCGGTGGCGGTGCTCACGGCGCTGGTGGTCCTCGGCATCTCGGGCCTGTACCTGCACGACGAGTACGGCCTCACCCTCTCCCGGGACGGCGTCTCCGGCTTCGGACGGCTCGGTCCGCTGCCCGACCCGGGGGACGGCGGCGCGCACGCCTTCGCCCAGACCGACCAGGGGCAGCCGGTCACCTACAGCCCCTGCCGGCCGCTGGAGGTGGTGGTGAACCGCGGGCTGGAGCCGCCCGGCACCGACGGGCTGGTGGAGGAGGCCGTGGCGCGGGTCGCCGAGGCCACCGGTCTGCAGATGACGGTGGTGGGCGGGACCGACGAGCCGCCGTCGGACGACCGGGAGCTGCGGCAGCCGGTCCGCTACGGCGCCGGCTGGGCTCCGGTCCTCGTCGCCTGGACCACCCCGGAGGTGATCCCCGGCCTGGCGGGTGACGTGGTCGGGCTCGGGGGCAGCGCCGCCGTCTCCGAGTCGGGGATCGGGCTGCGCCGCTACGTGACCGGGACGGCCTGGCTCGACGCCCCCGCCCTCGCCGACCTGGCCGCGGAGCCGCAGGGCCGGGCGCTCGTGCGTGCGGTGATCATGCACGAGCTCGGCCACGTGGTCGGGCTCGACCACGTCGACGACCGCCGCGAACTGATGTACGCCGAGAACGGCGGGGCCATCGACTTCGGACCCGGGGACCTCGAGGGGCTGGCCCGGCTCGGCACCGGCCCGTGCCGGTGATCACCGTCCGGCTGCCCGGGCCGGTCCGGCCGCTTGACGCCGGCGACGTCGGCGCGGGAGGGTCCGCAGCGTGCTGCCCCCGACGTACGACCTGACCGGCCGGGTCGCCCTGGTCACCGGCGCCGGCGCCCCGGGCGGCATCGGCTTCGCGACCGCCCGCCTGCTCGGCGAGCTCGGCGCGCGCGTGGCCGTCACCGCCACCACCGACCGGGCCCACGACCGCGCCGAGGACCTGCGCACGCTGGGTGTCGAGTCGGTCGGCGTGGTCGCGGACCTGACCCTCGAGGCGGACGCGGCCAGGCTGGCCGACGAGGTGCGCGCCGCGCTGGGGCCACCGACCGTGCTGGTCAACAACGCCGGGATGACCAGCACCGCCCGGCCCGTGATGGAGACCGAGGGCGGCGTGCTCACCGACCTGAGCCTCGAGGCGTGGCACGCGTCGCTGGCCCGCAACCTCGACACCGCGTTCCTGGCCACCCGGGCCGTGCTGCCCGGCATGTCCGCCGCCGGTTGGGGACGGGTCGTGATGGTCGCCTCGGTCACCGGCCCGGTGATGACCATGCGGCGCGAGGCGGGCTACGCCGCGGCCAAGGCCGGGATGGTCGGACTGGCCCGCTCGGCGGCCCTGGACCACGCGGCGCACGGGGTGACGGTGAACGCGGTGGCCCCCGGCTGGATCGCCACCACCAGCCAGACCGACGACGAGGTGCGCCAGGGCGCGCTCACGCCCGTGGGTCGCAGCGCCACCCCCGAGGAGGTCGCGGCGGTCATCGCGTTCCTGTGCACCCCGGGCGCGTCGTACCTCACCGGCCAGTGCCTCGTCGTCGACGGCGGCAACGCCATCGCCGAGGAGCGCGCCTGAATCAGGTGCCGGGGCCAGGACCCGGAGTCGTCGGGGTGACCGCGGCTTCGATGCCCAGCAGCCGGTGGGCCGGCGGGGCCGAGAGCGCGGTCGCCCGGCAGGTGAGCTGGCGCGGCGGCGCCGGGCGGGTCTCGACCTCGACGTCGAAGGTGCCGCCGGGCAGCCGGAGCCGGACCCGGGTCCGCTCTCCGCGACGCTCCTGCGCCAGCAGCTCGGGGGCCGCGGAGCCGCGGTCGCCGAGCTGCGCACGCAGGTAGATCTCGGCCGCCTGCACCGCGAACGGCAGCGTGGAGCGACCGCGCAGGTGCGCCAGGTCCAGCTCCCCGCTCAGGGTGCTCTCCACCAGCTCACCTGCGTCCTCCGGAGCGAGCCGCCCGTAGTAGAGCCCCTCGGGCAGCACCAGCACGTTCGGCGCGAACCGGTCGCCGCCGATGTGGGAGACCTCCCAGGTGTGCTCCGGCGCGACCTCGTGCAGGGCCCGGCAGAGCGGGCGGCCCCGCTCGGCGCAGCAGGCGTCGTGCTTGCCGTGCGTGCACACGCAGAGCAGCGGCCCGTCGTACGTCGTCAGCCCGGTCGACGAGCCGGCGGCCAGCCCGTGCACGGGGAGGTCGAGCAGGTCGCGGGGGTCCTCCAGCACGGCGCTCTCCAGCCAGGGACGGCCGCCGGCGCCGTCACCGCACCAGGCGGCGAAGACCCGGGTGCCGGGACGCCGCTGCCGGCCGTGGCCGCGAATCATCAGCGGCCGCACCCGGTGGGCGCGAGGCAGGTCGTGCAGCCAGGACCGGACCTCGGGCGGCAGCCGGGACCCGGTGACCGCATCCACCCCCCACGGCCCGGGCGCCTCGACGAGCAGGAACGCGCGCACCGTGGACGCGGTGCCGGCGATCGGCTCCTCGTCGCCCTCGCTGGCGACCGAGCAGCGGAAGGCGCCGCTCACGCGCTGATCCGCAGCAGGCCTTCTCGGACCAGTCGACGCACGACCACCAGCCGGCTGGCCTCGTCGAGGAACGGTGCGAGGTCGGCCACCGCGAACGACGGATGGTCGCGCACGAACTCCATGGCGCCGGCCAGCCGCGGCGGCATCCGCAGGGCCCGGTCGCCGAGCAGCACGGTGAGGCGCTCGGGGCCCGGCCGCAGCACGCAGGCAGAGGTGGGCCGGCGCTCCACCACGGTGCCGTCGGCGAGCGAGGGCAGCGCGACCCGGTCGGCGAGGCCGCCGCGCAGCGCCGGGGTGCGTTCGGTGAGGAAGGCGGTGGCGCGCTCCTCGGCGACGTCGACCGGCTCCAGCGCGTCCAGCGAGCCCCGCAGCTCGGCCAGCGCCGCGGCCAGGTCGTCGGCCAGCCGGTCCGGCTCCTGCAGGTAGCCGGCCGGCAGGGCGGCGTCGTACCGCTCGTCGGAGAGGACGTCCTCGGTCAGCCGGCGCAGCAGGTCGCGCCGGGTGATCTGGTTGACGCCGAGGGTCACGTGCAGGGAGGTCTCGTCCTGGCTGCGGGCGGAGTGCGGGGTGCCGGCGGGCAGGTACATGCTGAGCCCCGGCTCGAGCAGCACCTCACGGACCTGCTGGTCAGGCTCGACCACCTCCCACTGCTTGCGCCCGTGGGTCTGGAAGACGAAGACATCGTGGCTGTCGCTGTGCCGGGCGAACCCCTGGGAGCCGGGCGGCGTGAGGTAGGCGTTCGCCTGGCAGGGGTGGCCGAGCTCGAGCTCGAGGTTGCGGACCAGCTCGGTCAGCGGCGCCCAGTAGCGGTGCAGCCCCTGGAGCACGACGGTGGCGCCGCCGTCGAAGAGCTCGAGGACCTTGCGGCCGTCGACGAGACCGGTCAGCGGCGTGCCGGCCAGCGAGGCGGACCGGGTGAACGCGCTGGTGGGCAGCACCGTGCCGTCCTGGGCGATGCGCAGCGCCGGGGCCCGCAGCGCCACCGAGGTGAGCAGGTGGTCGACGTCGTCGAGCGAGAGCAGCCCGACCAAGTCGTCCGGATCGGTGCGGTGCAGGTGCACGTGCGACGCCCAGACCTTGTCGCGGAAGGTCCGGGCGTCGCCGCTGAGCAGGTCGAGAGCGGTCACCGCTCAGGCGTCGGTGCCGTCGGCGTCCCCGCCGTCGGTCGCGTCGCCGTCGGTGGTGTCGGTGCTGTCGCCGTCACCGCTGTCGGTGCCGTCCGCGTCCCCGCCATCGGTGCCGTCGGCGTCCCCGCCGTCGGTGCCGTCGGCGTCGCCACCGGAGAGCGGCGTGGGCGTGACTGCGGGAACGGTCTCGATGTCGTCGTCACCGACGGGCTCGTTGGGGGTGGTGGTCATGGCAGCTCCTGTCGTAGGCGGTCATCGGTGCGGACGGCAGATCGACCCCTGGATGCTGTCGGTGCTGCCGGTGCCCCGTGCGGACCAACGTAGCGCCAGGTCGGTTCCCGCCCCAGAGGAGGCTCACTGGGTTAGCGTCGCGGAGCTACGCCTTCCCGGGCACCGTGAACCGAGGCGGCTCGAGACGGCAAAGGCAGGTTGTGACTCAGATCGAGGCAGGCGCTACAGACGCCGAAGTCATCGCGCGCTCGCTCCGCACACCGGAAGTGTTCGCCGAAGTCTTCGACAGACATCAGCGGGCGGTCCATGCCTACGCGGTACGACGGGCGGGCCGGGACGCGGCGGACGACGTCCTCTCTGACGCATTTCTGACCGCGTTCGGCCAACGCAAACGGTACAAACCGGATGCCGAATCGGCACTGCCCTGGTTGTACGGAATCGCAGGCAACATCCTGCGACGTCGCTGGCGGTCACTGGCGGCCACAGACCGGCTCGTGCAGTCGGCGGCAGTCCACGTCGTCCGATTCGCGGACTCGCACGAGAACCAGGTCGTCGACCGGCTTGGCTCGACTCAGGACTGGCTGTCGGTGCGCACCGTCCTCGAGCAACTTCCCGATGGCGACCGCGAGGCGATCCTGCTCTTCGCGTGGGAGGAGCTGACCTATCCCGAGATCGCCAGCGCCATGGGCATCCCCGTGGGGACCGTCCGTTCGCGCATCCACCGAGCACGCCGCCACCTACGCGCGGCCATCGACGACACGCTGGAGGTAGGACGATGATCGACCAACTGCTCCGAGAACTGCGTCCCGACGTCTCCGAGCCCGACGCTGCCGTGACCCTCCGCGCCCGGCAGGCCCTGCTCCGCAGGGCGCTCGTCCGCCGCAGCCGCCGTCGGCACGCCGTCCGAGCGGCGATCGGCATGAGCGCCGCAGCGGCGATCGTCGCGAGCACCATCGTCCTCCAGACACCGGACCATGGAGCATCCGCAGCGGCAGCCGAGATCCTGGAGCAGTCCGCCGCCGTGCTCGATGCCTCCGGGTCTGCACTGCCGGGCCAGTACCTGTACCGCAAGAACGTCTTGGTCTCCTGGGACTACGGACCGTCCGCAAGCGACCCGACGACGGAGGACACCCGGCCGAGGACGGACCCTGTCCTCGTCGAGACCTGGGTTCCCGAGGATCCGGACGAACCTCTGATCCAGCGGACGGACGACCGCATCAATCCGATCAGCTGGGCGGTGGTGGACCAGTCGGCGAATGCCAACTACCCCATCTACCGTGACCGCCCGAGGGTGAGGGCATGCTGCGTGCACTGCGGGACCTGGCGCGAACCTCGGGCAGCGAGTTCAGCGACGACCTGTCGGCCGTCTGGGGAGCAGCGTTCTGGTTGCTGTCAGATCCGCAGACCCCGGACGCTGTCAACGCCGAGGTCCTGCGCGCGGTGGCGCTCGAGGATGGTGTCAGGGTGGTCGATCGGCGTGCACACGTGGACGGCAGGCTCGGGGTCGCCCTCGGCATCGACGAGAAGTACCCGGTGCAGTTCGTGTTCGATCCGAACGATGGTGCATTCCTGGGACTGATCGGTCACCCCGCCCGATCGAAGAACTGGGTCGGACCCGATGAGCCGAGGTGGACGACGACCTTCGAGAGCCGCATCGTCGACTCGGCGCCCCGACCGCCCGAGAACCTCCTCGACGACTTCGAGCAATCGAACGGTCCGCCGGCCTGAGCCGTCCTCCCGTCCTCCCGGTGTGCTGACGCGTCCCCGGGAGGAGACACGCCCCGTCAGGACGGCGCGTGGTCCAGGTCGGCCGGCTGGTCGCCGTTCGCCGCGGCCGCCGCGCGCATCCGCTCCCGCTGCGGCACCACGGTGTAGCGGGGGTCGCGCGCCGAGGCCTGTCCGGCCTCGAAGATGCCGAACCGGGTGCACACCGAGCCCGCGACCAGCGCCGCCCCTGAGGCGACGGCCACCGTGCGGCTGCGTCCGGCCAGCAGCGAGCCCGCCGCTCCCCCGGCCGTCAGCCACTTGGCCGCCGTCATCAGCTTGCCGGCCTTGCCCTGGTGCATCGGCTCGGCGGTGATCCCCATGGTCTGCTCCATGCGGTGCTCCATGACCAGGTCGAGCAGCGCGCCGCCGATCGCGAACCGGCGGGCCGGTCCGGTCTGCGCCACCGGCGTGGTGATCATCGAGAACCCCGAGGAAGCTGCTGCTGCCGAGCCGACGAAGACGAACGGCAGCTCGCGATAGGCCTCGTGCCACGACGGCGTCGCGGTGTCGGCGAGGAGTACGGCGGTGTAGGCGGCGACCGGCGGAGCGGTCAGCGCCGCCATCAGCCCGGCCGGTCGCCCGAGCTTGGCGGCGAGCCCGAGGAGCCGGAGCGGACCGCGCTGCACCCTCGCCGGCAGCAGGTCGGCGACCTCGGCGGCCGCGGCCAGGCCGGCGAACGGGCTGTAGCCGGTGAGGATCCAGGTGCCCACCGACATCGGCGAGGTGAGCTTGGCGGTGCGCAGCATGTTCACGAACCGCGACGGCTTGCCGAGGTCGTGGACGAGCGCGACCATGCTGAACCCGAGCGCGCCGAGCGCGGTGAACCGGCCGGAGCGCCGCAGCAACGGCAGCCCGGTGAGGTCCGCACCGGCGGCGAGCAACGAGGACCCGGCGGCCAGGCCCCCGGAGAACAGGTAGGCCGGGATGTCGGCCTCCCACGGGGACTCCTTGACCACCTGGCGGCCGTAGTAGGAGCTGAACTCCGCCTCCGGCACCATCGAGAACTCGCCGCGGCCTCCGCGGCCGCGCCGCCCCCGCTTCGCCGACTCCGGGACCGCCCGGGTCTGCTGCGCGGACGGACCGTGTCCCTGCGTGGTCATCCGCGCCTCCCGAGGAAGGCCACCACGGCGCCGGCGAGCAGCGCCGCCGCGGCCGTGCTGGCGCGGTTGAACATGTGCGGAAGGTCCTTGGTGGTCACCACCGGGTCCGGGGGCAGGCCGTAGACCTCCGGCTCGTCGAGCAGCAGGAAGAACGCACCGGCGCCACCGACCCCGTCCTCGGGGTCGTCACCGTAGAGCCGGGCGTCCATGATCCCGGCCTCGTGCAGCGCGTCGACGCGGGTCCGGGCCCGCTCGCGGAGCTCGTCGACGTCACCGAACTGGATCGACTCGGTCGGGCAGGCCTGCGCGCAGGCCGGCTTCTGGTCGACCTTGAGGCGGTCGTAGCAGAGCGTGCACTTCTGGGCCACGCCGACGTTCTTCGTGCCGTCCGGGCCCTTGCGACGCTCGATGACGCCGTACGGGCAGGCCGGGACGCAGTAGCCGCAGCCGTTGCAGACGTCGGGCTGGACCACCACGGTGCCGAACTCGGTGCGGAACAGCGACCCGGTCGGGCAGACGTCGAGGCAGGCCGCGTGCGTGCAGTGCTTGCAGACGTCGGAGGACATCAGCCAACGGAAGTCCGGCTTCTCGTCGGTCGCGACCGCGCCCTCGCTGCTCGTCGGCGGCGGCGGCCCGGGCATGCCCAGCTCGACGGTCGCGCTCGGCGGCGTGCCGGTGCGACCCTCACGACCGCCCGGCTGCTCGATGAACGCGACGTGGCGCCAGGTGTCGGCGCCGAGCGCCCCGGTGTTGTCGTAGGACATCCCGAGCATGGCGAAGCCGTCCTCGGGGACCTCGTTCCACTCCTTGCACGCCACCTCGCAGGCCTTGCAGCCGATGCAGATGCTGGTGTCGGTGAAGAAGCCCTTGCGCGACGGCGGCTCGGTGTACCCCGACTCCACCGCCGGGTCGATCGGCCCGAAGAGGCTGTTCTTGCCGATCATGAGTCTCCACTCTTCCTGGTCGAGGGGTCACGGTCGCTGCCCTCGCCCGCGGTGTCTCCGACGGTGACGATGGGGGCGCCGTGCGGATGCTGGTCGACTCCGGCACGTCGCTGGTAGTCCATCACCAGCGCGCGCAGCGCCAGCCCGGACGGCCGATGACCGGCCCGGAGGTCGCAGGTGCCGACCTTCGACTCCTGGATCAGCACGTTCGGGTCCAGCGAGATGCCCATCAGGTCGTTGGCGGAGTCGCCCTTGACCAGGCCCTCGCTGCCCCAGTGGTAGGGCAGCCAGATCTGGTGCACCGTCCGGCCGTCCACCCGGAGCGGACGCAGCCGGTCGGTCACCATCACCCTGCCCTCCACCGCGGAGCGCGAGGTGATCACGTGGCACCAGCCCATGTGCTCCAGGCCCCGCTCCTCGGCGAGCTCCGGGGAGACCTCGATGAACATCTCCGGCTGAAGCTCGGAGAGGTAGGCGAGGTTGCGGCTCATGCCGCCCGCGGTGTGGTGCTCGGTGAGCCTGCTGGTGGTGAAGACGTACGGGTAGATGTCGCTGTGCTCCGCCGGCGGGCTCGGGTTGAGCGGGTTGTCGGCGCGGTCGTAGCCCTTGTGGGTGGGGTTGGACTGCTGCCCGTGCACCGGGTTGCGGAACGGCGACTCGATCGGCTCGTAGTGCGTGGGCAGCGGGCCGTCGATCAGCCCCTGCGGCACGTAGAGCGAGCCCTTGCCGTCGCCCTGCATGATGAACGGATCGTCGCCGGAGAGCGCCTCGCGGCCCGACGAGCCCTCCTCGGCACGGTAGGACGGCGGCTTGGTCAGCTCGAAGTCCGGCACGTCGTGCCCGGTCCACTCACCGTTCTCGCCCGCCTCGGGGTCCCACCAGACGTAGGCCTTGCGCTCGCTCCACGGCTTGCCCTCGGGATCGGCCGAGGCGCGGTTGTAGAGGATCCGCCGGTTGGCCGGCCACGCCCAGCCCCACTCGGGGGCCACCCAGGACTGGTCCTGGCCAGGCTTGCGCCGGGCCGCCTGGTTGACGCCGTCGGCGTAGACACCGGTGTAGATCCAGCAGCCGCCGAGGGTGGAGCCGTCGTCCTTCATCTCGGTGTAGCTGGACAGCGGTCGCTTGCTCTCCACCTCGAAGCCGTTGATCTCCATCAGCACCTCCTCGGCGCTGGGCTCGTCGAGCGGCCCGTGCGTCGAGTAGTCCCAGGCGAGATCGAGCACCGGGCGGTCGCGCTCCTCGGCGGAGCCGGCCAACCGCTCCCGGACCATCCGGCCCAGGTGGTAGAAGAACCACAGCTCGGAGCGGCAGTCACCCTGCGGCTCCACGGCCTTCTCGCGCCACTGCAGCATCCGCTGGGTCTGCGTGAAGGTGCCCTCCTTCTCCGCGTGGGACGCGGCGGGGAAGAGGAACACCTCGGTGCGGCACTGCTCGGGGACGATCTCGCCGGTCTCGATCTCCGGGGAGCTCTTCCAGAACGACGCGCTCTCGATCTCGAACAGGTCGCGCACGACCAGCCAGTCGAGGTTCGCCATCCCCAGCCGCTGGGCCCGGCCGTGCGCCGAGCCGATCGCCGGGTTCTGGCCGAGCAGGAAGTAGCCCTTGACCTTTCCGTCGATCATGTCCATCACGGTGCGGTAGGTGCCGTGGTCGCCGGTGATCTTCGGGAGGTAGTCGAAGCAGAAGTCGTTCTCCGGCGTCGCGGCGTCACCCCAGTAGGCCTTGAGCAGGTTGATGCCGTAGGCCTTCGCCTGGTCCCAGAAGCCCTTGGAGCCGGGGTGCGAGACGCTGTCGATCCACTCCTGCAGCGTCTTGTGGTCCTCGGCCTGCGGCATCGGGAGGTAGCCGGGCAGGATGTTGAACAGGGTCGGGATGTCGGTCGAGCCCTGGATGCTCGCGTGACCGCGCAGCGCCATGATGCCGCCGCCCGGACGCCCCATGTTGCCCAGCAGCAGCTGGAGGATGGCGCCGGTGCGGATGTACTGCACACCGACGCTGTGCTGGGTCCAGCCGACGCTGTAGACCAGCGCGGTGGTGCGCTCCCGGTTGGAGTTCGAGGTCCACGCCTCGCAGACCGCGAGGAACTCCTCCTCCGAGACACCACAGGTCGCGGCCACCATCTCCGGGGTGTAGCGGGCGAAGTGCCGCTTCAGGATCTGGTAGACGCAGCTGGGGTGCTGCAAGGTCTCGTCGCGCGGCGGGAAGCCGTTGACGCTGACGCCGTGGGTCTCGTGCTGCAGCGCGCTGGCGGTCTCGCGCTGGATCTCGTGGTCCTGCCCGTGGTCGTCCTTGTCGCCGGTGCCGGCGTACTGCCAGCTGGTCGGGTCATAGGTGCGGGTCTCCGGGTCGAACCCGGAGAACAGCCCCTCGAGGTCCTCCGAGTCGACGTAGTCGTCCCGGACGATCGCCGCGGCGTTCGTGTAGTTGACGACGTAGTCGCGGAAGTCCAGCTCGTTCTGCAGCACGTAGTTGATGACACCGCCGAGCAGGGCGATGTCGGTGCCGACGCGCAACGGGACGAACTGGTCGGCCAACGCACTGGTGCGGGTGAACCGCGGGTCGATGTGGATGACTTTGGCGCCGCGCGCCTTGGCCTCCATCACCCACTGGAACCCGACCGGGTGTGCCTCGGCCATGTTCGAGCCCTGGATGACGATGCAGTCAGCGTTGGCGAGGTCCTGCGTGAAGCCGGTGGCGCCGCCGCGCCCGAAGCTGGTCCCCAGACCGGGGACGGTGGAGGAGTGTCAAATACGGGCCTGGTTCTCGATCTGTATGGCACCCATCGCGGTGAACAGCTTCTTGATGAGGTAGTTCTCCTCGTTGTCGAGGGTCGCTCCTCCGAGGCTGGCGATGCCGAGGGTGCGGCGCACCTTGCGGCCCTGCTCGTCGAGGTCCTGCCAGGTGTCCTCGCGGGCCTTGACCACGCGGTCGGCCACCATCTCCATGGCGGTCTCGAGGTCGAGGTCCTCCCACTCGGTGCCGAACGGGCGCCGGTAGCGCACCTTCGTCTGCCGCAGCGGGCTGGTCACCAGGTTGAGGCTGGCCGAGCCCTTGGGGCAGAGCCGGCCGCGCGAGACCGGGCTGTCGGGGTCGCCCTCGATCTGCACGATCTTCTCGTCCTTGACGAAGATCTTCTGGCCGCAGCCGACCGCGCAGTAGGGGCAGACGCTGCGCGCGACCCGATCTGCGGTGGTGGTGCGGGCCGTCAGCTCCTCGGTCTTCTGGGAGCGGACGGCCGGGCCACGGCCGAGCGGGTCCTTGCCGGTCAGCTGTCGCAGCACCGGCCAGGAAAGGAAAGACGTCGACATCAGCGAGCCACCTCCAGGGGTCGCGGTCACACTACCCACCCCGATTCTGTTTCATGCTGCAGGTAGTCGGTCAGCGGCGAAACGGTGCGACGAGCGGCTCAGCGGATCCGCAGCACGTGCTCGCCGGCCGGCACCAGCTCCCCGACCACGGGGTGCCCGGGCAGCTCACCGGCGACCAGAAGACCGCCCGAGGTCTGCGCGTCGGCGAGCAGCACCAGCTCGTCGTCGTCGACGTCGGCCGACAGGTGCGGCCGCACCCAGTCCAGGTTGCGGCGGCTGCCGCCGGGCAAGTAGCCGTCCGCGAGCGAGGCGCGGGCCCCGTCGACGTACGGCACCGCCGCGGAGTCCACCACCGCGGAGACGCCGCTGGCCCGGGCCAGCTTGAACAAGTGCCCGAGCAGCCCGAAGCCGGTGACGTCGGTCGCGCAGGTGTGGCCGGCCGCGAGCGCCGCCTGCGAGGCGTCCCGGTTCAGCGAGGTCATCACCTCGACCGCCTCGGGGAACACCTCGCCGGTGGCCTTGTGCCGGTTGTTGAGGATGCCCAGGCCGAGCGGCTTGGTCAGCGTCAGCGGGGTCCCGGCGAGGCCGGCGTCGTTGCGAAGCAGCCGGTCGGGGTGCGCCAGCCCGGTGACCGCGAGGCCGTACTTCGGCTCCGGGTCGTCGATGCTGTGCCCGCCGGCGAGGTACGTCGAGGCGGCGACGCACACCTCGGCGCCGCCGCGCAGCACCTCGGCCGCGACCTCGAACGGGATCCGGTCACGGGGCCAGGCGAGCAGGTTGACCGCCACCAGCGGGGTCCCGCCCATCGCGTAGACGTCCGAGAGCGCGTTGGCGGCGGCGATCCGGCCCCAGTCGTAGGCGTCGTCGACGACCGGGGTGAAGAAGTCGGCGGTGGCGATGACCGCCCGCTCGCCGTCGATGCGTACGGCGGCCGCGTCGTCGCCGTGGTCGAGGCCGACCAGCAGGTCCCCGCCGGCGAGGCCGCCCGGCAGCCCGGCGAGCACCCGCTCCAGCTCGCCCGGAGGGACCTTGCATGCGCAGCCGCCGCCGGCGGCGTACTGGGTCAGGCGCAACGACGTGTCAGGACCGGATTGTTGTGTGGTGCTCACCGGCCCAACCTACGACTCCCCCGGTCCCCCCGACCTCACGGGGCGAGGCAGACCTCTAGGGTGTGCGCGGAGGCGTTCCTCGTCTGGTGACGGGCGCGGTCCTCAAAACCGTAGGGGCCCGGTATCCGGGTCCGGCGGGTTCGATTCCCGTCCGCCTCCGCCATGTCTTCATCCCGGCACGCTCGCAAACCTTCATGCTGCGGTCATGTGGTCGGCCTAGCGTCCTAGACGATGAACGTGCGACCTGACCTTCGCGACCGGCACCTGGGTGCGACCCCTCCCCCCTCGGCGTGCGGGGCGGGTGACCCGTGATGTGGCAGCACCTGCAACGTGACTGGTTCCTCCCCGTCAACGAGCTCGCCCGGCACACCCCGGGTCTGCACGAACCGTTCCGCCTCTACGCGCAGTACGGCGTGCTCCTGTTCGCGGCCATCCTGGCGCTCGGCTGGTGGACCGCACGCGCCAACCCGAACCCCCGGGCGATGGCGGCCGCATCGTGGGCGCCCGTCGGCGCGTTGGTTGCGCTCGGTCTGAACCAGCCGCTGGGCCGGCTCGTGCACGAGGCCCGCCCGTACGCGGTGTTCCCTCACGCGCTGGTGCTCGTCGCACGCAGCCACGATTTCTCGTTCCCCAGCGACCACGCCGTGATGGCGGGCGCCGTCGCCGCCGGAGTTTTGCTCACCCATCGACGGCTGGGTCTGATCACCCTCGCCGCAGCCGTCCTCCTGGCGTTCACCAGGGTGTACGTCGGGGCACACTTCCCGCTCGACGTCATCGCCGGACTGCTCTTCGGAGCCGCCGTCACCGTGGCGACCTACCTGGCCGTGCGCCCCGTCCTGGTCCGCATCGTCGAAGCGCTGGCACGCACACCGCTGCGTCCACTCGTCACGAACGAGGACGCCGACCACCGCGAACCCGGTACAACACCTGGACACGAGGCCGTCTGATGGTGCCGACCCCCGGTTCAGAGCGCGGCGGGCAGCATGTCGCTGCTTGACCTCCTCCCTGCGCGGCTGCGTCGGATCATGGACCGGTTCCTCACCCGGGAGGTCCTCACGTTCCTCGCGGTCGGCGGCACCGGGTACGTCGTCGACGTGGCCGCGTTCAACGTGCTCCGCTCGCTGCACCCGTTCGCGACGCTTGACCCGTCCGTGGCTCGCACCGTCGCGGTCGTTGCGGCCATGTGCGTCACCTACGTGGGCAACAAGACGCTGACGTGGCGCGACCGGCCGTCGGGCAACCGGCGCCGCGAAGTGACCCTGTTTGTCGCGTTCAACGTCGTCGGGTTCGGGTTCTCGGTCGTGACCCTGACCATCTCCCACGACCTGCTCGGGCTCACCAGCCGACTCGCGGACAACATCTCCGCGAACGTCATCGGGCTGGCCCTGGGCACCGTGTTCCGCTACCTCACCTACAAGCGTTTCGTGTTCGTGGGCGATGCCCCGGTCGAGAACGGCACCCCAGCGCCGTCGCCTGCGCACCGTCAGCGCGACGACGAGGAGGTTCCCGTTGACGCCTCGGCAGCCAGGTCCTCCGGGCTCGTCGAGCGCTGAGCCGGGGTCGGCCGCGTGGCAGGTGCCTAGCTGCCCGAGTCACCCTCCACCACGACCAGCTGGTAGCGCCCGTCCAGGCGCACGTCGACGGTGTCGCCGTCGGGCTTGGTCACCTCGACCTCCCAGGTGGCGCCGTTCTCGGGGTCGCGTTCCACCGAGTTCGCCCGTCCCCCGCCGGTGATCTCGAGTGCTGCCTTGGTGGCCCGGTCGGCCTGCGACCCGGTCACCGTGACGTCGCCGTCGTCACCGCCGTCCGCGGCCCCGCTGGCGAGGGCGGCTCCACCGGCCCCGATCGCCACCACAGTGCCGACCACGCCGGCCGCGACCAGCTTCCGCGTGCGCCTCATGCCCATCACTCCTCTGCTCCTGCGGGTCACTGCTTCGTCATCTTCACCAGCGCGGTCCGGGCGTACCGGGGGCTGGTCTGGATCTCGGACGCAACACCGACGCCCTTCGCGTAGAACTTCAGCTCTACCACCTTCGGCTCCAGCGCCGAGCTCTCGCTCGTCACCCGGACGTGGTCGAAGTGCCCGAACGGCACTCCGATCTGGCCGTCGAGGTCGATCACCTTGGCCTGGTCCTCCGCGTCGCCCGGCTCGAACTCCTGTGCGTAGCTGCGGTCGAGGACCGGGTCGGCCGGCATCAGGATGCCGGCCTTCGCGCCGTTCACGCCCGCCTGCCACGAGCCGGACGTGTCGACCTTCCCGTCCTGGAACTCCTTGCTGCGTTCGCCGAGGTACCAGACGTTGCCCAGCCGGTCCTGTGCGTACCAGTCGCGGGTGTCCTCGGTGACCTTCTTGCCCTCCAGCACCACGTCGTGCACCACCGTCGCGGTGATGCCCTCGATCACCTTGGTCCGGTGCAGCACCATCACGACGTTCCGCTCGCCGGCCTCCTCGCCGTACCCCTTGTAGACCCAGCGGGTGCCCGGCACGAAAGGCAGGTAGGGGTTGTCGACGACCCTGACGAAATCCCGGGGACGGGGCAGCGTCGGCGGCGGCGGGGTGCTGCGGGTGGCAGCGCTCGCGGAGCTGTGCACCGCCGTGCCGCCCGCCTGGGCCGACGCGGCCACGCCGAGCCCCACCGCCGCCACCGTGCAGACCGCGATCGTGGCCGTTCTCGTCGTGGACGTCCTCATCTGGCACCTCCCGGTCCGGGCCGGACCTCGACGCCCGGCCCGCCCGATCCTGCTCCGCGGGTGCTGAAGCCAGCCTGAACACTCATCCTGGGTCGTCGCGGCTCAGCGGGCCTTCAGCCGGCGCGTGTCACGCTGTGGGCATGCGGCTGCTGGTGGTCGACGACGACGCGCGACTCGTCGACGCCCTGCGCCGCGGGCTCGAGGCCGAGGGGTTCGCCGTGGACACCGCCGGCGACGGAGCCGAGGCGGAGTGGCTGGCACGGGAGAACCCGTACGACGTGATGGTCCTCGACGTGATGCTGCCCGGCCTCGACGGCATCGAGCTGTGCACCCGGCTGCGCGCCGCGGGGAACTGGACGCCGGTGCTGATGCTCACCGCGCGCACCGACAGCGCCGAGGTGGCGCGCGCCCTGGACAGCGGCGCCGACGACCACCTCGCCAAGCCGTTCTCCTACGTCGTGCTGCTGGCGCGGCTGCGGGCACTGCTGCGCCGCGGCGGCAGCACCCGGCCGCCGGTGCTGCGCGCCGGAGGGCTGGAGCTCGATCCCGCCACCCACCAGGTGCGCCGCGACGGGACGCCGGTGGAGCTGACCCCGCGACAGTTCGCGCTGCTGGAGTACCTCATCCGCCGCGCCGGCGAGGTGGTGCCCAAGCGCGAGATCCTCGAGCACGTCTGGGACTTCGGCTACGAGGGCGACCCGAACATCGTCGAGGTGTACGTCGCACAGCTGCGCCGCCGGATCGACCAGCCGTTCGGCACCGCCAGCCTTCAGACCGTCCGGCTGGTCGGCTACCGGCTCGCCGACGAGCCCGTGCATACCGAGGGCTGAGCGGTGCGGTGGCCGGTGTCCGTGCGCGGTCGCATCACCGTGCTCGCGACCCTCGTCGTCGCGGTGGCGCTGACCGCCGCCGCCTGGGGCCTGCTCGCCGTGCTCGGCCACTCGCTGCGCAACGACCGGGACACCCTCGCCCGGGCCCGGGCGGAGACGTTGGCGCAGCAGGCCGCGGCCGGCCGGCTGCCGCGCCGGATCACCAACGTCGGCGAGGACGGGATGGCCCAGGTGGTCGCCGCCGACGGCACCGTGCTCGCCGCCTCCTCCGGGCTGGCCGGGGCCGGCCCGGTGTCGCGGACCCCGCCAGCCTCGGCCGGCCCCGAGCTGCGCGTGATGCACGGCGTACCCGACGACTCCGACGTCGAGGACTACCGGGTGTGGGTGCTGCGGGCATCCACTGCCCAGGGACCCGTCACGGTGTACATCGGAGCCAGTCCCGAGTCCGTCCGGGAACCCGTCACGACGCTGCGACGCAGCCTCCTGCTGGGGATTCCGCTGCTCCTCGTGCTGGTCGCCTTCGGCGCCCGGGCGGTGGTCGGCCGGGCGCTGCGACCCGTCGAGGACCTGAGACGCGAGGTGACCGAGATCTCCGAGCACGCGGCGGGGAACCGGCTCGCGGTCCCGGCGACGGACGACGAGGTGAGCCGGCTGGCGGTGACGATGAACGCGATGCTGGCGCGGCTCGAGGCGGCTCTGTCCCGGCAGCGCGAGCTGGTCGGCGACGCCTCCCACGAGCTGCAGACACCGCTGACCGCCCTGCGGGCGCAGCTCGAGGTGGCGCTCGCGCACCCCGACGACGCCGCCTGGCCGACCCTGGCGCCGGACCTGCTGCTCGACGTGGAGGCGATGGAACGGCTGGTCCGCGACCTTTTGTGGCTGGCCCGCGACGACGCCGGGCCGCAGAGCGTCGACCACCGGCTGGTCGACCTCGACGCGGTGGTGCTGGAGGAGGCGTCCCGGGCCGCGCGCGAGGGCCGGCGGGCCGGAGTGGCCGTCGACACCTCCGCGGTCTCGGCGGCGCCGCTGCGGGGCAGTGCCGACGAGCTCGGCCGGCTGGTGCGCAACCTGCTCGACAACGCGCTGGCCCACGCGTCGACGACGATCCGGCTGTCGCTGCACTGCGACGAGCGCACGGCGTACCTCGAGGTCCGCGACGACGGCCCCGGCATCCCCGCCGACCAGCGCGAGCGGGTCTTCGAACGGTTCGCCAGAGTGGACCCCGGCCGGGCCAGGCTGGCGAGCGGCGGCGGGGTCGACGGGACCGACCCGTCCGGCCGCAGCGACCGGGCCGGCCGCGCCGGCACGGGGTTGGGCCTGGCGATCGCCCGGAGCATCGCGCGCCGGCACGGCGGCGATATCCGGGTGCTCGACACCTCCGCCGGGGCGCGCCTCGCGGTGGAGCTCCCGGTGGCGACGTCCTGAGCGCGATCGCGTTGGGCGGCTGGCCTATTCTCGGGCCGGGGTACGGCGTCCGCCGCCGGGCCCCGCCGACCGAGGGAGGAGCTGCACGTGGACGACCCCCGGCGTGCGACGCCGCGCACCGACCACGTGCTCGCCGACCCGCGGTTGCGCGCCGCCGCCGACCGGCTCGGCGTCCGCCTCGTCAAGGAGGCCGTGGTCGCCACGCTCGAGCGCTGCCGGGCCGGCGAGGTCGCCCCGGCGGCGGTCGCCGACGTGGCCCTGCAGTCCCTGCCGGCCACCGCGGCCGGGATGCGCCGGGTGCTCAACGCCACCGGCGTCGTGGTGCACACCAACCTCGGCCGCGCGCCGCTCTCCCCCGCCGCGGTGGAGGCCCTCACCGTCGCGGCCGGCGCCACCGACGTCGAGCTCGACCTGGCCACCGGGCAGCGCGGACGCCGCGGCCGCTCGGCGATGGCCGCGCTCGCCGCGGCGGTGCCCGACGCCGGCGGGGTGCACGTGGTCAACAACGGTGCCGCCGCGCTCGCCCTGGCCACCTGCGCGCTCGCCGCCGGCCGCAACCTGGTGATCGCCCGCGGCGAGATGGTGGAGATCGGCGACGGCTTCCGGATCCCCGAGCTGCTGCAGTCGGTCGGCGCCACGCTGCGCGAGGTGGGCACGACGAACCGGGTGCGGCTCGCGGACTACGCCGCCGCCGTCGACGAGGAGACCGCCTTCGTGCTCAAGGTGCACCCCTCGAACTTCCAGGTCACCGGCTTCACCTCCGGGGTCGCGGTCGCCGAGCTCGCCACCCTGCCGGTGCCGGTGGTCGTCGACATCGGCTCCGGGCTGCTGGCCCCGCACCCGCGGTTGCCGGACGAGCCGAGCGCGGCGGCCGCGCTGCGTGCCGGTGCCGACCTGGTCACCGCCTCCGGGGACAAGCTGCTCGGTGGCCCGCAGTGCGGGCTGCTGCTCGGCACCGCCGGGCTCGTCGAGTCGCTGCGCCGGCACCCGCTGGCCCGGGCGATGCGGGTGGACAAGCTCACCCTGGCCGCGCTGGAGGCGACGCTCACCGGCCCGACTCCCCCGGTGGCCGCGGCGCTGGTCGCCTCGGCCGAGGGGCTCCTCGCCCGCGCCACCCGGCTCGCCGCCCTGCTGGCCGACGTGCTGCCCGCCGAGGCGGTGCCCTCCGTCGCCGCGGTCGGTGGCGGTGGCGCCCCCGGCGTCGAGCTGCCGAGCGCCGCGGTGGCGGTGCCGGCCGCGCTGGCCGCGCCGCTGCGCACCGGGGCCGTCCCGGTCGTCGGGCGCGTCGAGTCCGGCAGGCTGCTGCTGGACCTGATCGCGGTCCCGGCGCAGGACGAGGAGGCGCTGGTCGCCGCCGTTCGCGCCGCCGCGCTCTCGCTGCAGCCGGACTTCCCCACGTCGGCACCGGCCGGCGCCGGACGGGACTGAGCGGCCGCATGTACGTCGTCGCCACCGCCGGTCACGTCGACCACGGCAAGTCCACGCTGGTTACCGCGCTCACCGGCTCGGACCCGGACCGGCTCGAGGAGGAGCACCGGCGCGGGCTCACCATCGAGCTCGGCTACTGCTGGACCGAGCTGCCCGGGCTCGGCGAGGTCGCGTTCGTCGACGTACCGGGGCACGAGCGGTTCGTCTCGACGATGCTCGCCGGGATCGGCCCGGTGCCGGCGGTGCTGTTCGTGGTGGCGGCCGACGACCCGTGGATGCCGCAGGCCGCGGAGCACCTCGCCGCCCTGGACTCGCTCGGCGTCGGCCACGGCGTGGTGGCGGTGACCCGGTCCGACCTGGCCGACCCAGCCCCGATGGTCGCCCGGGTCACCGACGAGCTGGCCCGCACCTCGCTGCGCGGCTCCCCGGTGGTCCCGGTGAGCGGCCGCACCGGCGCCGGCCTCGACGAGCTGCGCGGGCGTCTGGCCACGATGCTGCGGGGGCTGCCCCCGGTCGACCCCTCCGACGACGTACGGCTCTGGGTGGACCGCCGGTTCACGATCAAGGGGGCAGGCACGGTGGTCACCGGGACGCTGCCCTCCGGCACGGTCAGCCGCGGCGACACGCTGAGCGTCGGGGGCGCCCGGGTCCGGGTCCGCGGGGTGCAGTCGCTGGGCCGGACCGTCCCCGCCGCCACCGGGGTCGCCCGGGTCGCGCTGAACCTGGTGGGTGAGGACCTGTCCGGCCTCGAGCGCGGCGCCGCCCTGGTCAGCGCCGGCGCCTGGCACCGCACCGACGTCCTCGACGTCCGGCTCAGTGGCGCCGCGACCGGCCCGCCCGAGCGGCCGATGTTCCACGTCGGCGCGACCGCGGTCGGCGCCCACTGCCGGCCGCTCGCCGACGACCTGGTGCGGCTCACCCTGGACGCTCCGCTGCCGCTGCGGGTCGGCGACAAGGCGCTGCTCCGGGACCCCGGTGACCGCCGGCTGTGGGGGGTCACCGTGCTGGACCCGGCGCCGCCGTCGTTGCGACGACGCGGCGCGTCCCGGCAGCGGGCGGCCGTGCTCGCGCCGCTCACCGGGGCGCCCGACCTGGCCTCGGAGGTGCAGCGACGCGAGGTGGCCACCGTCGACCTGCTCCGCCGGATCGGTGTGCCGGTCCGGCAACCACCCCCCGGTGCGGTGCTCGCGGACGGCTGGCTGATGAGCGCGGACCGGGCCGACGCGGCCGCGGCGGCGCTCGCCGAGGCGGTGGCGCGCCACGCCGCGGCCGCGCCGCTGGACCAGGCGCTCTCGGTCGGCGCGCTGGCCGACGCCGTCGGGCTGCCCTCGCCGGCACTGGTCGAGGCAGTGGTCCGGCCCCCGTTGCGGGTGGAGCGGGGCCGGGTCGTCGCACCGCGCGCCACGACCGGCCTGCCCCCCGCCCTGGAGGCGGCGGTCGACGCCGTCGAGGAGGACCTGCGCGACCAGCCGTTCGCGGCCCCGACCGCCGACCGGCTCGCCGAGCTCGGCCTCGACGCCCGGGCGGTCGCCGCGGCGGTCCGTGCCGGCCGGCTGCTGCGCGTCGCGCCCGGGATCGTGCTGCGGCCCGGGGCGGAGCGGACCGCGGTGGCGTGGCTCGCCGAGCTGGAGCAGCCGTTCACCGCGAGCCAGGCCCGCGGCCGGCTCGGCACCACCCGGCGCGTGGTGCTCCCGCTGCTGGACCACCTCGACCGGTCCGGCCTCACCCGGCGGCTGCCCGACGACCGCCGTACCGTCGTCTGAGCCGTCCCCACGGCCGCGACCCGGCGCCGCGCCGGGCATGCGTCGCGGGCGGTCGGGTACCGCTCGGGTCCCCGACCGAGGAGCACCCGTGGATCCGAAGGCCGACGTCCGGCGACTCCTGGAGGAGCACGGCACGACGTACGCCGCAGCCGCCGGCATCAAGCTGACCGACAAGCCCGCGCCGCTGTTCCGGCTGCTGGTGCTCACGATGCTGTCCTCGACGCGGATCTCCGCCGGCATCGCCACCGAGGCCGCCCGGCAGCTGTTCGCCCAGGGCTGGCGCACCCCGGAGCGGATGCTCGCCTCCAGCTGGCAGCAGCGCGTGCGCGCGCTCGGCGCCGCCGGCTACCGCCGCTACGACGAGAGCACCGCGACCCAGCTGGAGAACCTCAGCCGGCACCTGCAGGAGGGGTACGACGGCGACCTGCGCCGGGCCCGGCCGAGCCGGGCGCGCGGCGCCGACGCGCTGATCGAGGAGATCGGCTCGTTCCCCCGGATCGGCCCGATCGGCGCCCGGATCTTCTGCCGCGAGGTGCAGGCGGTGTGGCCCGAGGTGCGGCCGTTCTTCGACGACCGCGCCCTCGAGACCGCCCAACGCCTCGGGCTGCCCACCGATCCGGTCACGCTCGCCGGGCTGGTCCCGGAGGACCGCGTCGCCGAGCTCGCCGCGGCCCTGGCCCGGGCCCACCTCGCCGCCGACCCCACGTGATCCCGCGCGAGGGCCGGCGCCGGTGCGCCCGGGTCAGCCCTCGCAGGTGAAGTTGCCCGGCGCCCCCGGAGCCGGCTTGTTGTTGGCGTTGTTGTCGGAGGTGGTGACCATCCCCAGGTCGAGGAAGCCCAGGGTGCCGGGGTTGGTCACCGCGGTGCCGCCGGCGGCGACGACCAGGTCGGTGAGCAGCTGCACCACGTCCGGACTGCTCTGTCGCAGCACCCGGCCGGCGCCGTAGGGGCCGTCGCAGACGTAGTACAGGTTGTGGTTGCCGATCCAGTCCACGAGCTGGTCGGTGCCCGGCTCCCGTCCCGCCCCGCCCTGGTCGGCCTGCATCTCGTCGATGCCCCAGCCGCCGTAGACCAGGTCGGCCCCGTTGGTGGTGGCGACCAGACCGTCGGAGTCCTCCTCGCCGGCGACGCTGCTCCACAGCGCCGGCAGCCCGGCCCGCAGCTTGAGGTCGAGGTCGTCGTCCCCGTAGCCGCCGAAGAGCCGGTCGTGGCCGCGACCGCCCCACAGTGCGTCGTCCCCGTCGCCGCCGAGCACGACGTCGGCGTTCTCACCGCCGTTGGCCAGGTCCTTGCCCGCCCCCAGCCTGAGCACGTCGTCACCGGCGTCGCCGTAGACCACGTCGGAGCCACCGACCCGCGCCATCGCGGACGTTCCCGTCGTCACCGGCACCGAGGTGCCGGTCACGTAGACGGTCTCGTCGAGCATGCCGCTGTTGGAGGTGAGCCGCTTCTGCGCCGACAGCGTCGCCGCCGGGGTGGGCGTGACGACCGCGAGGTCCGCCACGACCGCGTCGTCGCCGGCGCCGCCGCGGATGGTGTCGCCGGAGCCGAGCACCGCGGAGGTGTCGTCGAGCTGGCCGTAGAGGACGTCGTCGCCCTCCGCCCCGTTCAGCACGTCGGAGCCCGAGCTGGCACCGGCGGCGACGTCGGCCATCGCCACGTCGCGCGTGAGGCTCAGCAGGAACGACGTAGTGCCCGCCGGCCGGGTGATCCGGCCGTTGTCCCCGAGGACCACGTCGTCGCCGGCCCCGGCGTCCACCGTGTCGTTGCCGTCCTGGACGGTGGCGGCCGAGACGTCGAGGTCCTCGACCGTCGCCGCGAGCCGCGCCGCGGTCGGGGTGCCCGCGGTGCTCGAGGAGCCGCCGATCAGGTCGTCGTCGCCGGTGCCGCCGGACAGGGTGTCCTGGCCGGAGGAGCCCTCGACGTAGTCGTCGCCCGCTCCGGCCCGGACCAGGTCGTCGCCGCCCTGGCCGAAGATCCGGTCGGAGTCGTCGCCCTCGGCCTCGAGCTCGTCGGAGCCGAAGAGCAGGTCGGCGCCGTACGTCGTCGTGCTCGCCGTCGTCGCCGAGCCGACCACCACGTCGCGCAGCGTCAGGTCGTAGCCGCCATCCGCCCGGCGCACCGGGGTGGCGTTGTCGCCGGCCAGCACGTCGTTTCCGACCTCGCCGTCCGGACCCCCGTCACCGCGGATCTCGTCCGCACCGTCGGCGACGCCGGCACCCGAGCGGCCGGTCACGACCTTGGCCGCCGCCGACCGGCTGGTGGTGCTGCCGCCGACCACGGTGTCGTCGCCCGCGTCGCCCCAGGCCAGGTCCGCTCCCGGACCGCCTTCGACCACGTCGGCGTCCTGGCCGCCGCGGACCAGGTCGTTGCCGGCCGAGCCGAAGACCCAGTCGCAGCCGTAGCCGCCGTAGAGCTCGTCATAGGCGGTCGGCGTGCCCGGTGACGCGGTCGGCGTGCGGGTCTCCGCACCACCGGGGAGCAGCGTGACCCACCGGCTCGCTGCCGCGGTGCCGCAGGTCACGGCGCTCCCGGCGAAGCGGGCGGTGGAGCTCTCCCCGGCCAGGACCGAGCTTGGCACCAGCGAGGAACCGGCCCAGGCCGCGCCGGAGACCTCGCCGACGACCGCGGCGCTGACCACGGTGCCGTTCTCGCCGACCGTGACGTCGTCGTCACGGCCACCGAGCAGGACGTCCTGCCCGTCCTTGGCGCCCGCGTTCTCGGAGCCGCCGACCATCGCGTCAGCCCCCTCGTTGCCGCGCAGCCGGTCGTCGCCCTCACCGCCGACGAGCTCGTCGTCGCCGACCCCACCGACCAGCACGTCGTGGTGCGGGCCGCCGAGCAGCACGTCGGTGCCCTCGTCGCCGAGCGCGAGGTCGTTGCCGTCGCCGCCGTCGAGCAGGTCCACGCCGTCGCCGGCGCCGAGGTAGTCAGATCCCGCGCCGCCGCGCAGCAGGTCGCTGCCGTCGCCGGCCAGGATGCAGTCCCCGGCCGTGTTGGTGCCGGTGCCCGACATCGACGGCAGGTCGATCACGCCGGTGTCCTGCCCGGCCTCGGTCTCGTTCATCGAGTCGGCCAGGTCGCCGTCGCGGTCGAGGTCGACCCGTCCCTCGACGACGACCAGGTCGCCGTCGAGCAGCCCGGAGTACGCCGTCGTGCCGCCGAGCTTCTGGATCAGGCCGCCCTCGACCTCGAGCCCGGCCAGCCGGCCGTCGTCGGGGGCCACTCCGGCGAGACCGGTCGGGCCGCCGAGCAGGTCACCGTTGAGGTCGACGTAGCCGTTGACCACGCGGGTCTGCAGGTTGCACTCGAGGAGCCGCTGGGACACCGGGGGCGCGGTGCCGCCCTGCGCCGCCGTGTCGGTGCCTTCGCCGGACGTCGTGTCGTCACCGGAGCCGCCGACGACCTGGTCGGACCCGCCGCCACCGCTGAGGGTGTCGGCGCCGTCGCCGCCGTCGAGGTAGTCCGCGCCGTTGCCGTCGGCCTTCGACCCGAGGCTGCCGTCGAGGACCCGTCCGCCGGAGCGGAACAGGGAGACGTCGTCGCCGAAGGCCACGTCGTCGCCGGCGCCGCCCTCGATCCGGTCGTCGCCCCAGCCGCCGCGCAGCACGTCGAGGTTCTCGGCCGCGACCTTGCTCGGCTCCTCGGCCCCGTCGCCGCTGAGCTGGTCGTCGCCGTTGCGGCCGCACAGCTCGTCGGGGCCCTGGCCGCCGTCGAGGACGTCGGTGCCCTCGCTGCCCACGAGCACGTCGGCCTCGGGGCCGCCGGTCACGTAGTCGGCGCCGGTGGACCCGGTCTGCAGGACACCCGAGTCGCACAGCGTGTCCAGCGCCTCGGGGCCGGGGACGGTGACCGTCGGGTAGGTGACGGTGACCTTCTGGTGGCTGGCGGTCTTGTCGCTGTTCTGGACCAGCGCGTTCACCACCCGGCTGCCGGTCCCGAGGTGGGAGCCCAGCGTGCCGCCGGTCAGCGAGGTGGCCACGCCACCGACCACGACGTCGGAGCCGTCGCCGCCGTCGACCGTGTCGACGCCCGGGCCGCCGATGAGCAGGTCGCCGCTGTCGAAGCCGAGACGAGCCTGCTCGCCGGCCATCTCAGCGGCGTCGTTGCCGTACTTGACCACCAGCTCGGCCCGGACGTCACGGCCGGGGCCGCCGAGGACCGAGTCGTCGCCGTCGCCGCCGGCGACCCGGTCGGCGCCGGGGCCGCCCTGCAGCCGGTCGTTGCCGGTGCCGCCGTCGATGTCGTCGGTGCCGGCCTTGCCGGCGACCAGGTCGTCGCCGGCGCCGCCGTACAGCTTGTCGCTGCCCAGGCCCGCGTCGAGGGAGTCGTTCCCCTCGCCGCCGCTCACCGTGTCCTCACCGTCACCGGTGACGATCACGTCGTTCGCCGCGCCGCCGGTGGCGGTCACCGGAGCGGAGAACGGGGTGGTCACGAGCTCGCCGTCGTCGTCGAACGCCTCCCCCTGCAGGAACTGCAGGGTGTCGTCGGCGTTGCCGCCGTCGGCGACGAACTTGACGCTGTCCAGCGACGCCACGTGCGGGGACGTGGAGGTCGGCGGGCTCGCGGTGCGGGCCGCGGTGGAGAACGCGACGGCCGGCTCGTAGATCGTCACCGGGTAGCCGCTGGCGTCGGCCTTCTTGGCCACCTCCACGCGTTGGACGTAGTTCAGCCCGGTGACCTCGTAGGTGATGGTGTCGCCGGTGTCGAACTGGCGGACCTCGTAGTCGTCAGCGTTGTCCTCGGTGTCGGAGACCCGCTGACCGGTCCGGGCACCGGAGGTCAGCGCCAGCGCGCCGTTCTCCCAGACGACCAGCTCGGGGATCTTCGGCTCGCAGCCGTAGGAGAACAGGTCGTAGGGGCCGAGGCGGAGCAGGTCGAACTCCCAGCTCTCGGAGAACAGCAGCAGGTCGATCTCGATGAAGATCGAGATGAACGCCTCGAGCGTGGCGCTCACCGTGAACAGGCAGTTCGCGTTGCCGTCGAAGATGTCGCGGATCTCCGCCGTGCGCAGCTTCCCGTCGCCGCTCGGGTCGTTGAGGTCCAGGTTGATGGTGAGCGTGATGCCGCCCTTGAGCCCGGCGGTGACGATGCCGATGGAGACCCCGGCGCCCGCCTCGATGGTGGTGACCAGCTTGACCTCGGGGACGTCGATGCCGTCGGCGTCGAGGTCGTCGATGTAGAAGCCTTCCTTGATGACGTCCGGAGCGCCCTGCTCCACCCCGTCGAAGCCTTGATAGGCGGTCTCCAGCTCGGTGACCGCACCGGGGTGGGAGAGCCGCCGCACGGCCAGGGTCTGCGGGTAGGAGTCGAAGCCGACGGCCAGCCGGCCCTCCACGGAGATGGACCCGCCGACGAACGGCTTGATCGGCACCGGTCCGGCCATGATCGGCCCGAACGACTGGGTGTAGGAGACGCTGGCGACCAGGCTGCCGAAGTCCATCCGGAAGTACGTCGCCTCACCCTCACCGGTGACCAGGTCGAGGAGCTGGTCGGGGTCCTCCATGAACGGCACCGAGAAGCCGGGCGTCGAGCCGGAGACCGACTTGGTGGTCTCGCTGATCCTCTGGTTCAGGGGCTTGCGGCTGCCCTTGCGGTTCTCGTTGGTGGTCTGGCCGGCGCCGCCGGCCTGGTCGGCCTTCTCGTTGACGTCCTCGCAGGGCGCGGTCTTGCGCGTCACCCTCGGGTTCGCCGACGTGCCGGTCGTGGTGCGCACGGTCTCCTTGCACGAGGAGGCGAGCTCGACCTCGGAGGGGTCCAGCGTGAGCAGCGCGCCACCCCCCTCCAGGTTCTGCAGCGGCACGCCCGTGGCGCCCGGCTCCTTCTTGAAGGCGGCGATGGCCTTGACCAGGTCGGCGGTGAAGCCGACCAGCTTGATGACCCGGACCGCCAGCTCCAGCCGGGCGTCGCCGCCGCCGAGCGAGGCGAGCAGGCTGAGCAGGCTGATCTCGTCGCCGCCGCCGAGCTGGGAGAGGTCGGAGACCACCGGGATCGGGGTGCGCAGCACGTCCACGACGTCGCGGACCGGCCCGAGGTAGGGGTCGACCACCTTGAAGGGGGTCGCGAGCGAGTCCACCACCCCACCCATGTCGATCAGCACGTCGTCGTAGGTGACCTCCCTGAAGCCTGCGGGCGACCAGTCCACGTTGATGTCGCCGGAGAGGTCGAAGGTGCCGACCCCGGAGGCGGAGGTGTCGAAGTGCAGGTTGACACCGGTCTCGGTGTTCAGACCGTCGCCGGAACGGAAGCTGGGCTTGGCCTGGAGCTTGCCGTCGTAGAGGTCGAACAGGTCGTAGGTGTTCCGGGCGCCGCTGTCCGGAGCGACGTCGACGCCGACCCGCACCTGCCGGTTGGCGTCCAGGCCGCCCTTCGCCGTGAGCACCGCGGGCAGGTACCCGACGATGGCGTGGATGCCGCCGGCCGGCAGCTCCGCGTCGGTGGTGACCTGCAGCGGGCCGTTGACGGCGACCAGAGGGCCGACGTCGCGCACCAGGCGCAGGTCGAGCGGGAGCCTCCAGGAGGTCGTCGTGCTGATCTCCTTGTCGGAGCGGACGTTGACGCCGGCCAGGCCGAGGTCGAACGGCATCGGCTTGGTGACCGAGTCGCCGGTGACGGCCAGGGTGATCTGGACCTCGTCCCAGACGTCGGGGCCTTCATCCTCGGCGCAGGCCTTGCCGGCGCAGGTGACCGCCGCGGTCACCGGGACGGTCGCGTCCAGGCTGACCCCGGCGGCGTCGGCGACAGCGGCCTTGACCGCCGTGACCAGGTCGTCCTCCATGTCGGCCGGGATCTCGGTGTCGAGCCCGCCGAGCTGGTCGCGCAGCTTCGTGGTGAGCCGGTCGAGGGTGCCGGCGACGTCCGAGCCGGCGTCGAGGTCGGTGCCGATCAGCGGGGCCGAGACCGGCGAGCCGTCGGCGTCGGCGTTGCGTGGGGCCGCGCCGTCGAGGGCGTTGCCGAGCGCGGCCGCGAGGCCGTCGAGTCCCTCGGCGACGAACTGCACCTGCAGGTTCTCCGGTGCGGGCTGCTCGGTGCCGGCACCGCCGGCGGAGCTGGTGGGCGGTGCCTCGTAGTGCAGCGAGGTGTCCTGGCCCTCCACCACGAGGTCGGCCACCGCGGCGATGTTCCCCGCGCGGCCGGTGGTGCGGGTGGTCTCGAGGGCTCCGCTGCCGGCGGCGTACGCCGTGGTCACGTCGAGGTTGAGCAGCGCGGTCGAGCTGGCACCGACGGAGGTCAGCTGCCCGGCGCCGACCGTGAGGGTGTCGTCCTCCAGCCCCTCGAGCTTCAGCCGGACGTGCGAGGAGGTGGCGGTGCCGTCGGCGACGGCGGGCCGCGCAGTGGCGGTGGCGACGTCGATGGCGAGCTCGGTGCTCGAGTAGTAGGGCACCTTCACCGTCTCGGTGCCCTGCACCTGCCCGGTCTGCGGGATCGAGAACCGCAGCGAGGAGTCCAGGGACTTGTCCCCGGTGGCCGCCCCGATCTGGACGCCGAGCCGGTCGCCGTCCACGTCGAAGGTGAGGCCGGTGGAGCCGTCGAGGATGTCCGGCACCGCGGCGGTCATCTCCTGGGCGCTGGACACCGGCGGCAGGCCGACGCTGTCGGTCGCGCCCTCGTCCTCGGTGGCGGCGTCGGTCAGGGACACGATGGCCGTGCGCAGCTGGCCGCGCTCGGTCGCCAGCTGCGCCGGGGTCAGTGCCACCAGCGGCAGCGTGGAGGTGTACTGGTCCTGGTCCAGGCCGTCACCGTCGACGTGGTCGCTGTCGAGTCGCTCGAAGGAGCTCAGCGCGCTGGAGAAGCCCTCGAGGATGCCGTCGCGCAGGGCGAACGGGTCACCGAGGACGATCAGCTGCACCGACTGCTGGTCGGCGAAGGCGGCGACTCCCTGCGGGGTGAGGCCGTCGCAGCTGAGCTGCGTGGCGCTGAGCAGCCGCACGTTCTGGCAGCCGACGCCGGGACCCATCAGGCGGCGGGCCACCTCGACGTTCTCCCCCGCCGCGACTCCGAGCCGGTCGTAGAGGTCGCCGCCGGTGATCGTGACGCTGACCTGGTCGGGGGTGCCGGCGGTGCCGGCGGTGCCGGAGGTGCCCGCGGTCGCCGGGGTGCCCTTCGTGACCGTGGCGGTGCCCTCGAGGAACGTGGCGGGCACCGGGTCGAAGACGCGCAGTGCGTCGTACCCGGCGCCGAACGCGACGGTGGGCACGCCGTCCGCGGCCCAGCTGACGGCGGCCGAGCCGCTGCCGGCGGTTTTGCCGGTGGCGTAGCCGCCGGGCGACGGGATCTGCTGCTCGGTGGCGGTGAAGGAGATCCCGGCGGTGATCGTGGAGTCGAGCCGCAGCGCCTTCGGGTCCAGCGCGCCGCTCTCGTCGAGGATGTCCTCGAGCGGCAGGCCGGCGGCGGAGTCGGCGCCGACGCCGTCGGCCAGCGAGAGCGCGACGGCGGTGGTCCCGTCCTGGCCCAGCTTCACCTCGGTCACCTTGGCGTCCACGCCCAGGAAGCCGATGCGTGCGGAGACCTTGTCGGCGCCCTGCGGCTGGCCGGCGGTGAGCGACCCGATGCTGAGCAGCTGCTCGGAGCCGGGCAGCAGCACGGTGTCGCGGTCCTGCTCGCCGACGGGCTTCGCGGTCGAGACCCCGAACCCGAGGTCGAAGCGGGCGTCGGTCGCGGTGGCCTTGACCGTCGCGGACTCGTCGTCCTCCATGCCGGTGAGGCCGACCAGGGCGCCGAGGGTGCCCGGGTTGCCGATCGGGAGGTCCTGGCTCGAGGAGCCCCTGCGCAGGTCCACGTCGACGTCGAGCCGCTGCGCGGCGAGGTCGACGGTGGCGCTCGCGGCAGGCTGCTGACCGTCACCCGCGGGGTCGCCGAGGCTGCCGATGCGGGCCACGACGTCCTGGACGGTGTGCGGGAGCGTGCGGGCGGTGAACTGCTTGCCGCCGGCGGTCAGCGTGACCGACAGGTCCGGCTCGCCGTTGGAGCCGTCGATCCGCACCGTGCCGTCCGGGCTGGCACCGACCGCGGCCAGCGCGGTGGCGGTATCGGCGCCGACGAGCGCGCCGTCGGACCCGTTGACGTGCCAGGTCGCGGCGGTGACCCGCCCGAGCTTGGCCGGGGTGACCGCCTGGCAGTAGACGGTGTCGCCGGGCGCCGGGGTCCCGGAGGGCGGACTGCCGGGCGCCAGGCCGCAGCGGATCTGGGCGACCGCGGCGGTGGAGAGCAGGTCGAGCAGCTCGTCCCCGGGGGCGAACAGGTCGCCGGTGCCGCCCGAGAGCTGCGGGAAGCCCACGTCGGCGGCGTCCTGGATCGCCAGCGTGGCACCGGTGTACTTCGACAGCGCGGTGATCCCGTCGACGGCGCTCAGCGAGGTCGCCTGGTCCAGCGCGGTGCCGTACGTGCGGGTGGCGTCCGACGCGGTCGGCCAGACGCCGTCCTTGGGCGCGGCGCCGACGGTCAGGGTGCCGGTGCGGTCCTTGGCCACACCACCGGCGACGGCGACGCTGTCGGGCAGCGCGACGTCGAAGCCGACGTCCACCTGGTCGGTCTCCGTGTCGCGCTCGATGCGGAACAGGTCCGGGAGCGTGGAGTAGCGCAGGTCCTCCAGCGTCAGCTGGCCGCGGCCATCCGGGTCGCGCAGCGTGATCAAGGCGTCGCGGTGGATGCGGTAGCGACCCCCGGTGACGTCGACCTGGGTGAAGCCCTCCCGCGCGGTGAACGGATCCACCTCGGGGGTGTCGATGTCGACCGTCAGCGCGAGCTCCGGCTGGCTGACCAGCGCGAACTTCAGCAGCGGGTCGTCCTGCTTGGCGTCGACCCGGACCTCGAACTTCTCGCCGTTCGCGGGAGTCGCCAGCGACACGGTCAACGAGCCGGCCGAAGCCGCCGTCCCGAAGCGGAGGTTGCCGTCGTCCTGGGCCAGCTCGAGCGGCTGCGTGATCGTGCGGGAGAAGCCGAAGGTCAGGCTCGTCCCGTCCTTGTTCAGCGCGGCGCCGTTGACGCCGGGCACCTTGTTCATCGCGGTCTCGAGGTCGGTGCCGGCAAGCGCCCCGATGAGGTCGGTCGACATCACGTCGTCCAGGCCGAGCACGTCGGCGAGCGAGGTGCGGGTGAACGGGAGCGGCTCGGCCAGCTCCGGCGTCTGCCCGACGGCGGCGATGGTGGTGGCCATCGCGAGCACGCCGACCCGGAGCTCCGTGGTCTGCTTCTCGTCGGCGGTGCGGACGCCGACGACCGCGGAGGCGGGTCCGGCGGCCGCGGTCACGACGGCCAGGGAGGCCACGGCGGTGGTGATCAGGCGGAACCGGCGCCGCCGGCGGTTGCTGGACCCGATCGACGTACCTCTGCTGACCTGCATGCGGTGGGCCTCCCCCGTCCGGCCCCGGACCCCGGGACCTTCGCGACGTTAGTGAGGTTTTTGTCCGTCTGGGGAGGGACAGATCGGCCTGTTTCACGCAGATGCCGCGAAATGATCCGTTCGGGCTATCCGGGCATGGTCAGGACTCTCGTCGGGACTGTCCGAACGACCGCTCGCGTCCCGCGGACCGGTCGTGCTGCCAGGCCGGGCGGGTGCGGCGGCCCCGGACGGTTCCGGACCGGCGGGTGCCGCCGCGCGGCGTACCCTCGTGCGGACGAACCGCCGATCTCGGACCCTGGGACCCCCATGCGCGCACCACGCCTTCTGCTTGCCCTGCTGCTCACCGGCACCGCCCTCCTCGCCGCGCCGGCCGCCCGGGCCGACGCCCAGGCCCTGGACATCGCTCACCGCGGCGCCAGCAGCCGGGCGCCGGAGAACACCCTGGTCTCGATCCGCGCCGGGATCAGGGACGGCGGGCAGCTCGCGGAGATCGACGTACGGCGCAGCAAGGACGGCCGGCTCGTGCTGCTGCACGATGCCGGCCTCGCGCGCACCACCGACGTCGAGCAGGTCTTCCCGGGCCGGGCGCCCTGGAATGTCGGCGACTTCACCTACGCCGAGCTCCAGCAGCTGGACGCCGGCTCCTGGATGTCCGACCGGTACGCCGGGAAGCGCATCCCGACCCTGGACCAGGTGCTGCAGCTCCTGGCCGAGCGCCGCCAGGGGCTGCTGCTGGAGATCAAGGAGCCGCAGCTCTACCCGGGCGTCGAGGCGGAGGTCGCCGCGACCCTGCACGACTTCCCGGGCTGGTTCGCCTGGGGCGTCCGCTCCCGGCGCCTGCTGGTGCACTCCTTCGACTACGACTCGATGCGCCTGTTCTCCACGCTCGAGCCGGCGGTCCGGATCGGGCTGCTCGGCCGGCCGGCGCGCACCCGGTTGGCGGGTCTCTCCTCGTGGGCCGACGTGATCGGCGTCCCGCACACCCGGGCCCGCCGCTCGTACGTCGCCGCCGTGCACCAGCAGGGCATGGACGTCTTCCTGTGGACCGTCGACGCCGCAGCCGACATGAAGCGGGCGTTGCACATCGGCGGCGACGGCGTGATCACGAACCGTCCGGCCGTGCTCGCGCGGGTGATCCGCAACGCGGGCTGAGCTCCCCGCTCCGCACCGGCACGCCGGCCCTGGTCGTCGGGGCCGCGCCGGCGGACGCGGGTAGCGGCCGGGGCACGGCTGTCACGCGCGGCCCTCCTCGGGTTAGCCTGCCGGGATGGACGCCCTCGCCCGCAACAACGTCTCGGTGACGGGCCCTGCCGACGCGCAGCCGCTGCTGTTCGTGCACGGCTTCGGCTGTGACCAGAACATGTGGCGCTACGTCGCGCCCGCGTTCACCGCGGACTACCGCGTCGTCACCTTCGACCTGATGGGGGCCGGCGGCTCCGACCTCTCCGACTACGACCCGGAGCGCTACTCCACGCTGCAGGGATACGCCGAGGACGTCCTCGCGGTGTGCGAGGCGCTCGACCTGCAGGACGTCGTCTTCGTCGGCCACTCGGTGGCGGCGATGATCGGCGTGCGCGCGGTCACCACCGCTCCGGAACGGTTCGCGGCGATGGTGATGGTCTCGCCGTCGCCGCGCTACATCGACGACGACGGCTACGTCGGCGGCTTCTCCGAGCAGGACATCCACGAGCTGCTCGACTCGCTGGACAGCAACTACCTCGGCTGGTCGAGCGCCATGGCGCCGGTCATCATGGGCAACGAGGACAGGCCCGAGCTCGGCCAGGAGCTCACCGCGAGCTTCTGCCGCACCGACCCCGAGATCGCCCGGAAGTTCGCCCGCGTCACGTTCCTCTCCGACTCCCGCGACGACCTGCCCGCCGTCTCGGTGCCGACGCTGGTGCTCCAGTGCACCAACGACGTGATCGCGCCGGTGCAGGTGGGCGAGTTCGTGCGCGACGCCGTCCCGCACGCCACGCTGACGATGCTCGAGGCCACGGGCCACTGCCCCAACCTGAGCGCCCCCCGCGAGACCGTGGCCGCCATCGAGCCCTTCCTCCGCACGCAGGCGCCGACCCGACGGTGACACCACCCGAAGGACTGCCCCAGAGCTGGGTGGAGGCCCTCCTCGACGACGACCCCGAGGAGCTCTACCAGCGGGCGCCCTGCGGGCTGCTGTCGACGACGCCGGACGGCGAGCTCGTGCGTGTCAACAAGACCTTCCTCGACTGGACCGGCTACCGGCGCGAGGACCTGGTCGGGCGCCGCAGCTTCGTGAGCCTGCTCAGCCCGGGCGGCCGGCTCTACCACGAGACGCACTACGCGCCGATGCTGCAGATGCAGGGCCAGGTGCGGGAGGTGGCGCTCGAGCTGGTGCGCGCCGACGGCAGCCGGTTGCCGGTCCTCATCAACGCGGTGCTGGACCGCGACCCGGACGGCGAGCCGCGGGCCGCTCGCGTCGTCCTCCTCGACGCGACCGAACGGCGGCGCTACGAGCAGGAGCTGCTGCTCGCCAAGCAGCGCGCCGAGGCCTCGGAGCTGCGGGCCCGGGAGCTGGCCCGGACGCTGCAGCAGACCCTGCTGCCGCCCGCCCCACCGACGATCCCCGGCCTCGACTTCTCCGCGGCCTTCCGGCCGGCCGGCCACGGCGCGGAGGTGGGCGGCGACTTCTGGGACGCCTTCCAGATCGGCCCCGACGACTGGGTGGTGGTGCTGGGAGACGTGTGCGGCAAGGGTGTCGAGGCCGCGGTGGTCACCTCGCTGGTCCGGCACACCCTGCGCGCGGTGGTCATCGGTCTGCACGCGCCGAGCCAGGCGCTGGCGGTGCTCAACGAGGTGCTGCTCGTCCACGAGACCGACCGGTTCTGCACCGTCGTCCTGGTGCGTCTGCAGCGGCAGGGGGCCACCTGGCGGGCGACGCTCGGCTCCGGCGGGCACCCGGCTCCGCTGCTGCTCTCCCCCGGCTCTCCGGCGGTCCCGGTCAGCGGCTCGGGACCTCTGGTCGGGGTCCTGGACAACGCGCGCTTCGAGGACCGCCGGCTCACCCTGGGCGTCGGGGACAAGCTGCTGCTGTTCACCGACGGGGTCACCGAGGGCCGGCGCGATCGCGAGCTGTACGGCGACGCGCGGCTCCGCTCGTGTGCCGAGCGGCACCGGGGCTCCACCGAGGAGCTCGCCTCGGCCGTGCTCGAGGACGTCGTGATGTTCCAGCACGGGAACCCCCGCGACGA
Organism: Nocardioides mesophilus; assembly: GCF_014395785.1. GTDB lineage: Bacteria > Actinomycetota > Actinomycetes > Propionibacteriales > Nocardioidaceae > Nocardioides_B > Nocardioides_B mesophilus. The sequence continues at coordinate 3,823,324 of NZ_CP060713.1, read as the reverse complement.
CGTCGCGGTCGTGGCGCTCGGCGTGCCCGGCTGACAGGTATGGCGCGACCTGTCCCCGTCGGACGCTGGGCGACCTGTCCCCGTCGGAGGCTGGGCGACCTGCCCTGATCAGGTGCCGCGCAACCTGTCTTCAGCGGCCTCGTCCCGAGGGCGGAAGGTCACCTCGACCTGCTCGAACCCCTTGTGCCGCTGGGCCCGCGCGTAGTCGGTGTAGACCCGCCGGTCGGCGTCGGTGAGCTCCACCGCGTCGGTGAACGGCGTCAACAGCGCCCGGGGATACAGGTCGCGGGCCAGGACCACGTTGATCTCCATGCCGATCACCGCCGACGCCGATCCGAGGTAGATCAGCGCGATCAGCCCCAGCACTACCGCGAAGACGCCGTTCATCTCACTGACGCGGTTGATCACGCCGCTCACGTAGATGCCGCCGAAGAGCTGCAGCACGTGCCACAGCACCGCGATGGTGATGCCGCCGGGCAGCACCGTCCGGAACCGGTGCCGCTGCTGGGTCGCCACGGCCAGCATCAGCGACAGCACGACGGCCGTGATCGCCACCGACGCCAGGGGCGCCAGCACCTGCAGCCAGGCCGCCACCCGCTCGCTGAAGGCGTCGACGTTGCTGGCCACCGTCGACAGCACCGCGAGCGCCAGCAGAGTGAGGCCGGCCGCCACCATCAGCCCGAGGCTGCGGAGCCGGCTCATCACCGGGTTCAGACGGCTGTTGCGCGGCACGGCCCAGGTCGTGTTGACGGCGTTCAGCGCCGCCTGGCCGAGCCCGACGACGCCGTACAGGGCGGTCAGCGCACCGACCACCACCGCCGACGTGCTGCCGCGCAGCCCTTCGGGAAGGCCGAGCTGGGTGCCGACGATGGGGAACTGCCCGAGTGCCGAGTCCAGGATCGTCTGGCGCAGTTGCGCATCGCCCTGGATCAGGAAGCCCAGCACCGAGGAGGCGATCAGCAGGATCGGGAAGATCGCCAGGAACGCGTAGTAGGTCAGGATGGCCGCGAGGTAGCCGCCCTGGTCGTCGAAGAACTTGTAGACCACGCCGAGCGGGATGCTGAGGGCACGGCGACGCCGTTGCAGCTCGTCGAATCGATCCACCAACCCGGGCACAGGCCCACGCTAGCCGGACGAGGCGGGCCTTCTCGGGAGAACCCGGGGCCCGGCCTGCTGCCGGTCCTCGAGGCGGGCCGCCGCCACGGATCCACGCAAGCCGGACGAAGCTCCGGGGTTGTCGCGCCGCCGTGCTGTCGACGCCAGGGTTTCGCCGTCGTGGAGGCGTGCGGCGGAGTAGACAAGATCCATGAGGACGACACTCCTGGCAGACATGTACCAGTCCGCGGGCCCGTTCGCGAGCGTCACCGTCGACGTCAGCCAAGACACCCAGAGTGGTGCCCACGAGCACGAGATCCGGGTCCGCGACGCCTGCCGGGAGCTCCTCGAGGCAGGTGCCTACGAGGCGGTGGTGGCCGCCGTGGCCGACCGCCTCAGGGCCGACGTCGGCGAGCCGGCCCCGGTGGCACGGACGGTGGTGGCGAACCCGGAGGGGGTCCTCTTCGACCGGGTCGTGCACACCCGCGTGAGCCGGCCGCGCGTGTCCTGGGGTCCGCTCCCCGACATCAGCGCCTGGATCGAGGCCGAGGACGGCGCCACCCCGTTCGTGCTCGCGCTCGTCGACCACGAGGGCGGCGACGTGGGCGTCTACAGCTCCGACGTACCCGAGCCGGTGGTCGAGACCTCCCCCGGCGGCGAGACCTGGCACGTGCACAAGGTGCCCTCCGGCGGCTGGTCCCAGATGCGCTACCAGAGGGTCACCGAGAACGTCTGGCGGCGCAATGCCGAGGCGGTCGCCGAGGAGGTCCTCTCCCGCGTGCGCAGCGGCCCGCGACTGGTGCTGCTCGCCGGCGATCCGCACGCCGTCGGCGAGGTCAGGAAGGGCCTCGAGGGCACGCCGGCCGAGGTGGTGCACCTGCAGACCGGCACCCGCGCCGAGGACGGCGGCGTCGAGGCGAGGCAGCAGGCGATCCGGGAGGCGCTGTTCGACCACGCCGTGGCCCGGCGTACCGAGCTCGCGCAGACGCTCGAGGACCGGCTCGGCCGCCACGAGGCGGTCGCCGTCGACGTCGACGAGGTCGCCGACGCGTTCGTGCGCGGCCAGGTCGACACGCTGCTGCTGGACCCGGAGGCGGCCGCGGAGCGGACGCTGCGGCCCCGGGACCACCCGGGGCTGATGCTCGGCGAGTTCCCCGTGCTCAAGGAGGTCCCGGCGGACCGGGCCCTGATCGCGGCCGCTGCGCTGACCGGCGCGGACGTCGCCGTCGAGCGCGCCGAGGCGCTCGGCGGCCGCCCGGTCGCCGCACTGCTGAGGTGGGACCAGCCCGCCGAGGGCACCGGCACGCGCTAGGTGGTTCGCGCCCGTCCCAGCGCATCCGTCCCAGCGCATCCGTCCCTCGGGCCCGTCGCCTCGCGCCGCCGAGTCGACCGCGCTGGCGGTCCGGTCGCGTCGGGTCGCGTCAATGACGCCGGAGCCGGCCGTCGGCTTGCGACAATCCGGCACATGAGAGCACCGACGCGGCGTACCGGCGCCGCCGAGCCGCGGGAGGCCTGAACGCGATGGCCCTCTCCGTGTGCCTGCTGGCCGACTCCGCGTCCGACTTCGCGCTCCGGGCCCTGTGGCGGCGCCTGGAGGACGCCGGGATCGGGACGCTGCTCAGCCACACCCACGGCCACCACGTGCCGCACCTGACGTTCGCCTCGCTGCTCGACTACGACCTCGCGCAGGTGCGTACGGCGGTCGCCGGGCTGCCCGACGCGGGACCGACCACGCTGCCCTTCGACGCGCTCGGGATGTTCCGCCGAAGCCGTTGCTGGCTGGCGCCGGCCGCCTCCAGCGACCTCGCACGGCGCCAGGAGGCGGTGGTGCGAGCGATCCGGACGACCCCGGCGGAGCTGCACCGCAACTACGAGCCCGGCTCGTGGACGCCGCACCTGACCTTGGCTCCGCGGCTGCACCTCGAGGAGCTTCCCGTGGTCGCCCGGCTGGCCTTCGAGGTGCTGCCGCTGCTGCTGACCTTCGACCACGCCGCGCTCATCGACACGAGCACCGGCGTACGGCACCCGCTGCCCCACGTGGTCTGAGCCCCGTCGTCGCCGCAGCCGCCCACGCGCCGGCCCCCACCGCCCGGCTCATCCGACGGCGGCGTCGAGCCGGCGCAGCAGATGCACCTCGAGCGGCTCGGCCTTGCCCTTCAGCTCCAGCTTCCCCAACGACTCGGTGACCGCGGTCGGCAGCAGCGCCTTGGTACCGGGCCCGATGGCGACGCCGCCGACCGGCGCCTTGCCCTCGATCCGCGAGGCGGAGTTGACGACGTCCCCGATCACCGTGTGCGTGCGGCCGCCCTCGGTGCCGAGCAGCGAGACCAGGACCTCCCCGCTGTTGATGCCGACCCGGAAACGCGGCCAGTCCGGGTGCTGCGCCACCACCGCCGCCGTCGCCTCCTGCAGTGCGAGGCCGGCTCGTGCGGCGCGCACCGCGTGGTCGGGCTGGTCGCCGCGCTTGTTGAACGTCACCATCAGCGCGTCCCCGATGATCCGGTCGATCTCCCCGCCGAAACGGTGCACCACCGGAGGGACCGCCACCTCGAAGAAGGCGTTGAGCATCGCGGTGACCTGGGCCGGCTCGTGGCGCTCCGAGAACGTCGTGAAGCCCTGCAGGTCGGCGAAGAGGATGCTCATCTCCCGGCGCCCGGCGGAGGTGTCCTGCAGGTAGAGATCGGCGAAGCGCTCCTCGTGCCACTGCAGCCGTGCGCCGAGCGCCACCAGGACGAACGCGGCGAGCAGCAGCACGTGCCACTCCCACCACGACAGCTGCCAGTTGCGCGCGAAGACCACGGCGACCATCGCCTCCGCGAGCAGCACGAAGGCCGCCAGCATCGAGAGCAGCATCAGCGAGGGCCGGCGCCGCCACAGCCGCACGTAGCGCCCGGCGGCGACGGCGTACAGGACGATGGCGGGCACCGCGAGCGCGCCGAGCACCCCGTCGGCCTGCTCGGGAACGATCTGGTCGGCCTGCAGCGGCGGCAACCGGGCGAGCGAGAAGACCGCCCACAGCACCATGAGCGCAAGGAGCGCGAGGCGTACCTGCCGACCGCGCCGGACCATGCGCACGGCCCGGGCACCGGAGAGGTCCAGCGAGGAGACCACGGCGAGCACCGAACCGAGCGCGATCCCCACCGGGGTGGCCACCACGAAGCCGGTGTTCGCGGTCATCAGCAGCACCCCGGGGGTCGCCAGCGCGTGCAGGCCCAGGAAGCCGGCGGCGGACAGGAAGGCCAGGGACACCCAGAGCACCCGGGCGTCCCCGCGCTGCTCGGCCGCGGCGCCGGTGGCATAGGCGAGGACGGCGCTGAGCGCGGCGGTGGTCAGCACCAGCCAGAAGTGCGTGGGATGGTGCTCCCACCGCAGGTCCAGCGACGGCTGCCGCATCAGCAGCGCGAAGCCGAGCAGCGGGACGAGCAGCATCGCGCCGATGAGCAGCAGCCGCGACGACGTGGGCAGGCCGCGGCGTCCCTCCCCTGCGGCCGGCTCAGCCATGGGGCTGCCTGAACAGCTGGTGCAGCTGGGAGACCACCACCGACCCCTCGCCGACAGCCGAGGCCACCCGCTTCACCGACCCCGACCGGACGTCCCCCACCGCGAACAGCCCGGGCTGCGTGGACTCGTAGGGGAAGGGCACCCGGTCCTCGGTCCATCGCCCGCTGGCCGACGCGTCGGTCCCCGCGAGCACGAAGCCGAGCCGGTCCCGGCCCACCGACACCGGCAGCCAGGAGGTGCGCGGCTCCGCCCCGATCATCACGAAGAGGCCGTCGGCGTGGACCGGCTCCTCCACGCCGCTGCTGCGGTCGCGGATGACCACGCGCTCGAGCCGGCCGTCGCCGCCGCCGCCGGTGATCTCCGCGTCGAGGCGGACGACGACGTTGGGAGCGGCCTGCACGGTCTCGACGAGGTAGGCGGACATGCCCTGGCCGAGGTCGTCGCCCCGGACCACCAGGGTGACCTGCTCGCAGTAGCGGGCCAGGTGCACCACCGCCTGCCCGGCGGAGTTGCCGCCGCCGACCACCACCGCCTGCAGTCCGGTGAGTCCCTGGGCCTCGGAGACGTTGGCGCCGTAGTAGACCCCGGCGCCGCTGAGCGCCTCGAGGTCCGGGACGCCGAGCCGGCGGTAGGACACACCGCTCGAGAGCACCACGGCCCGGGCCCGCACCTGGCCGACGTCGCTGATCGTGGCGGTGAACACGCCGTCGCCCACGTCGAGGTGCTCCACCTCCCGCATGAACAGGAAGTAGGTGCCGAACACCCACGCCTGCTGGTAGCCACGCTGGGCCAGGTCGGCACCGCTGATCCCGCGGCTGAAGCCGAGGTAGTTGCGGATCAGCGAGCTGGAGCCGGCCTGTCCGCCGATCGCCTCGCGCTCGACGACCAGCGTGCGCAGTCCCTCCGAGGAGCCGTAGACCGCGGCTGCGAGACCGGCCGGCCCTCCACCGATGACCAGCACGTCGAAGTCCCGGTCGTCCGGCGGCAGCGTGGTCGCGACCCCCCACGCCTGCGCCACCTCGACGTCCGTCGGGTCCAGCAGCACCTTGCCGCCGAGCGCGGGCATCCAGACCAGCACCTCCGCCGCGGACGCTCGGGTGACCTGCTGCTCGACCGCCCGCAGCACCGCCGCGGCGGCCGGGGAGCCGACCTCCCGGAACGAGTGCGGGATGCCGTTGCGGGTCAGCAGGCTGCGGATCGCCGAGGCCCGCGGCGAGCGCAGCTCGGCGACCACGACCACCTCGCGCATCGTCGAGGGGTCGCTGCGGCTCCACTCCTGAACGAACTCCGCGACGGTCCGGTGGAAGAGCTCGTCGGGGGTGGTCCACGGCTTGAGCACGTAGTAGCTGATGTCCCCGACCGCCATCGCCTGGAGCACGGCGCTGGCGGTCTCACGGTCGGCCCACGACCCCCAGTGGACGAGCATCGCCCGGCGGGCGTCGGGGTGCAGCGACCGCACCCGGGCGAGCACCTCGTTGCGGTCATGCTCCCCGAGGTCGTAGTCGACCAGCGCGACTGCCACCGGCTGCTGCTGGTCGCGGGCCCGGTCGAGCAGGCGTACGGCGTCCGCGGTGGTCTGCTCGCCGCGGACGCGGAACTCGCTGCTGAAGGCCTGCTGGAGCTCGTCCTCGATCCGGTCGAGCTGGCGGGTGTCGGCGACCACCGCGAGCATCAGGGGGCGGAGGCGACCGGCTCCTCCTGCATCGACAGCTTCCATGTCCCGAGGGTGGACCGTCCGGCACCGCAGCGGCCACCGGGACAACCCCTCCATCGCCCCCGAAAACCTCCGAAAGGCGTTGCCTGGCTGCGGAATACCGGCGGGCTCGCTCCGGTTGGGCAGGGTGCCGGTCCGGATCATGCCCCCGGGTCTCACCTAGAGCCGCTACGAGCGGCCACGCGCCGAGAGGCGGCTGACGGACCGGGGCACGACGGTCGGCGGCCACCTCTGCGGAGGTGGCCGTCGGTCGTCGGGCGGCCAGCGGTGCGCAGCTCCGCCGTGCTGCGGCGGACGGCCGTGGCTCAGGCACCGGGTCGCTGCAGGAACGGCAGCACCTGACCTCCGCGGCCGGCCGCACCCGCAGGCCGTCGCCGGTCGATCGCCGTCTCGTAGGGCAGTGGCGGCGCCCCCCGCAACCGCCGGTCGGCCCGGCGCAGCACCTGCTCCGTGACGTGGTTGTCGACCACCTCGATCCCGAACAGCTGCTTGTTGTCGCGCCGCGAGCCCACGACCAGCCCGTCCAGCACGTGGTCGAAGGTGAACGCGTCGAAGGCAGGGACCCGTCCCGGCACCGAGCCGTCGGCGACCACCGCGCCCGGCCGGAGGAAGTGGTCGAGGAGGTAGCGCAGCCACTCGACCACCCCGGAGAACCGCTCCGACCCGGCGTAGGCGAGGCAGCAGCCGTCCCAGCAGACCTGCCAGTCGCACCACAGTCCGGGTTGCCCGTCAGCCGGCACGTGGAAGTCGTGGCCCAGCTCCGGCGCCGGCTCGTCCTCCTCCGGTCGCGGCGGCACGGCGTACGGCCCCGACGGGCGCCGCCACCGACGTGACGTCGTGAACGCCGTGAGGTAGCCGATCTCGGCAGCGTTCAGCGCCGGGCGGATGTCGAGGTGTCCGATGAAGTCGGTGGTGTAGCCCATGGCAGTGCTCCTCCGGGACGAGTCGATGCGAGCACCCTGTCGCCTGGCGGCGGAGCGAGCCGGGTCGGTTCCGGGGGTTGTGGACGGCCGACGCCTGTGGACGAAGAGTAAAAGTTGCTGCGTCTGCATCAAGTTGCAATCAGCAGCGCCGATGCTCCAAGTGTCCTATTCACCCGAATTCCTCGGAGAACCCATGAAGCGCTCCCCCACGACCGCCCTCGTCGCGGCCGCTCTCGCTGTCGTGGTGTCGGCCGGCGCCGCGGCCCCGGCCGCGACGGCGGCGCCGCACGGCAACCACCGGCCGGCCGCCGCGGCCAAGACCGGCCACCGGCCGGTGGCCCAGCACGCCAAGCACGCCAAGCCGGTCAAGAGCAAGGCCGACCAGAAGCGGCTCGCGGTGGAGCAGCGCAAGGTGACGACGTGGGTCGCGCACAAGGACGCCGCGCTGGCGCGGGCCGCCGTGCGGGTGGCCGCCGCCGGGCTGGCCGAGGGCGACGTCGTCGCCGCGACGATCGCCGCCGACCGGGAAGCGCTCGCCGCCCTCGGGACCGAGGCGTCCGCGGCCGCGACGCCGGCCGAGGTCAAGGCGATCGGCAAGCAGGTGAAGCAGGTCCGTCCCGAGATCTACTCGATCGTGCTCACCGGCCTGCGGCGCGCCGCCGCGATGCAGCAGCAGGCGCTGTCGACCACCGACGCGCTCGCGGAGCTGACCACGCAGACCGACGCCGCGGAGGTGGCCGGCGCCGACGTCGCCGCGATCCGCGAGTCGCTCGCCGCGGCCACCGCCGCGAACGACAGCGTCGCCGGCCTGGTCGCCGCCGCGGTCGAGAAGGGCATCGCGCTCACCGCGTCCAGCAGCCACCAGGAGCGCGCCGCGTTCCTGGCCGACCTGGCTGCTGCGGGCGGGCAGCTCGACCTGGCGACCGAGCAGCTGCAGGTGATCGCCGACGCGCTGGCGGCGCTGACGGTCACGCCTGTCGTTGAGGAGCCTGTCGTCGAGGACCCGCCCGTCGTGGAGCCGGTCGTCTGACGCCTCCCAGGGGAACCGGGCCGTCCACCTCCGGGTGGGCGGCCCGTTCTGGTGCCGAGGCGCTCCGCGCCGAGAGCCGCGCTCAGGGCACCCCGGCCAGGAAATCGCCCACTGCCTCGGCCACCAGGTCGCCGTGGGTGAGCGGGACCATGTGCGCGCCGGCCTCCAGCGTGGCGACCGCGGACCCGTCGGGCGCCGCGTCGGCCAGAGCCTCGGCCCAGCCCTGCTTGCAGATCACGTCGTGCCTGCCGCGGAGCACCAGCACCGGGCAGCGGAGGCCGGCTACGACGGTGTCGATGCGGTCGTGCCGCGCTGCGTTCAGCGCCCGGTGCATCGCGAGCGGCCCCGTACGCCGGTAGAGCCGCACCAGGCCGGGCACCTGGCCCGGCTCCTCCCGTCGCACGGTTCGCAGCCAGTCGCCGACCATCCGCGGCCAGGTGGCTGCCAGCGGGTCGGTGGTCGGGCCGACCAGCACCAGGGCCGGCACCCGGTCGGCGGCGATCGCGGCGACGTGGGCCGCGACCTGGCAGCTCCCGGAGTGCGCCAGGACCACGGTGGGAGCGTCGTCGGCCAGCGCGACGTCGACGACCAGCTCGGCGAGGGCGCGCGGGGCGAGGTCCTCGTGGTCGTCGCGCGGGACGCCGTACCCGGGCAGCCGCATCACCGTCGCCGGCCCGCCCAGCCCCACGAGGGTGGGTGCCCAGGCCTCCTCTCCCAGCCCGAGTCCGGGGAGGGCGAGGAGGCGCGGGGTGGTCACGAGCGGGAGTCGTTGCAGGGACGCGGACGTCATGCGGCGCCGGTACCCCCGCCGGTCGGCTTCATGACCGCGGACCAGACCGGCGACCCGCTGCACGGTCAGACGTGGGCGTGCCCGAACCGGAAGACGTGGTCGGGGTCCACCTGCGCGGCCCGGCTGGCCCGCTCCCTACGATGACCGGCATGCGCGCGGTCCGGTTCAGTGAGTACGGCGGCGCGACGGCCGTCGTGGAGGTGGCCGCGCCGGCCTGCCCGGCCGACGGGGTCGTCGTCGAGGTGAGGGCCACCGGTGTCTGCCGGTCGGACTGGCACGCCTGGCAGGGGCATGACCCGGTGCGGCTGCCGCACGTGCCCGGTCACGAGCTGGCCGGGGTGGTCGCCGAGGTCGGGCCGCAGGTGCGCACCCGGCGGGTCGGCGAACGGGTCACGGTGCCGTTCGTCTGCGGCTGCGGCCGGTGCGCGCTGTGCGCCGCCGGTGACGCGCAGGTCTGCCCGGACCAGACCCAGCCGGGCTTCACCGGCCCCGGCTCGTTCGCCGAGCTGGTCGCGCTGCACGCGGCCGACCTCAACCTCGTCCCGCTGCCGGACTCCGTCGACTTCGTGACCGCCGCCTCGCTCGGCTGCCGGTTCGCCACCGCCTACCGGGCGCTCACCGCCCACGGCAGGGTCGGGGCCGGTGACTGGGTCGCCGTGCACGGCTGCGGCGGCGTCGGCCTGTCGGCGGTGATGATCGCGGTCGCGCTCGGGGCCCGGGTGGTCGCGGTCGACGTGGCTCCGGCGGCGCTGGCGCGGGCCGGCGAGCTGGGCGCGGAGGTGCTGGTCCCCGGCGGTCCGGACGCGGCGGCCCGGATCGTCGAGGCCACCGCCGGCGGCGCCGGGGTGTCCCTGGACGCGCTGGGCTCGCCGGCGACCGCGGTCGCCTCGGTCGAGTGCCTGCGCCCCCGCGGCCGCCACGTGCAGGTCGGGCTGCTGCTCGGCGCCGCCTCCACTCCCCCGCTGCCGATGGACCGGGTGCTGGCCAAGGAGCTGGAGATATACGGCTCCCACGGCATGGCCGCCCGCGACTACCCGGCGCTGCTGCGGCTGGTCGAGTCCGGCGCCGTACGCCCCGGCGAGCTGGTCGGCCGGGTGATCGGCCTCGACGAGGCCGGCGCCGCGCTCGAGGCGATGAGCCGGCCCGCCACCTTCGCCGGCATCACCGTCGTCCGGCTCTGACCCGGCGGCCGCCGCACCCGGCTACTCTCAGCCCATGGGGAGCAGCGTCTACGTGGCCTCGACCGAGGGGTACTCCGGCAAGTCCACGGTCGCGCTCGGGCTGCTCGAGCAGCTGTCCCGGCGGGTGGGGCGGGTCGGGGTGTTCCGGCCGGTGGTCCGCGCCGACAGCGCCGCGACCGGCGGCCGCGACTACGTGCTGGACCTGCTCACCTCCCACGAGGCCGTCACGCTGGACTACGACGACTGCGCCGGCGTCACCTACGACGACGTGCACGCCAGCCCGCTCGCCGCGCTGGACCGGATCGTCGAGCGCTACCACCAGGTGGCGGACCGCTGCGACGCCGTGGTCGTGGTCGGCTCCGACTACACCGACGTCGGCACCCCCATGGAGTTCTCCTACAACGCCCGGATAGCGGCCAACCTCGGTGCTCCGGTGCTGCTGGTGCTCAACGGCTTCGGCCGCAGCCCGGAGGAGCTGCACACGATGGCCTCGATGGCGGTCGGCGAGCTGCGTGCGCAGCACGGCACGCTGTTCGCGGTGGTGGCGAACCGCTGCGACGCCGCGCGGGTGCTCGACGACGTGGCGGCGATCGCCGTCGACGACGTGCTGACCTACGCGCTGCCCGAGGAGCCGCTGCTCAGCGCCGCCTCCGTCGGCGACCTGATGAAGGCCTGCGACGGCACCCTGGTCAGCGGCGGCGCCAACCTGCTCGGTCGCGAGTCCACCGGCATCGTGGTCGCCGCGATGACGATGCCCAACGTGCTGGACCGGCTGTTCGAGGGCGCGGTGGTCGTCACCCCGGGCGACCGCCCCGAGGTCGTCCTCGGCGTGCTCACCGCGCATGTCTCCGCCAACTTCCCGCAGATGTCCGGGATCGTGCTCAACGGCGGCCTCTCCCTGCCCAGCCAGGTGGTGCGGCTGATCGAGGGCATCGGCGCCACGATGCCGATCATCGCCACCGACCTCGGCACCCACGCGACCACCACCGCGCTCAACGGGGTCCGCGGCCGGCTGACCAAGGAGTCCACCCGCAAGGTGGTCACCGCGATGTCGCTGTTCAGCGAGCACGTCGACGGCGACGCGCTGCTCGACCGGCTGGAGGTCGCCCGCACCGACGCGGTGACGCCGCTGATGTTCGAGCACCAGCTGATCGACCGGGCGGTGGCGGACCGCCGCCACATCGTGCTGCCGGAGGGCGACGAGGAGCGGATCCTGCGCGCCGCCGACATCGTGCTGCGCCGCGGCCTCGCCGACCTGACCCTGCTCGGCGACCCGATCCGGATCACCGCCGCGGCCGCCACCTTCGGCGTCGACATCTCCGAGGCACGGGTGGTCGACCCGACCGACGCCGAGCACCGTGAGCGGTTCGCGCAGGAGTACTTCGAGCGCCGCAAGCACAAGGGGATCGACCTCGACGACGCGCGCTCGGTGGTCACAGACGTCTCCTACTTCGGCACCCTGATGGTCGAGCTGGGCCTCGCCGACGGGATGGTGTCGGGCGCCGTGCACACCACCGCGCACACGATCCGGCCGGCCCTCGAGATCGTCAAGACCACTCCGGGGGTCTCGGTGGTCTCCTCGGTGTTCTTCATGTGCCTGGAGAACCAGGTGCTGGTGTACGGCGACTGCGCGGTCAACCCCGACCCGTCCGCGGAGCAGCTCGCCGACATCGCGATCTCCTCGGCCGCGACCGCCGCCGGGTTCGGGATCGAGCCGCGGATCGCGATGCTGTCCTACTCCACCGGCAGCTCGGGTGCCGGCACCGACGTGGAGAAGGTCTCCAAGGCGACCACCCTGGTCCGGGAGCGCGCCCCCCAGCTGCTCGTCGAGGGCCCCATCCAGTACGACGCGGCCATCGACAGCGCGGTCGCCCGGACGAAGCTGCCCGACTCCCACGTGGCCGGTCGCGCGACGGTCTTCGTCTTCCCGGACCTGAACACCGGGAACAACACCTACAAGGCCGTGCAGCGCTCGGCCGGGGCGGTCGCCATCGGGCCGGTGCTCCAGGGCCTGCGCAAACCGGTCAACGACCTCTCCCGCGGCGCGACCGTGCGCGACATCGTGAACACGATCGCGATCACCGCGATCCAGGCGCAGAAGCCGGCCGGAGGTCGCGGGTGAGCGCGTTGGTGCTGGTGATCAACACCGGCTCCTCCTCGTTGAAGTACAGCCTCGTCGACGCCGACTCCGGCGAGAAGCGCGCCGACGGTCTGGTCGAGCGGATCGGCGAGGGCACCGGGGTGATCACCCACCACGCCGCCGACGGCGAGCACCGGGTCGAGCGCCCCGTCGCCGACCACGAGCAGGCGCTGCGCGCCGCGCTGGACGCCTTCGCCGAGCACGGCCCGTCGCTGCACGACGCCGACATCCGGGCCGTCGGCCACCGGGTCGTCCACGGTGGCGCCCGGTTCTCCTCCCCGGCGCGCGTCGACGACGAGCTGATCGAGGCGGTCACCGAGCTGGTGCCCCTCGCCCCGCTGCACAACCCGGCCAACCTCGAGGGCCTGCGGGTGGCCCGCAAGCTCTTCCCCGACCTGCCGCAGGTGGCGATCTTCGACACCGCCTTCCACCAGACGCTGCCCGAGCACGCCTACACCTACGCGGTGCCGCGCAGCTGGCGCGACGACCACCAGATCCGGCGCTACGGCTTCCACGGCACCTCCTACGCCTTCGTGTCCCGGGCGGCCGCGGACCTGCTCGGCCGGCCGCTCGAGGAGGTCAACCTGATCGTGCTGCACCTGGGCAACGGCTGCTCGGCGACCGCCATCGAGGGCGGTCGCTCGGTCGAGACCTCGATGGGGCTGACCCCGCTCGAGGGACTGGTGATGGGCACCCGCTCGGGCGACCTGGACCCGGCCGTCCCGGCGCACCTGCACCGGCAGCTCGGCTGGTCGCTGGAGGAGATCGACGACGCGCTCAACAAGACCTCCGGGCTCAAGGGGCTCACCGGCCACAACGACTTCCGCACGCTGGAGAAGCTGCGCGCCGACGGCGACGAGGACGCCCGGCTCGGCTTCGAGGTCTACTGCCACCGGATCCGCAAGTACGTCGGGGCCTACTACGCCGTGCTCGGTCACGTCGACGCCGTGGTGTTCACCGCCGGGGTCGGTCAGAACGCCCCCCAGGTGCGGGCCCGCTCGCTGTCCGGGCTGGAGCGGCTCGGCGTGGTCCTCGACGCCGAGCGCAACGACGTCCGTCCCGACCGGCCCACGGTGGTCTCGGCCGAGGGCAGCGAGGTCGCCGTGCTGGTGGTGCCCACCAACGAGGAGTGGGAGATCGCCCGGCAGACCCTGGCCGTCGTGGACGCCGGCGGCGGTCCAGACGACACCGGCCGTTAGGCAAAACTTCACCGGATCCGGGAACACCCCCGCCGGGGACCCGGTTGTCGCCTCGGACGGCCGCGTGGCCGCTCACACGAAGACGTTCCACACCGAGGAGACATCGTGTCCGACGCCGTGCCCCCGACCCCAGCCGCACCCACCGCCCGGACCACGCAGCCGGCCGACACCGCTCCCGAGGTCGATCCCCGGCGGTGGTGGGCCCTCGCGGTGATCGCCGCGGCCCAGCTGATGATCGTGCTGGACGCCTCCATCGTGAACATCGCCCTGCCGTCGGCGCAGCAGGACCTGGGCATCAGCAACGCCGACCGGCAGTGGGTGGTGACCGCCTACACGCTGGCCTTCGGCGCGCTGCTGCTGCTCGGCGGCCGGATCGCCGACTACACCGGCCGGAAGCGGACGTTCCTGATCGGCCTGGGCGGCTTCGCGGCCGCGTCGGCGATCGGCGGCCTCGCCCCGACCGCCGAGCTGCTCTTCGCGGCCCGGGCGCTGCAGGGCGCGTTCGCGGCGCTGATGGCCCCGGCCGCGCTGTCGCTGCTGACCGTGACCTTCACCGAGCCGCGCGAGCGCGCCAAGGCCTTCGGCGTCTTCGGTGCGCTGTCCGGCGGCGGCGCCGCGATCGGCCTGATCGTCGGTGGCGTCCTCACCGAGTTCACCTCCTGGCGCTGGTGCCTGGGCGTGAACGTCCCGGTGGCGATGCTGGTCGCGCTGGCCGCCGTACGTCTGGTGCGCGAGAGCAAGGCTCCCGGCGACACCCGCTACGACGTCCCCGGCGTGCTGCTGGCGACCACCGGGCTGTTCTCGCTCGTCTACGGCTTCACCGAGGCGGCCAAGGCGGCGAACCCCGACAACCCGCAGGACACCGCGGTGCAGGGCTGGACCGACCCGAAGACGCTCGCCTGGCTGGTGGCCGCGCTGGTGCTGCTGGTCGCGTTCGTGGCCTGGGAGCGCCGGGCCAAGAACCCGATGCTTCCGCTGCGGGTGGTGCTCGACCGCAACCGGGGCGGTTCCTACCTGGTCTTCCTGTTCGTCGGGGCCGGCCTGTTCGCGATGTTCCTGTTCCTCACCTACTACTTCCAGCTCAACCTCGGGTACAGCCCGCTCCGGGCCGGCTTCGCGTTCCTGCCGTTCAGCGTCGGGATCATCCTGACCGCCGGCGCGGTGGCGCAGCTGCTGCCGCGGGTCGGGCCGAAGGCGCTGATGGTCCCCGGGCTGGCGCTCGCGGTCACCGGGATGCTGATGCTCACCCAGGTCGAGGCCGACACCTCCTACGTGGCCTGGGTGCTGCCCTCGATGCTGTTGATGAGCATCGGCATGGCGTGCGTGTTCATCCCGGCCTCCAGCACCGCGCTGGTCAACGTCGGCGAGCACGACGCCGGCATCGCGAGCGCGGTGCTGAACACCTCGCAGCAGATCGGCGGCTCGCTGGGTACGGCGCTGCTCAACACGCTGTTCGCCGGCGCGGTCACCGCCTACCTCGCCGACAACGTGCGGAGCCCGGAGGACGCCCGCACGATGGCGCCGGACGCGTTCCTCTCCGGCTACCACGTGGCGTTCTTCTGGGGCGCGGTGCTACTCGGGGTGGCCCTGCTGGTGGCGCTGTTCGTGATCAACGCCCGCAAGCAGGACGTGCCGAGCGAGCCGGCGGTGGGGGCGGCCGGCTGACCCGCGGTTGGCCCATAGGGGCCATACCGGGCGGCTCCCGACATCGTTACCGTCGTGACGGTAAAGAACCCTGCACACATCGGGGATCGAGATGCCGCCACGCCGACCACGCCGCCGGGCGCTCCGCGCCGTCGACCCGCTGAGGTTCGCCGCCGGGTGGCGGTGGGTCGAACCGGGAGAGGCCGCCCCCGGACCGGCCGACGGCGCCGGTGGCGGGGGTGACGCGGGCAGCGAGGACCGGATCCGGGTCGACCTGATCCGGCCGCGCGACCTGGTGGCCCTGAGCGTCACGTTCACGGGCTGCGAGCTGTGGTTTGGCGGCTCCGGACCGGCGGCCGTGCGGCCCCGGGCCGGACAGGTCGCCCGGATGAAGGTCGAGCACACCTTCCAGCACGGGTTCGAGGAGGCGACGTACGAGGACGCGTCGACGGTTCCCTCGACGGAGCCGGGCACCGGCGGCAGCCCGGCACCGGACTCCTGGCCGCCGGATCCCGCGGGCAGCCGGGCCACCCCGCCGGTCGGCTTCCGTCCGGCCCGGCCGTCGCGGCTGGTGTTCGCGGTCCCGGACGGGGAGACGGTCGAGTTCTCCACCGCCGGGATCCTGGCCGCGATGCGTCGCCTGGAGCTGGTGCTGCACCCGCTGGCGCTGCCCGGCGACGCCCCGACCACTGGCAGCCTCGGCCGCAAGCCACTGATCGTCTGGGAACCCCCGTTCCTGCACCTCGGCGACGGGCTCGTCGCCCGGCTGCACGCCGACGGCCCGGTGATCGAACGGGCCGGGGCGCGGTTCCTGCGTGAGAACCCGCCGCCGGACACCACCACCGTGGCCGGCGCCCTGGAGCAGGCCCGCTCGGTCCGGCGCGCCCGGGCGCTGCTCGCGTCCAGCACCCCGGCGGTCGGCGGCCGCACCGCGCTCCCGGAGGGCGGGCTGTTCGCGCCGGGCCGCGGGCTGGTCCCCGGCATCATCGGGGCGATCCGGGCCCGTCGCACGCTGAGCCGGCGGCCGACGGATGACGAGACCGCCGTCGAGGCGCCGTTCCGGCTACTGCTCTCCCCCGGGCCCGAGGCGCGGTTCGCCCACGCGGTCGGCCCGGTGCCCGCCGGGGACGCCGACGCACACGTCGAGCTGTGGCACAGCCGGCTGGCGAGCCGGCCGACCACCGAGGGCGGACCTCCCGACGAGCACAACCGGAGGCGACGCATCGTCCGGGCGCTGTGGACGCGCGACCGGGACTGGGTCGGCGACTCCTGGAAGGACGCCGGCCTCGACACCCAGCCGGCGATCAACCCGCTCAGCCACGCCGACCCCCGGGACCCCGCCCAGGCCGTGGACCCGCCGTTCCTGGGCTCGCTGGACCGCAGCGACCGGAACATGATCGTCCGGCAGACCGCCGAGACCTGGCGCGGGGACTCCGGCCCGATCGCCCCGGTCCCGGTCGGCGCCGACGCGCTCTGGCTCTCCAGCATCGGCGCCTGGCTGGACCTGCACGGCGCCTGGACGACCCGGCCCTACTCCGAGGCCGGGATGAGCTCGCTGCTGGCCTGGGACCACGTCGCGCCGATGGGCCGCGACCAGTACGTCCGGGTCGTCTACCCCGGCTACCTGTACCCGTTCGGGCACCAGGCCGCGCTGGTCAAGGTGACCGAGCGCAAGATGAAGGACGTCACCGAGCCTGTCGCCGCGCTCTACCAGCGGATGTTCCTCGTCGTCGGCGAGCGCACCCGGACCTACGCCGACCGGCGGCTGCCGTTCACCCGCGTGGACGTGCGCCCGCTGGTCAGCCCCGTCATCGAGCGGCCGGGCAACGTCACCGGCGACAGCCAGGACACGTTCTTCTGGCCGAGGGTGGGCGGTCAGCGGTTCGCGTTCACCCTCGACGCCCTCGACCACGACGACCGGCCGGTGCGGCTGCACACGCCGCTGGTCTGGGTCTCCGAGGCGTTCAACAGCGCGCCGCAGCGGGCGGCCGTGGACACGGCGTACGCCGCCGACCCGAGCCGCCGGGTCGACCTGTCGGGGCAGAAGGTGGCGTTCGTGCCGAGCGGGGCGGGACCCGACCCGACCCTGGAGAGCGCCGCGGTCTGGCTGCTCGGCCAGGCCGGCCTCGGCGAGAGCACTCCGCGGATGAGCGCGGCCTCGGTGGTGGTGCCGGCGGTGCAGCAGCTCTCCCGCACCGGGCCGATCGCGATCTCCTACTTCGAGGGGTACGTCGCCGGCGGGTTCGGCTCGCCGGCGGCCGGTGAGGTCTGGGCCGCGGTCAACGTCGGAGGCGGCGGCGAGCCGGCCCAGCAGGACCCGACGGTGCCGCTGCCGCAGCTGAAGTTCGGCGCCGGCGCCGCGTCCGGCAGCGACAAGGCCGGCGGCTTCCTCTCCCCCGACCTGCCGATCCGCGGGCTGTCCCGGGCGACCGGCCCGATCGGCGACCTGGACGGCATGGTCGCCGGCACGTTCGACCCGCAGAAGTTCCTGATGGGGGCGCTGCCGAAGCTGTTCGGGCTGGTCAGCCTCGCCGACCTGGTCAAGCTGCTGCCCGACGACCTGGCACAGGCGCCGTCGGTGCTCACCGAGACGCTGGGCCGCATCGAGCAGCTCGGCCTCGACGTGCAGCGGCTCGCGGCGCAGGCGCAGGACGCCGTCGTCGAGGCCGAGAAGCTCGTGGGCCGGGCCCAGGAGAAGTCGGCGCACCTGCAGCAGCAGGCGCAGCAGGCGCTCGCCGCGGCGCACCAGGTCGCCGCCTCGGCCGACGACCTGGTCGAACAGTTCATCACCCTGCTCACGGCGCTGGCCGGTGTCGATCTCGGCGACGTCGAGGCGGCGATCGCCCCGACCTTCACGGCGCTCGACGCGCTGCTCGCCGACGTCCGGGCCCTGGCCGCGCTGCTGCCCCCGCAGGCCGCCACGGTGCTGGACCGGCTGGCCGACGGCCTCACCGAGATCGCCGCGGCCGAGGACCTGGTGCAGGACTTCTTCAACCTGGTCAACGGCTTCGACCCGTCCTCGGTGCAGCAGCGCTTCCGCTTCGAGTGGAAGCCGCAGCTGCAGCCGTGGCCGCAGGCGGCGCCGATCCTCGAGCTCGGCGACGGCGGCCGGGACAACCTGGTGCTCGCCGTCGAGGGCCGGGTCGGCGGCGACGGCACCGCGGACGTCACCGCGAGCGCCGAGATCCGCGACATCTCGCTGCTGCTGTTCCCCGGGACGCCGCTGATGCGGGTGCCGTTCGACCACCTGTTCTTCAAGGCGGGCACCACCGGCAAGCCCGAGGTCGACGTGGTGCTCGGCGAGATCGAGTTCCTCGGGCTGCTCTCCTTCGTCGAGGTCATCAAGGACCTGATCCCCCTCGACGGCTTCAGCGACCCGCCGTTCCTCGACGTCTCCCCGGCGGGCGCCACCGCGGGCTTCACGCTGGCGCTGCCGAGCGTGGCGATCGGCGTGTTCAACCTGTCGAACATGTCGCTCGGCGCGGACGTCGACGTACCGTTCCTCGGCAGGACGCTGACCGTCGGCTTCAACTTCTGCACCCGGGAGCAGCCGTTCACGCTGACGGTGATGTGCCTGGGCGGCGGCGGCTGGTTCCTGATCCGGGTCGCCCCCGACGGTCTCGACGTCCTCGAGCTCGGCCTGGAGGCGGGGGCCGCGCTCGCCGTCGACTTCGGCGTCGCCTCCGGGTCGATCTCGGCGATGATCGGGATCTACATCCGGCTGGAGGGCGAGAAGGGGTCGCTCACCGGCTACTTCCGGCTCCGCGGCGAGGTGGACGTCCTCGGCCTGATCAGCGCCTCCATCGAGCTGTACATGGAGCTGCTCTACGAGTTCGACACCGGCAAGATGGTCGGCCGCGCCACCATCACCGTCGAGGTCGACGTGCTGTTCTTCTCCGGCTCGGTGCAGGTCAGCGCCGAGCGACGCTTCGCCGGCTCGAACGGCGACCCGTCGTACCGCGAGATCCTGGGCGCCGAGGACGGCACCTCACCCGCCTGGGACGAGTACTGCCTGGCTTTCGCCGCCGACTGACCGCGACCGAACCCACTTCACCAGACACGAGGGAGCGCCCTTGGAACGCGAGTTCTGCATCGTCTGCGCACTGCCGTTCTCCGTGCGGCCGGCGGCGCCCTTCCACGTCTCGGTGTTCGTCACGCCGCGGATCGACGCCGCCGAGGACGGCACGCCGCTGCGGGAGTTCCCCCTGTTCCGCGACTGGGCCGGCGCGGTGAAGCAGCGCGCCCGGATCGAGCTGTTCGACCAGGTCGGGCCGATCGACGCGGTGCCGCTGCTCGACCCGATCGACCCGGCGCTGTGGAAGCGGATGTTCGGGCCGGCCACGCCGGTGCGGCCGAACCGGCTGCCGCAGTGGCAGGACCGGCAGTGGCGCAGCTTCGACACCCGCACCGTGAGCACGCTCGCCAAGGCGCTGCACGTGGCGACCACCCTGGCCAGCCCGACCGCCCCTCCGGCGGTGCGTGACCACCCGCTCACCGAGGCGGTGCTCGAGATCGCGCACGACTACCAGCGCACGGAGGTGTTCGGCCACGAGCGCCGTCAGGTGTACGACGAGTCGCTGATGACCGCCCAGCTCGACGACATCGTCGAGAACGCCTCGCTGGAACGCTGGTCGGACATGCCCGGCGGCATCGACACCGCGGCCGGGCTGGGCGAGCTGGTACGCCGGATGGCCGTCGAGCTGCACCGGGCCCGACGCTTCTACGAGCGACCCGAGTCGCAGGGCGCCTACCGGGAGCGGCCCGACCCGGACGCCGTCGCGACCCCGCTGCCCGCGCCGGAGCCGGAGTTCCACGAGCGCTGCGCGATGCTCGGCGACCACCCCGAGCTGCTGCGCCGGCTCGGCCTCGTGGTGGACCTGCAGGCCGACGTGCGGCGGCTCCTGGACTCGCAGTGGCTCTCGGCGCGGATCACCGTGGACGGCCGGGTCGTCTCCGAGGGCAACCAGGTGCTGTGCCAGAGCACCGAGGACGGCGCCCTGGTCACCGTGCCTGCCGGGGCCGACTGGGCGCAGGGGGCGCTGCGGCTCGGCAACGAGGACCGGTTCACCGTGCTCGACGTCGACGCCGACGGAAGCGCGATCAAGACCGAGCGGTTCCTCTGGACGATCCCGCGGCTGGTCAAGGTCGAGGACAACGGCAACCCGGCGGACGCGGCCACTCCGGCGCTGCGCGCCAACGGCCTCACGGTCGCCCGCACCGGGCAGGCGCTGGACACCAAGCGGCGGCTGGGGCGGCAGACGCAGCTGCAGACCGACCTGGTGGACGCCGGCGTCAGCAGCCTGCACACCGAGGACGTCACCCGCGGCCTGCGCGTCGAGGTGTGGGACGACACGGTCGGTCGGTGGGCGTCGCTGCACCGGCGCCGCACCGACGTCTTCGTCAAGGGCGCCGGCAAGGTGATCGACGACCTCGAGGAGGACGCGTTCATCCAGGGCACGGCGGCGCACGAGACCCCCGGCGTGGCCGACTCCCCGGTGCACGTGCACGAGGCCGTGTTCGGCTGGGAGGGCTGGAGCCTGGCGGCGCCGCGACCGGGCAAGCGGATCCGCAACGACGGGCCCGACGAGGTCGTCGAGGACGTCCCCGACGACCCCGGTCCCGGCGAGCGGCCGCCGCACCCGGTCCGGTTCACGCACGCCGTCGCGCCCGGGACCCTGCCGCGGCTGCGGTTCGGCCGGTCCTACGCGTTCCGGGCCTGGGGCGTGGACCTGGCCGGGAACTCTCGCGCCCACGAGCTCAACCCGCAGCCGCTGCCGCCCCGCGCGGACGTGGCCTCGGCGCTCGCCGCGGCGCTGCCCGCCGACGGTGCCGCGACGGAGGCGGCCACCCTCTGGGCGGACCCGCTGCGGCTGGCCACCCACGGCCTGCTGGAGCGGCGCCGCTTGGAGGCGGCCCGGACTCCGGACCAGCCGCAGGTGGAGCTGCCCGACCAGCTCCAGGCGCTGCTCGGCGCCCGGCTCCGCGACCGCCGGCTCTCCCCGGCGACGCCCCCGGTAGGCCCGCAGATGGCCCGGGTCAGCCGCCGCGCGCTGGTCGCGGAGGTGACCGCGGCGAGCCTCGCCGACCCCGCCCAGCCGATGCTCGCCGACCCGTCCGCACGCTCGGTCGACTCGCTCACGGCGCTGGCCGCCTCGCAGCTGGTCGCGCACGTGCTGCCCGGCGGCATCGCCGAACGGGCCGTCGCCGCGCTGGACACCGTGACCAGGCTGCGCCCGTTCCTGCGGTGGGACCCGGTGCCGCCGCCGGCGGTGGTGCCCCGACGCCGCTACACCGAGGGCGAGTCGCTGCGGGTGCTGGTGGTGCGTTCCGGCGTCACCCAGGACCCGGACACGCTCGCGATCACGGTGACCGACCCTGCGGCGTACGCCGCCCAGGTGCGCACCGACCACCCCGACCTGGACCTCGACTACGCGGCCACCTCGCAGCGGCACCTGGCCCCGCCGAAGACCAGCCAGATGGAGGCCGAGCTGCACGGCATGTTCGACCCCGGCATCGGCCCGGCGTCGGCGACGGACCGGCAGGCGATGCTCGGCTGGGCGATCGCCGAGGACGGCTCGTTCCTCGACGTCGACCGCGCCGACCTGGAGCACCCGGGGCAGCGGCTCGGCCAGCCCGGGGTGCGGCTGGAGGGCACCCCCACCACCGCGGTCGAGGACCCGGCGACGCGGATGCTGCCGCTGCAGCCGGGCGTGCCGCCGCTGCCCGGCCAGTACGTCGTGCACGACACCGACGAGCTCAGCCTTCCCTACCTGCCGGACCCGATGGCGCTCGGCGTCTCGGTGGTCTTCCCCGAGGCGGGCCTCGACCGGCGGATCCCGTTCCCCTTCGGCGGCGAGGGGTTCACCGCGGCGTACCTCGGCAGCTGGCCGGAGAAGCAGCCCTTCAGGTTCGTGCTCGAGGGGGCCGACCAGCTCGGCGCCGCCGTGCGCGGACGGGTGATGCGGCTGCGGCTGCCGGCCGGCGACCAGCAGCGGTTCCGGCTCTCCTCCTCGCTGGACCGCGAGACCCTGCGGCTGTTCGGCCTCTGGCGCAGCCTCGCCCCGGCGGTGCAGGCCGACCACGACGTGCAGGAGGCCGCCGCCGACGGCTGGCTGTGGGGCCTCACGCCGTCCGAGGACGTGCTGCTGGTGCACGCCGTACCGCGCCCGCTCGAGGCGCCACGGCCGACCCTGACCCGGCCGCAGCGGGTCCGCGGCCAGTCCTGGGTGGCGTTGTCCGGCGGCGTGGACGTGCACGGGCCCAGCACCGACAGCCTGATCGCCGAGGCGTCCTGGACCGACCCGGTCGACGACCTCACCCAGGGCCGGTGGCGCTTGCAGCCGAACAACGCGATCGCGTTCCAGGTGCCGATCGGCCCCGCCGAGGACATCGCCGGGCTCGGGCTGGTCACCGCCCAGATCACCCTGCCGGGGTTCGAGGACCTCATGCTGCACCAGGCCATCCACCAGCTGCCCGACACCAGGCACCGCGACGTGAGCTACCGGTTCCGGGCGACCTCGCGGTTCCGGGAGTACTTCCACCCCGACCTGCAGCAGCCGCTGCAGCCCGGTGACGACGGCTACAGCGTCGTCGGTGCCCCGGTCCTCGTCGACGTGCCCTCCTCCGCCCCGCCGGCCGCCCCGATCGTGCACTCGGTCCTCCCGCTGTTCCGGTGGGACGAGGGCGCCGAGGCGGAGCAGCCGATGGGCGTGCGGCACACCCGTCGCAGCGGCGTACGGATCTATCTCGAGCGGCCCTGGTTCAGCAGCGGGGACGGCGAGCTCGTCGGCGTGCTGCTCGCGCCGCCGGGCACCGGCGACGCCTTCGAACCCGCCGGTGAGGATGGCTCCGGCTTTCCGTTCGTCAGCAAGGTCGGGGCCGACCCGGTGTGGCGCAGCGCCCCGGTGCCCCGGCGCGCCCTGGACTTCCTCGCCCTGGACAACCTGCTGCACCAGATCGGCGTCGACGACCGGCAGCTCCCCGGCCGCCCGGTGGCCGCCCCGGTGCTGCTGCCGCTGGACTCGGTGCCCGGGCGGCCCCAGGTGCAGGTGGTGCCGTACCGGCCGCAGTACAACGACGAGCGCGGGCTCTGGTACGTCGACGTGGCGATCGACCCGGGCACGGCGTTCTGGCCGTTCGTGCGGCTCGCGGTCGCGCGCTACCAGCCGTCCTCGGTGAACGGCTGCCACCTGTCGGCACCGGTGCGCTGCGACTTCGTCCAGGTCACGCCGGAGCGCAGCACCACGGTGTCCCGGACCGACGACACCCACGTGCGCGTGGTGGTCAGCGGCACCATCGGGGTGCGCGGGGCCGAGGGCCCGGTGCGCTTCCGGCCGCCGCCGGCCGCCGAGATCGGCGCGAACCGCTCCGTGATCGCCCGGCTGCAGCGGCGCGACCCGGTCATCGACACCGACCTGGGCTGGGAGACCGTGGCCACCACGGTGCTGCAGGTCCGCGCCGTCGACGAGGGCGCCGCGCAGGCGGCCTGGGTGGGCGAGCTCGACGCCGGCACCACGATCCCGTTGCGGCGCCCGGCGCTCCCGGGCGCCGCGCCGGAGGCCCGGTGGCGGGTCACGGTCGAGGAGTGGGAGCGGTTCGCGGGTGATCCGCTCTCGCCGCTGGAGTCCGGCCCGGTGATCGCCCCGCTGCCGCGCACCGAGCAGCGGCTGGTGTACGCCGACGAGGTCCTGCTCTGACTCCGCATCCGGTCGGGTCCCGGTCCGGTCCGGTCCGGTCCGGTCTGCTCTGAGCCCGCTCCGAGGTGTGGCCGTGGCCGCCGGCGTGCAGGATCAGGACATGACCGAGCGTCCGGGCCGTCCCGCCTTCGTGCTGCACGACCACCGCAGGCCCCGCCCGCACTTCGACCTGCGCCTGGAGCAGGACGGCGTGCTGCGCTCCTGGGCGGTGCCGCGGGGGCTGCCGCCGGACAGCAGCCACGACCGGCTCGCGATCGCCGTGGACGACCACGAGCTGGAGCACCTCACCTTCGAGGACGAGCACAAGTCGGTCGCCGACACCGGCTGGTGGGAGGACGACGGCAGCACCGAGCGGCGGCTCAAGTTCGTCCTGCACGGCCGGAGCGGCTCGGTGCGCTACGCCCTGATCCGGACCGGCCAGGACTGGCTGCTGCACCGGACCAAGGACCAGCCCGGCTGACCATTGCGAAGGCACGAGGCCGGTGTGACCCTGAGCAGGTGACGACACGGCAGCAGATCCGGTTCGCCCGGGCCGCCGACGGGGTCCGGATCGGCTACGCCACGCACGGTCAGGGGCCGCCGCTGGTGAAGGTCGCGCACTGGATGACCCACCTCGAGCACGACTGGGACAGCCCGGTGTGGCGGCACTGGCTCGGCGAGCTCGGCCGCCGGCGCACCGTCGTGCGCTACGACGCCCGCGACACCGGGCTCTCGGACCGCGACGTGGCGGAGGTGTCGCTCGAGGGCTGGCTCGCGGACCTGGAGGCCGTCGTCGACGCGGCGGGCTGCGAGCGGTTCCCGCTGCTGGCGCTCTGCCAGGCCGGCCCGGTGGCGATCGCCTACGCCGCCCGGCACCCGGAGCGGGTCTCCGAGCTCGTGCTGATCGGGACCTACGCGGTGGGCCGGTACCGCCGCGGGTCGGAGCGCGAGCACCGCGAGGCCGAGGCGATGCTGGCGCTGATGCAGGACGGCTGGGCCGCCGACAACCCGGCGATGCGGCACCTGTGGGCCTCCCGGATGATGCCCGACGCGGCGGCCGACGAGCTGCGCTGGTTCGACGAGCTCGCAGAGTGGTCCGCGTCCGCCGCCGGGGCGGTGCGGCACATGCGGGTGCGCTACGCGCTCGACGTGACCGAGGCGGCGCGCAGCGTCGTGGCGCCGACCCTGGTCCTGCACGCCCGCCGCGACGGGGTGGTCCCCTTCGACCTGGGCCGCGAGCTGGCCGCGCTGATCCCACGCGCCCGGTTCGTGCCCCTGGAGAGCCGCAACCACCTGCTCCGCGTCGACGAGCCGGCCTGGGACCAGCTGTGGTCCGAGGTGGACTCCTTCCTGGGCACGGCCCCGGCGCCGGAGCCGGCGTCGTCCGGACGGGCCAACCAGGCACTCGCCACGCTGACCGCCCGCGAGGCGGAGGTGCTGGGCCTGGTCGCCGAGGGCCGGTCCAACCAGGAGATCGCCGGCCGGCTCGTCCTCAGCGAGCGGACCGTCGAGCGTCACCTGGCCCACGTCTACGCGAAGCTCGGGCTCAGCGGCCGCGCCGGACGCGCCGCCGCCGCGGCCGCGCTCGCCCGCGGCTGAGGCCGAGTCGGCGCATCTGCAGCCCCTGACCGTCGAGTCGGCGCATCTGCAGCCCCCCTGACCGTCGAGTCGGCGCATCTGCAGCCCCCGTGACCGTCGAGCCGGCGCATCTGCAGCCCGATCTGCCGCTCAGACCGGCGCGGGCTCCGGCGTACCGGCAGCCAACGCCTTGATCGCCTCCGTGGTCAGCGTCTGGCCGCCGATCCCCCAGTCACCGCTGGCGACCTGCTCGATGACCACCATGGTGACGCCGCGCATGTTCTCCCCCTCGACCGAGACCATCGCCTCGGTCACCCGCTCCACGATCTGCTGCTTCTGCTCGGGGCTGAAGACCCCCTCGACGACCTTCACACTGACGAACGGCATGGCTGCCTCCTGACGGTGGTGACCGGCCGGTCAGCCGGACACCACGACGCTAGGCCCGGCACCGCACCTCGGGCATCGGGGACAGCACCCATGTCCGGCGGGACCGGTGGCGGCCATCCCCCACCGTGCCGGCGCCGGGCTGCCCGGGCCTCTGGTCCGGAGGCGGTGACTCACCTCGGACCGAGTGGGCACTGTCCTGCCATGGCATGGATCGGCACGTCGGGCTGGAGCTACGACCACTGGGAGCACGTGCTCTACCCACCCGGCACTCCCGCCGCCCGCCGTCTCGACCTCTACACCCGCGAGTTCTCCACCGTCGAGCTCAACGCCAGCTTCTACCGGTGGCCCCGCAACACCTCGTTCGCCGGCTGGCGACGCCGGCTCCCCGACGGGTTCCAGATGTCGGTGAAGGCGCCGCGCGGCCTCACGCACGGCAAGCTGCTGCTCGCGCCCGAGGTGTGGGTCGACCGGATCGTCGGCTCCTGGCACGAGTTGTACGACCGGCGCGCGGTGCTGCTCGTGCAGCTGCCACCGGCCTTCGAGCGCGACGACGCCCGGCTCGACTGGTTCCTCGGCCGGCTGCCGTGGTGGGTCCGGGTCGCGGTCGAGCTGCGGCACCCGACGTGGAACGACGAGGCGGTCTTCGAGCTGCTCGGCCGGCACGGGGCGGCGTACTGCGTGATGAGCGGCGCCCGGCTGCCCTGCGTCCTGCGTGCCACCGCGCCGTTCGTCTACCTGCGGCTGCACGGACCCGACACCGAGCACCTGTACGGCGGCTCCTACTCGGAGGCCGACCTGTCCTGGTGGGCCGACCGGATCCGCGAGTGGGAGGCCGGCGGCCGCGAGGTCTATGCCTACTTCAACAACGACGGCGACGGCCACGCGGTGCGCAACGCCCGGACGCTGCGTGACCTGCTGGCGCGCAGGTCGGGGTGACAAGGCGACCCGGTGGTGGGGCCGGGACTCAGGCCGCCCGGGCTGCGGCGAGCACGACGCCGAGCGCGTCGACCAGGACGCCGATGTCCTCCTCCGTCGAGACCAGCGGAGGAGCCAGCCGCAGCGTGGCGCCGTGCGTCTCCTTCGCCAGCACCCCGTGCCGCAGCAACGCCTCGCAGGTCTCCCGCCCGGACATCAAGGTCGGGTCGACGTCCACGCCGGCCCACAGGCCGCGGCAGCGCAGCGCGTCCAGGCCGGCCCCCACGAGCGGGCGCAACCCCTCCTCCAGCAGCGCGCCGAGCCGGGTGGACCGGTCCTGGAACTCGTGCGTGCCGAGCATCGCCACCACCTCCCGACCGATCGCGGCGGCCAGCGGGTTCCCTCCGAACGTGGACCCGTGCGAGCCCGGCGTGACCACGTCGAGCACCTCGTGGTCCGCGGCGATCGCGGAGACCGGCAGGATGCCGCCGGAGAGGGCCTTGCCGAGGACGTAGACGTCCGGGACGACGTCCTCGTGGTCGCACGCGAAGGTCCGGCCGGTGCGGGCCAGCCCGGACTGGATCTCGTCGGCGACCATCAGCAGCCGGTGCCGGTCGCACAGCGCGCGCACCTCGCGCAGGTAGCCGGTGGGCGGGATGATCACCCCGGCCTCCCCCTGGATCGGCTCCAGCAGCACAGCGACCGTCGTCTCGTCGACCGCGGCCTCGACCGCCGCAGCGTCCCCGTAGGGCACGACCCGGAAGCCCGGCGTGAACGGCCCGTAGTCACGTCGCGCCGCCTCGTCGGTCGAGAAGCTGACGATGGTCGTCGTACGGCCGTGGAAGTTGCCCTCCATCACGATGATCGACGCGGTGCCCGCCGGCACGCCCTTGACCTCGTAGCCCCAGCGCCGGCTCACCTTGATCGCGGTCTCGACGGCTTCGGCACCGGCGTTCATCGGCAGCACGACGTCCTTGCCGGTGAACGCTGCGAGGTCGCGCGCGAAGGGACCCAGCTGGTCGTTGTAGAACGCCCGGCTGGTCAGCGTCAGCCGGTCGAGCTGCGCGTGCGCCACGGCGAGCAGCCGCGGGTGGCCGTGACCGAAGCTGAGCGCGGAGTAGCCGGCCAGGCAGTCGAGGTAGTGGTTGCCCTCCACGTCGGTGACCCAGGCCCCGCTCGCGGCGCTGATCACCACCGGCAGCGGACGGTAGTTGTGCGCCGCCCAGCGCTCGGTGAGCTCGATGTGCGCGGCCGAGTCGAGGACCGCGGAAGCGCCGGTCAGCTGCTGCTCGCTCATGCAGCCATGGTGGCACCGGCGCGCCGCCCCGGGGACGCGAAACCGCACACCTGCGCGAGCTCGCGCCCTTTGCGGCGATATGCCGACGCGGGCCGTCGCCCGGCCCGCCGGACGTCATACAGAACGAGACCTGTCAGCCACGATCCGTATGGCGTCCGCGAGCGTGCGCGGGGTCAGTCGATCCGCGCGATCGGCTGCCCCTGCCTGACCACGGCCTCCTCCTCGACGAGCAGGTGCACCACCCCCGCGGTCGGAGCCGGTACCTCCGCGGACACCTTGTCGACCTGGACCTCCGCGAGCAGGTCGTCGGCAGCCACCCGGGCGCCCTCGCTCACGAACCACGTGGCGAGGACGCCCTCGGCGTCCGGCGTGTCCTTCGACAGCGGCGGGAACACGACGTCGGTCATCCCGCGGTCGCCCGGATCGCGGCTTCGATCCGGTCGTGCCGGGGCAGCACGGCGTACTCCAAGTCGTGCGCGTAGGGGATCGGCACGTCGGGTACGGCGATCCGCCGCGGCGGGACGACCAGCATGCCCGGGTCCTGGTCGGTGATCGTGGCGATCACCTCCGCCGAGACGCCATAGGACAGGTAGTCCTCGTCGACCACGACCAGCCGCCCGGTCTTGCCCACCGAGGTGAGGATCGCCTCCCGGTCCAGCGGGACCAGGCTGCGCAGGTCGATGACCTCCACGTCGATGCCTTGGGGCGCCAGCTTCTCCGCCACGTCGAGGGCGTGGTGCACCGACAGCGACAAGGTGACGACCGTGACGTCGCTGCCCTCGCGGGCGATCCTCGCCTTGCCGATCGGGACGAGGTGCTCCCCGTCGGGCACCTCCTCGATGCTGCGCGGGTTCTTCGCCATCCACGGGAGCCCCATCACGCCCTTGTGGAACATGTAGACGACCGGGTTGTCGTCGCGGATCGCGGCGGTCATCAGGCCTTTGGCGTCGGCCGGCGAGCTCGGCACCACGACCTTCATCCCGGGCAGGTGTGCGAGCGTGCCCCACAGGCACTGCGAGTGCTGGGCGCCGTCGGAGTAGCCGCCGCCAGTCGCCATCGTCAGCACCATCGGCACCTTCACGTTGCCGCCGGACTCGAAGTGGATCTTGGCCATGTGGTTGTAGATCTGGTCGAGGCAGACGCCCATGAAGTCGGCGAACATCACCTCCACGATCGGGCGCATGCCCTCCACCGCGGCGCCGATCCCGAGCCCGATGAACGCGGTCTCGGAGATCGGGGTGTCGATGATCCGTTCGGGGCCGAAACGCTCGAGCAGCCCGGTGGTCGAGCTGAAGATGCCGCCGTAGGCTCCGACGTCCTCACCGAGGTAGAACACCGACTCGTCGCGCTCCATCTCCTGCGCGATCGCCTCGACCATCGCCTTGGAGGTGGTCAGCCGGCGGGTCGCCTGGGGTGCTTCTGTGATCGTCATCGTGGGCTCCTCTCAGGCGAAGACGTAGTCGGTGGCGGTGGTCGGGTCGGGGATCGGACTGGACTTGGCGAACTGGATCGCGTCCTCGACGCGCGAGCTCGCGTCGTCCTTGATCTCGGCGATCCGGGCGTCGTCGAGGAGGCCGGCCTCGCGCAGCCGCGCCTCGTAGGCCGGGATCGGGTCGCGGCCCGGGACCTCGTCGAGGTCGCTGCGGTACCCCTGGGCGTCGCCCTCGAAGTGACCCCACAGGCGCAGGGTGTGCACCTCGATCAACGAGGGGCCCTCCCCGGCGCGGGCCCGGGCCACCGCGCGGCCGGCGGCGGCGTGCACCGCCTCCACGTCGTTGTCCTCGATCCGCTCGCCCGGGATCCCGTAGGCGGAGGCCCGGTCGGCGTTGGAGCCGATCGCGGTGGCCACGTCGCGCGGCACCGAGATGCCCCAGTCGTTGTCCTCGACGACGAAGACGACCGGCAGCGACCAGCGGGCGGCCAGGTTGAGCGACTCGTGGAAGCCGCCCTGGTTGGCGGCGCCCTCTCCGGTGACCGCGACCGCGATCCGGTCGGTGCCCCGCCGCCGGAAGGCGAAGGCCTGGCCGAGCGCCGGCGGGTAGCCCTCGGCGATGATGCCGGAGCAGGAGAAGTGCGTCGCGGGGTCGAACAGGTGCATGTGCCCGCCCCGGCCGCGACCCAGGCCGCCCTCACGGCCGAAGATCTCCGCGGTCATCTTGCGCAGGTCGACCCCGTGCGCGATCGCGAGGTGGTGCGGACGGTGGGTGGCGGTGACGGCGTCGTCGGCACTCAGGTGCGCGCACACGCCGGCGGCCACCGGCTCCTGACCCGCGGAGAGGTGCATCTCGCCGGGGACCAGCCCCTTGCCGATGTCGAAGCCGGGGCCCTTGTCGGCGTGGTACTCGCGGAGAATCGCCTCCTCGTAGGTGCGACTCAGCACCATGGTCTCGTAGAGCTGGGTCCGGGTCGCCGGGCTGAGCTCCGGCGCCTCGGGCGATGTGCGCGCCGTCGGCATGGTCGGCGTGGTGGACGGTGATGCTTCAGTGGTCATCCGGACCTCCAGGAAGGGGTTGCCTCCCCGGAAGGTACGCCC
This sequence comes from Nocardioides mesophilus, assembly GCF_014395785.1. GTDB lineage: Bacteria > Actinomycetota > Actinomycetes > Propionibacteriales > Nocardioidaceae > Nocardioides_B > Nocardioides_B mesophilus. The sequence goes on along the minus strand of NZ_CP060713.1, from coordinate 3,792,722 downwards.
GGGCGCGGCCCTCCAGATAGGACCTTTGGCCCCCCCTGCCGGACCCTTCCGGACGGGCCCGGCCGGGGCGCTCAGGCCATCTCGGGGACGTGGAGGTGCGCGAGGACCAGCTCGAACTCGCGGACGTCCTGCACCGTGGCTCCGGACTCAGCGACCGTCGCGGACCGCAGGTCGCCGGCCGACTGCCGGGTGCGCTCCAGGGCCTCCCGGCTTTCGTAGGTGACCGTGGAGATGGCGCGGCCGGTGGCCCGGTTGACCATCAGGCTCGCGCTGCAGAAGCCCTCGAACCCCTCGGCCGTCGGCACCGTCGTGTGCCGGTAGACGTCGATGCTCCGCTCCAGGTCCGCCGGGTCACCGGTGACCCAGGTGGAGCGCACCCAGGCTCCCTCGGGGGCGGGGCGGCTGCGGTGCATGACCGCCATCTCCCACTCCTCGACCACCGGGGTGGCGCCGAAGACCTCGGCGGCCCGTTCCCGGATGGACTGGGCCGGGGTGTCGGCGGCGTGCATCGCCTCCTCGGACTCCCAGGCCGACGTGGCGATGCAGCGGCCGCCCTCGCGGTCGGCCACCATGGACATGCCGAGACAGCCGGGGATGCTGGTCACGGCGGGGAGCGCCACCTCGCGGGTGTGCGTGATCCCTGCCTCCACGGACTCGGGTCGGGCATCGATTGTGATGGTACGTGCGTACACGGCCCACCCCCTCCCATCGGGGCAGCGCCTCGGTGACGCCGCCGTCGCTCTCACGTTCCTCCTGCCCGGGCTGGACGAGCAACGGCGCGGGGAAAGATCGGCCACCCTGTCCAAGCCAGTACGCCGGCCGGCCTACGTCCGCCGGCTGAAGCGGTGCCACCCGGCCGGTGCGGCGAGTCCAGCAACGAGGTCATGGCTCCACGCTAGGAGCCGGAGGGGTCGCTGCGCCGATCAGGTTTTCGAGCGGGGGACGACCGCTGGCGCAGCGCTGTTGTGGACGAAACCCGGCGTGCCGCCTCCCGCCGGCGGCTCCAGCGCCGTGGGATAGCCTCCCGCGAATGAACGCACCCCGCAGCATCAGCCAGGTCGAGGCGCAGGCCCGCGCCGAGCTCGTCGAAGTGGTCCGCTACGACCTCGAGCTCGACTTCACCGGCCTTCTCGAGGGTGAGGCGATGCGAGCCACCTCGCGCATCAGCTTCCGCTGCAACGAGGCCGGCGCCGACACCTTCGTGGACTGCCTCGCGGAGGTCGAGGAGGCGACGCTGAACGGCCGGGCACTGCCGACCGGGCAGCTCCCGGGCGGCAGGATCCCGCTCTCCGACCTGGCGGAGCAGAACGAGCTGGTCGTCCGGTCGGTGCAGACCAACACCGCCCAGGCCCAGGGGGTGCACCGCACCGTTGACCCGGCCGACGGGGAGGTCTACGTGTGGACCACGTTCGAGCCCGACGACGCGCGGCGGGTGTTCGCCTGCTTCGACCAGCCCGACCTCAAGGCCGTGTTCGGCATCGAGGCCGTGGTCCCCGAAGCCTGGACGGCCACGAGCAACAGCGGGGCCGCCGAGGTCACCGGGTCCGGCGCGACCCGCCGGTGGGCGTTCGCGGACACGCCGGCCCTGTCGACGTACAACATCGTGGTGAACGCGGGGCCCTTCCACGAGATCCGCAGCGAGCGCGGCGACCACGACCTGGGGCTGTTCTGCCGGCAGTCGCTGGTCCCGCTGCTGGAGCGGGACGCCGAGGAGTACTTCGACGTCACGAGCAGCGGTCTGGCGTTCTTCGGCGAGCAGTTCGGCCTGGAGTTCCCGCAGCGACGCTACGACCAGGTGTTCGTGCCCGACCTCGGTGGCGCGATGGAGAACTTCGGTTGCGTGACCTGGAGCGACGCGGTGCTGTTCCGTCGCACGCCCTCCTACGCCGACCGCGAGCTGCGGGCCCTGGTGCTGCTGCACGAGATGGCGCACATGTGGTTCGGCGACATGGTGACCATGCAGTGGTGGGACGACCTGTGGCTCAACGAGTCGTTCGCGGAGTGGGCGTCCCACTGGGCCGCCGTACGCTGCACCGAGTTCACCGACGCGTGGGCCGGGCAGCTGGCCAGCGACAAGCAGCTCGCGTACGCCGCCGACCTGGCGCCGACGACCCACCCGATCCGGCAGCCGATCGTCGACGTGGAGGCCGTAGCCGCCTCGTTCGACGCGATCACCTACCCCAAGGGCGCCTCCACGCTCAAGCAGCTGGTCGCGCTCGTCGGGGAGCCGGTCTTCCTGGCGGCGCTGCGGCGCTACTTCACCAAGCACGCCTGGGCGAACACCACGCTGCACGACCTGATCCTCGAGCTCGAGCACGAGAGCGGTCGCGACCTCGACGAGTGGGTGGCCAGCTGGCTCGGCACCGCCGGCACCGACCGTCTGGTCGTCGAGCGCAGCGGGACCGAGGCGCACATCCGGGTCGAGCCGCCGCAGGGCAGGGGTCCGCTGCTGCACCGCCTCGACGTCGGGCTGTACGTCGACCAGGGCGGCCGGCTGGTCCGTGACGCCGTCCGCGAGCTGGAGGTGCGCGGCGACACCACCCTCACCGACATCGACGCGGACACGCTGCTGCTGGTGAACGACGGCGACCTGACCTTCGCGTCGGTGCTGCCCGACCCGGTCTCGCTGGACCGGATGCTGGGCCGCGGCGGCGGTTTCCCGGACCCGCTGAGCCGGTGCCTGGCCGCGACCACGGCCTGGAACCTTCTGGTGCGCGGCGAGACCGACGCGGCCGGCTTCGTCCGCTGCGCGGTGGACGTGCTGCGCCACGAGACCGCCCCGAGCGTCGTGGAGCCGGTCCTCACCCTCGCCCGGCAGGCCGCGGACCTGTGGTCGAGCAAGGCCGACCGGGAGGCGCTGCAGGTCGCTGTCGCCGATGCCTGCCTGCTGCTGGTCGAGCAGCCGGAGCACCGGCTCGGCGCGATCCGGACCCTGGCCGGCACCGCCACGACGCCCGAGCAGCTCGAGGCCCTGGACCGGCTCGCCACCGACACCGACCAGCGGTGGCGGCGTCTGACGCGGCTCGCCGAGCTCGACCGGTTCGACGCCGAGGAAGCCGAGCGGCTCCTGGCCGAGGACCCCGACCCCGACGCGGAGAAGCGGGCCCTGGCCGCCCGGACGGCCCAGCCCGACGCGGCCGTGAAGCGCGCTGCCTGGGACCGGGTGTTCGACGAGGTCGGTGTCGGTGCCAGCGCGGTTCCGTCGGTGGGCAAGTCGTTCTGGCGCCCCGGGCAGGAGGAGCTGCTGCGTCCCTTCGCCGAGGAGTTCCTCCAGGTGCTGCCCGCGATCGGGGAGCGCGGCATGATGGCGGGGATGTCGCTGGTCGCCGCGATGCTGCCGCCGGTGGGCGTGGACGAGGAGTACCTGGACCGGCTGGTGGCGGCGGTGCAGCCGCCGGAGATCCCCGAGCTCGTGCGTCAGCGCGTCACCGAGCAGGCCGACACGGTCCGGCGGATGCTCCGGGCGCGCGGCGGCACCGACGCCTGAGCCGCGCCGGCCGTGTCGGCCGTGTCGGGCGGATGCGCCGCCTGCGCAGCCGGCTACCCGTCCTGGGCCAGCACTTCGCTCATCTTGCCCGCGTAGTGAGCGGTCAACATCCCGGCAGCGTCCAGCCTGCTTCCGAGCCGGGCCTTCGGCGCTCCGATGTTAATCGCAGCGACGATCCGCCCGCGCGCGTCGCGCACCGGTGCTGAGCAGCCCACCAGCCCGACGTCGAACTCCTCGTCGACCGTGGCGTACCCACGGGAACGGATCGCTGCCAGCTCGTCGAGCAGCTGCTCGGTCGTGGTCAAGGCGCACCGCCCCTCACCGGCCGAGAGCCGTTCGGAGGTGAAGATCTCCCGCACCTGCTCGGTCGGCCACTCCGAGATCAGCACGCGCCCCGCCGAGGTCGAGGGCGCTGCGACCGGGATGCCCTCCCACATCACCCGGAAGGCGTGGGGCTGCGACTGGGTCGCCACCGTGACCACGTCCAGCCCCCGCAGCACGCACAGATGCGTCGTCTCCTGGACCTGGTCGCACACCTGGAGCAGGAACGGCTTGGCCACTGCGTCGAGGTGGGCCTCGAGGGTCTGGGCCGCGAGGGTGTAGAGCCGCCATCCGAGACGGTACGCGCGGGTCTCCTCGTCACGATCGACCAGCCCCGCGTCGCACAGCGTCGCCAACGCCCGGGACACCTGCGTGGTCTCACGACCTGCCAGCGCGGCCACGCGCACAACGCCCAGGCCGTCCCGTCTGCGCGCCTCGGGAGAGGCGAGCACCTCCAGGAGCTCGAGGTCGCGCCGCAGCCCGGTCGAGTTCGCTCTGGCCATTTTCACATCATTCCGTTGCCATATGCGCAAATAATATTGTGCAGAACACTAGGGCGACTTAGGTTTCTTGTCCAGTGACAGCGAGCTGATGCGCTCCCCCTGAGTCCGCTGCCGACACACATCCCGTCGAGACCGAGGATCGGTAGCCATGGCCGCAACGTCCCGCACCCGCACCCCCCACGAGGCCGGGTTCCCCGCCTTCAGCCGTCGCGACATGTTGCGCGCCACCTTCGCCGGGGCAGTCGTCCTCGGGATCGGCGGTGGGCTCGCCGGCTGCACCACACCCGCCAAGCCCGGGGCCGCGGCAGCATCGACGGACAACATCAAGCGCGGTGGCAGTCTGCGCGTGGGCGTCTCCGGCGGCAGCGCGAAGGACACATTGGACGCCCACCGCGGTGGCTTCAACCCGGACACCGCCCGCGCGATGCAGCTCTACGACCGGCTGATGCGATTCACCCCCGACTTCATGCTCGAGCCCGAGCTCGCCGAGTCGTTCGAGCCCAACTCCCGGGCCGACGAGTGGACGGTCCGCCTGCGCAAGGGAGTCACCTTCCACGACGGCGCTCCCCTCACCGCGGACGACGTGATCTTCACGATCAAGCGGATCCTCGACCCCAAGGACCCCAAGGTCGGTGCCTCCGGGATCTCCTACCTCGACGTCGCCAAGATGCAGAAGGTGGACGACCTCACCATCAAGCTGCCCCTCACCGTCCGCAATGTCGGGTTCGCGGAGCAGTTCGCGCAGTACTTCATGGGCGTGGTCCCGGTGGGCTACGACCCGGCGAAGCCGGTCGGCACCGGGCCCTTCAAGTTCAAGAGCTTCACCCCCGGCCAGCAGAGCGTCTTCACCCGCAACGACAACTACTGGCGCGACAACGAGCCCTACGTCGATGAGGTCGTCATCATCGACTTCCCCGACGACACGGCGCGCGTGAACGCTCTCCTCGGTGGCCAGGTCGACGCCATCGCCAACCTTCCCCAGAACCAGATCGCCGCGGTGCAGGGCAACCCCGCGCTCGCGGTCCTCAACGCACCGACCGGGGCCTGGCTGGCCTTCACGATGCGCGTCGACGCGGCCCCCTTCGACGATGTCCGCGTTCGCCAGGCGATGCGTCTCCTCACCAACAGGCAGGACGTGATCACGCAGGCGCTCAACGGCCAGGCGACGCTCGGCAACGACCTCTACGGACGGTACGACGCCGCGTACGCCAGCGACCTGGCCCAGCGCGAGCAGGACATCGACCAGGCGAAGTCGTTGCTCAAGCAGGCCGGTCGGAGTGACCTGCAGGCCGAGCTCGTGACGGCGCCGTCCTTCCAGGGCATGGTGGAAGGCGCGGGCGTGCTGGCCCAGAACGCCACGGAGGCAGGCGTCGACCTGAAGATCCGCAAGGTGGATGGCGGCACTCTGTACGGCGACAACTGGTTGAAGTGGCCCCTGGCCGCCGACTACTGGGTCTCCCGCAGCTACTTGAGTCAGGCGGCGCTGAGCAGCCTGCCCTCCTCCCCCTGGAACGAGACGCACTGGAACGACCCCACCTACATCAAGCTCGTCCAGGAGGCGCAGGGACAGCCCGACGACGACAAGCGCACCGAGCTCCTGCAGGCCGCTCAGAAGATCGAATACGACCAGGGTGGCTACATCATTCCCGCCTTCACCAACCAGACCGATGCGTACGTCGCCAAGCTGGCCGGATTCGAGAAGTCCAAGACCGGCACGGCCCTGAACAACTTCACCCTGCGTTCGGTCGGGTTCGTGGCATGACCCCGGGACCGCAGGCGCCGACCGGGAGCGGGCTGCCTTGAAGATCATCGACGCCAAGACCTTCGTGGTCGGCACCCCACCTCCCCACAAGGGGGGAGCGTTCTGGATCTTCGTGAAGCTGACGACCGACAGCGGGGTCGAGGGCATCGGCGAGATCTACGCCGTGCCCTTCAACCCGACGACCACGGTGACGATGGTGGAGGACATCGTCGAGCGGTACGTCCTCGGCTCGAACCCCTTCGACATCGAGCGGCTCTGGAGGCGCATCTACTCCACGGGCTTCACCCAGCGCCCGGACGTGTCGGTGACGGCGATCCTCAGCGGACTGGAGACGGCCTGCTGGGACATCATCGGCAAGGAGGTCGATCGGCCGGTCTATGACCTCCTCGGCGGCCGCATCCGGGAGCAGGTCCGCTCCTACACCTACATCTACCCCGAGCTCGGAGCGGACGACACGGCGTACCACGACGCGCGCGAGGCTGCGGAGCGGGCGAGCTTCTACGTCAGCCACGGTTTCAGTGCGCTCAAGTTCGACCCGGTCGGGCCCTACTCCGCGTTCGACCCACGGCAGCTGCCCGCGGAGGTGCTGCAGAACACCGAGGAGTTCGTCCGGACGGTGCGGGAGGCCGTCGGTGGTGGAGTCGACCTCCTCATCGGCACCCACGGCCAGATGACCACGTCGTCCGCGATCCGGCTCGCCCGGCGGCTGGAGAAGTTCGACCCGCTCTGGTTCGAGGAACCCACTCCCCCGGAGAACCCCGGCGAGATGGCCCGGGTCGCCCGGGCCACCAGCATCCCCATCGCCACGGGCGAGCGGCTGTCCACCAAGTACGAGTTCGCTCGGGTCCTGGAGAGCAAGGCGGCCTCGATCCTCCAGATGGCCATCGGCAGGGTGGGCGGCATCCTGGAGACCAAGAAGATCGCTGCGGCGGCGGAGACCCAGTACGCCGAGATCGCCCCGCACCTGTACGCCGGCCCGATCGAAGGTGCCGCGAACATCCAGGTGGCCATGTGCACTCCGAACTTCCTGATCCAGGAGAGCATCGAGATGTGGGGAGGCTTCCATGCGGAGATCCTCAAGACGCCGATCGAATGGCGCGACGGCTTCATCATCCCTCCGACCGGTCCCGGACTCGGCGTCGAGCTCGACGAAGAGGTCGCAGCGCGGCACCCCTACACGGGAGACCGCCTCCACCTCGAGATGACCGACCACTCCGACCTGTAGCGCCTCACCCCCGAAGAGAGCATGATGACGAAACGAATCGGCTTCATCGGCCTCGGCAACCTCGGCTTCCATCTGGCACACAACCTGGTGCTCGCCGGTTTCGAGGTGGTCGTCAACGACCTTGACCAGAGCCGCGCCGAGGACCTGGTCGCCGGAGGCGCCATCTGGGCACGCACCCCTCGGATCGTGGCGGAGGCGACGGACACGGTGATCACCTGCCTTCCGTCGCCGGTCGCGGTCAGCGCGGTCATGACCGGAGACGACGGCGTGCTTGCCGGGCTCAGGGACGGCGGGACCTGGATCGAGATGAGCACGAACGAGCGCGAGGAGATCCAGCGTCTCGCGCTCCTCTGCCAGGCCCGCGGGGTGGCCTGCCTGGAGGCGCCGGTCACGGGCGGCGTCCACAAGGCGGCCGAAGGTGAGATCACCGTCCTCGTCGGCGGTGACGAGTCGGTCTACGCCGACCACAGCGCGATCTTCGCGGCGGTAGGCAACAAGACCTTCTACATGGGTGCCCTCGGCAACGCCTCGATCATCAAGGTGATCACCAACATGCTGGCCTTCATCCACCTGGTCGCAGCCGGCGAGGCCCTGATGCTCGCCAAGGCCGGCGGTCTCGACCTCGCCACCTCGTTCGAAGCGATCCGGGCGAGCTCGGGCAACAGCTTCGTCCACGAGACCGAGAGCCAGGTGGTGCTGAGCGGCAGCTACAACATCGGCTTCACGATGGACCTGGCGTGCAAGGACCTCGGCTTCGCCACCGCCATGGGTGCCGACTTCTCCGTGCCGCTCGAGCTCGCGACGACCGTCGAGCAGACCTTCGCCCGAGCTCGCGCGGCGTACGGCGGGGGCGCCTGGTCCCCCATGGTCGTCAAGCTGCTCGAGGACGCGGTCGGTCAGGAGCTCCGCGCTCCCGGCTTCCCCGAGGTCCTCCTCGCATCGACCGGTACCGAACCAAGGAAGGCGTCGTCATGACCAGCACCGAGAGCGTGCGGCCCCTGCTCGACACCGATCACACCCACGTCGCACCCGCGATTCGCGGCGGGATCTTCATCGGTGGTCGATGGGTCTCCCCGCGCGGGCAAGCCACGCTCCTCGTCCAGGACCCGGCGACCGGCGAGGAGCTCGCCCGGGTGCCTGCAGCCGGAACCGAAGAGGCACTTGCCGCCGTCGCCGCTGCCGCCGAGGCCTTTCCCGCCTGGAGCGGTCTCTCGGCCACTGAGCGCGGTGCTCCGCTCAGACGTGCCTACGACCTGGTGAGGGAACGCGCCGACGAGCTCGCACACGTGCTCACCCTCGAGCAGGGCAAGTCGATGGCCGAGGCCACCGGCGAAGTGCTCTGGGGGGCGGAGTACCTGCTCTGGTACGCCGAGGAGATCCGTCGCTCCCACGGGGAGATGGTTCCCGGGGACAGCCCGGGTCAACGCATCTCCATCCACCGACGGCCGCGTGGAGTGGTCGCCTGCATCACCCCCTGGAACTTCCCCAACGCCATGCTGCTCCGGAAGCTGGCCCCCGCCCTGGCGGCCGGCAACACCGTGGTGGCCAAGCCGGCCGAGCAGACACCGCTCTCGGCGGTGAAGATCTTCGAGATCCTGGAAGACGCAGGCTTCCCGCCGGGGGTGGTGAATCTCGTGTGCGGCGAGCCCGAGACCGTGGGCGACGCCCTGTGCACGGCTCCTGAGGTGCGCCAGATCAGCTTCACCGGCTCGACCGAGGTGGGGCGCATGCTCATGGCGCGCGGTGCCCGCCAGCTCAAGAAGGTGACCGTGGAGCTCGGAGGCGTGGCCCCGTTCATCGTCTTCGCGGATGCGGATCTCGATCTCGCGGTCGACAAGCTGATCGCTGCGAAGTTCGCCAACGCCGGGCAGAGCTGCGTCGCTCCCAACCGCGTCATGGTGGAGCGCGAGGTCTTCGAGGACTTCACGTCGCGCCTGACCGCGCAGGTCTCACGCCTCCGGCTGGGACACGGACTGTCGGAAGGCGTCGACGTCGGACCGCTCATCGAGAGCGCCGCCGTAACGCGGGTGAAGCACCAGCTGGCCGACGCGGTCTCCCGTGGAGCCACCGTCGTCACCGGAGGAGAACCTCCCGAGTCGCTCGACCCCCGGCGCTTCTTCACGCCCACCGTGGTCACGGACGTCGCCCCGGACTCGCTGGTCCTGAGCGAGGAGACCTTCGGCCCGCTCCTGCCCCTGGCGGTGTTCACGGACGAGAGCGAGGTGCTCGCAGCCGCGAACGGCACCGACGACGGTCTCGGTGCCTACGTGTTCACCCGCGACCTCGGGCGCGCCCACCGGGTCGCCGAAGGTCTCGACTACGGGATGGTGGCGGTCAACGACGCCTCCTTCGGCTACGTCCAGGCACCCTTCGGCGGCGTTCGGGACTCCGGCGACGGACGCGAGGGGGGCAGGGAAGGACTCCTGGAGTACCAGGAGACGCAGTACTTGAACATCAACTTCTGACGCCGCAGCACTGCAATCCGTCGACGACTTCACGAGAGGCATGGCAATGACAGCTACTGGGGTGGTCCCGTCCTCGGACCAGATGCTCGACAGCGGTCCCGTCCAGCGGCGTCGCATGCGCGCGGCGATCACCCGAGGGTGCTCCCCCACCGAGATCACCGATGTCATGCTGGAAGGACCGCGGGCCGGCGAGGTCCTGGTCCGCATCGCTGCGGCCGGCGTCTGCCACTCCGACGTGCACATGGCCGACGGCCACCTGGGGCGCGAACGGTGGCCCATCGTGCTCGGCCACGAGGGTGCCGGCGTGGTGGAGTCGGTCGGCGCGGGCGTGCAGCACGTGCGGCAGGGCGACCGCGTGGCGTTCTGCTTCGTCCCGCCGTGCCGCACCTGTCCGGCGTGTGTCGCCGGGCGGTTCCACCTCTGCGAGCTGGCTGCCGCCCACGCCGGCGCCGGAACCCTCTTCGACGGCACCTCCCGGCTCAGCGAGCTGAGCGGAACGCCTCTGAAGCACTTCAACTTCGTGTCCTGCTTCGCGGAGTACGCCGTCGTTCCCGCCGCCGCGGCCGTCCCGGTGGTCGACGAGCTTCCGTTGTGGCAGGCCGCCCTGCTCGGCTGCGCCGTACTCACCGGAGTGGGCGCCGTGCGCAACACCGCCGACGTCCGGGTCGGTGAGACCGTGGTCGTCATCGGCTGTGGTGGCGTCGGTCTCCAGGTGGTGGCAGGAGCACGCCTCGCCGGGGCGGGTCAGATCATCGCCGTCGACCTGCAACAGCAGAACCTCGACCGGGCCCGGTTGCACGGAGCGACGCACGTCGTCGACGCCGGTGCCGACGACCTGGCTGCCGAGATCCTGGCCCTCTGCCCCGGTGGGGTCGACCACGCCTTCGAGGTCGTCGGTCGCAGCGAGACCATCCGCCTGGCCTGGGACGTCCTCCGCCCCGGCGCGACCGCGGTGGTCGTCGGCCTGGCCCCTCGCGGCGTCGAGGTGTCGCTCCCGGCGATCGAGTTCCTCAGCGAGAAGGGCATCAAGGGCAGCTGCTACGGCTCGGTGAACGCTGCTGTCGAGCTTCCTCGCCTCACCCAGATGGCAGCCGACGGTCGACTGGCCCTGCGCGACGCCGTCTCGCACATCACGGACCTCGACGGGATCGAAGCCGCCTTCGAACGGCTACGCCGTGGAGAAGGGGCTCGCACGGTCGTCATCATCGATGCGGACGCGGCCGGCGACCCGGAGCTACCGAGGTGAACGCCGTCAGGAGCTTCTGCGGCCGCCACCGGTTCGCCCTCTTCCTCGGCCGCAGGCTCCTCCTCGGCGCGCTGACGCTCTTCGCTGTCTCGGTGCTGGTCTTCGCGGCCACCCAGGCGCTTCCGGGAGACCCGGCCACCGCCATCCTCGGCAGGACGGCGACGCCGGAACGCATCGCGGCGCTCCGGGCGCAGCTGCATCTCGACGACCCCCTGCTGAGTCAGTACTGGCAATGGGTCTCCGGCCTGCTGCACGGCGACCTCGGCATCTCGGCAGCAAGCCAGGAGCCGGTCAGCTCTCTGCTCGGCCAGCGCGTCCAGAACTCCCTGGCTCTGCTCCTGGCCGCGGGTGGCGTCGCCCTCCCGCTCTCCCTGCTGCTGGGCATCGTCACGGCTGTCCGTCGCGACCGCCTCGTCGACCACGTGATCTCCTCGGTCACGTTGGCTCTCGCCGCCCTTCCCGACTTCGTGGTCGGCATCGTCCTGGTCCTGCTGCTGTCGACGTCTGCCCTGCACCTGTTCCCTCCGGTGTCACTGGTCGATCCGACCTCCTCTGTCTGGCATCACCCCTCGATCCTCTTCCTGCCCGCGCTGACCCTGGTTCTGGCCGTGGTCCCCTACGTCAGCCGGATCCTTCGCGGCTCGATGATCGAGGTCCTCGAGTCCGAGTACATCCAGATGGCCAGGCTCAAGGGCCTGCCTGAGCGCCGGGTCATCCTTCGCCACGCCATCCCCAACGCGGTCGGGCCTGCCATCCAGGTGAGCGCGCTGCAGCTCGTCTGGCTGACCGGAGGCGTGGTCGTCGTCGAGTACCTGTTCCAGTACCGCGGCATCGGCATGCTGCTCGTCGAAGCTGTCGGTGATCGCGACCTCCCCGTCATCCAAGCGGTCACGCTGCTCGCGGCGGCGGTCTACGTCCTGCTCAACATCGTCGCGGAGATCGGCATCATCGCCACCACCCCCCAGCTCCGGACCCGCTTCGCCGGACGGGCAGACGTCGCTCCACCCGCTGCCACCGCTGCGGCCACGGAAGAACTGGCGTGGCAGTCATGAGTGCCGGCGCCGGGACGGTCCCTACCGCAGCGGCAGCTCACGTCCGCTGGGCGACGCTGCGGCGGACGACCAAGCTCCGTCGGGCGCGCATCGGCCTGGCCATCGTGTCGGTCCTGACCCTGCTCGTCATCGTCGGCCCCTGGATCGCGCCGTACTCATCGTCCGAGTTCGTGGGCGCCCCGTTCACGCTCCCGTCCGGAAGCGCCTGGCTGGGGACCGACGGCCTGGGCCGCGACGTCCTGAGCAGGTTCCTCTCCGGGGGACGGAGCGTCCTGGCCATGTCCCTCCTGGCTGCAGTGAGCGGGGTGGGCGCCGGCGCCTTCATCGGTCTCTTCGCAGCGCATGCCGGCGGCCTCGTCGATGGTCTGCTGATGCGGCTCAACGACGTGCTGCTCGCGTTCCCCCAGATCATCTTCACGCTGCTGGTGCTCACCTGCTTCGGGCCCCACACCTGGCTGATCGCGCTCACCGTCGGCATGACCCACGCGCCTCGCACCGCCCTGGTGATCAGAGCAGCGGCCGTCCAGGTCGCCGAGCGGGACTTCGTCAAGGCAGCCGAGGCAGCCGGCGAGAGCCGTGCGCGGATCATCTTCGCCGAGCTCCTGCCGAACGTGTCCAGCCCGCTGCTCGTCGAGTTCGGGCTCCGGCTCACCTACTCCATCGGGCTGGTGGCTGCAGTCAGCTTCCTCGGATTCGGGCTGCAACCCCCGGCGGCGGACTGGGGGCTCATGATCAACGAGAACCGGATCGGGATCACGACCCAACCGTGGGCGGTGGTGGTCCCCGTGGCGGCCATCGGTCTGCTCACCATCGGTGTGAACTTCGTGACCGACGCCATCGCACGCTCGACCATCGGCATCGACAGGGAGGGAGAACAATGACGACGACAGTTGTCGAGCTCACTGACCTGTCCATCGAGCTCGAGTCCACGCACGCGAAGGTGGTTACCGAGGTCAGCCTTCACATCGGCGAGGGGGAGATCCTCGGTCTGGTCGGCGAGTCCGGCTCGGGCAAGACCACCGTCTCCACAGCCCTGCTGGGCTACTGCCGCCGGGGTGCCAGGCTGTCGGGGGGCGAGGTGAGGATCGACGGGCGGAGCCTGAGCACGGTCTCCGAAGGCGAGCTTCGAGCCATGCGCGGTTCTGTCGTCGCCTACGTGCCACAGGATCCGGGCACGGCGCTCAACCCTGCCCTGCGCATCGGCACTCAGCTCCACGAATGCCTGCGGACCCACCTCCCCCAGCTCAGTCGGAAAGAGCGGTCCGAGCGGGTCCGCAGCTGCCTCGCAGAGGTGGCGCTGCCCACCGACGGGGCCTTCCTCCGACGCTTTCCTCACCAGCTGTCGGGCGGCCAGCAGCAGCGGGTCGCCATCGCCATCGCCTTCTCCTGCCGGCCGAAGGTGATCGTGTGCGACGAGCCCACCACCGGTCTGGACGTCACCACCCAGGCCCGGGTTCTCGAGACCGTGCGGGACTTGTGCAAGCGACACAAGGTCGCAGCCCTCTATGTGTCTCACGACCTGGCCGTCGTCTCGAGCCTGGCCGACCGGGTCGCGGTCATGTACGCCGGCCGGATCGTCGAGACCGGCACCCGGGCGGAGATCTTCACCGCGGCGAAGCATCCCTACACGCGGGGGCTGCTCCGCGCCCTTCCGCAGCTGCTCTCCCGACAGCCGGTGCAGGGCATCCCGGGGTTCGCTCCTTCGCCGGGATCGCGAAGCGCTGGCTGCGACTTCGCGGCTCGGTGCCCCCTCACGGACACCGGATGCACCTCCGCGGTCCCGTCGGCGGAGCCGCTGAGCCAGACCCACGAGGTGCGTTGCTTCCACCACGATGCCGAGCCACTGCCGGAGCAGCCGCATCCGGCGGTCAACGCCGTCGCGGAGGACCAGCCAAGCGACGGGCTGCTGCGACTGGAGGGTCTCAACGCCTTCTACGACGGTCACCAGGTGCTCCACGACGTCACCTTGCAGCTGCGCAGCGGCGAATGCCTCGCACTGGTGGGGGAATCAGGGTCAGGCAAGACCACGGCGTCCCGGTGCATCGGTGGGCTGCACGCGGAGTTCAAGGGCACGCTGGAGTTCGAGGGCAGACCGCTCGGAGTCATGTCCACGCGTCGCACGAAGCAGACCCGCAAGGACATCCAGTACATCTTCCAGAGTCCCTACGCGTCGCTGAACCCACGCCGAACCGTGGGACGGACCATCTCACGACAGATCGAGCTGTTCTTCGACGTCAGCCGAGCTGAAGCGGCGAGCCGACTTCGCGAGCTGCTGGAACTGGTCTCGTTGCCCGTCGAGCTGGCCGGCTGCTATCCCGACCAGCTGTCCGGCGGCGAACGCCAACGAGTCGCGATCGCCCGGGCGCTCGCGGCCGAGCCGAAGCTGCTCGTCTGCGACGAGGTGACCTCCGCCCTGGACGTGTCCGTCCAGGCCTCGATCGTGGAGACCCTGCGCGACCTGCAGAGCCAGACCCAGGTGAGCCTCCTGTTCGTGACCCACAACCTCGCACTCACACGCACGATCGCCGACCGCGTGGCGGTGATGCGCGACGGCAGGATCGTCGAGCACGGGACCGTCACCGAGGTCTTCGACCATCCCAGCTCCAGCTACACCAGGCAGCTGCTCCGACACACGCCGACCCTGGAATCCCCCACCGAACGCGTCGCCCGGCTGGGTGACCAGACCGACGCCGGCCAGGAGCTGACGGTCTCCACCTGACCCGTCGTTCTCGCCTCCCACCCCCTCTTCCCGCCTAGACAATCCGAGGATGGGTCCTCCCATGCTGCAGTCCAGCACGCCCTCTCAGCCCCTGATCGCACCAACGCCGGCCGGCACCGCCGGCGACGCCCTCCGCGACGTGACCCCGCTCGTCCAGCCCCGCTCCGTGGTGGTGGTCGGTCCCTCCGACCGACACGCGTCGGTCCTCCACAACCTCCTCGCCGGCCGGGCTCCCGTGGTCGGTGTGCACCCGGGTCGACACAGCGTGGCCGGGTTGCCGTGCGTTCCCTCCATCGGCGACCTCGAGCACGCGCCCGATCTCGGCGTCCTGATGGTCGGGCACCGTCGCGTCGAGCAAGCGTTCGAGGAGCTGATCGCCGTCGGTGCCCGTGGCGTCGTCATGCCCGGCCTGGGCAGTGAGGCCGGGGTCGAAGGCCCCGGCATCGCGGCTCGTCTGAGATCTCGTGCCGAGGCGGCCGGCGTCGCGATCCTCGGGCACAACTGCATGGGCATCGCCACCCCGGCGTGCTCACCGTGGATCGGTACCCTGCCCGACACGTTCCTGCCCGGCAGCGTCGCGGTCGTCGCGCAGTCGGGGTCCGTCGCCGAGGCCTTCACCACGATGGGGCCCAGGGTCGGCTTCCGTGCGGTCGTCTCCACGGGGAGCGAGATCGGACGAGACGTCGCCGACTTCCTCGACCACTTCGCCGAGGATCCCGCGACCAGCGCCATCGGGCTGTTCCTGGAGACGGTTCGTCGCCCGGCGGCCTTCGTCGAGGCCCTGCGCAAGTGCGCTGAGCGGGGAAAGCCGGTGGTCTGTCTCAAGGTCGGCCGATCGGTGACCGCTGCCCGGGTCGCCCTGGCCCACACGGGCGCCATCGTCGGGTCCGGAACCTCGTTCTCCGCGGCCCTCGCCCGCTACGGCGTGATCGAGGTCGAGGACTTCCAGCAGCTCACCGAGACGCTGGAGCTCCTGGGCAGTCCGCGTCCCCTGGGCGGTGTCCGGCTGGGCGCCGTGTCCGAGTCCGGCGGCGAGTGCGGGCTGCTCGCGGACGCTGCCGACGCCGCCGGCATCGCCTTCCAGCCGATGGCAGCGTCCCTCCAGCATGATCTGGAGGAGCGATTCCCGGGACTGGTGGCGCCACAGAATCCGCTGGACGTGTGGGGCCTGGACAGCCCTGAGAGAGCGTTCCCCTGGGCGCTCGATCTGATGGCCCGCTCGGGGCAGTACGACGTGATCATCGGCCAGGTGGACCTGTCCACCTACCGGGGGCCGAGGAGAACGTCTGGTGCGAGCTCGTGGTCCGGACCCTGGCGGACCTCGCCGACACCTACGGCGTCTTCCCCGTCGTGGTCTCGGTCGGCAACTGTGACGCACCTGCGCACATCATGGCCGCGGCGCGGGAAGGGGGCGTTCCGCTGGTCCGCGGCATCGACCGAGCCATGCGGGCCATCAGCGGCATCGGGGCGAGCTGGGCCGCGGTCGACTCGGTGCCCGCGGTGGAGCACACCGTCGCGCAACCGCGGCTCGTCGGTGCGGGAGCGTTGCCGGAGTTCGACTCCGCGACCGTCCTGCGTCGCTACGGCGTGGTGGTCGCCGAGGGCATCCGCGCCGAGAACGCCCAGGCCGCGGCGGCCGCGGCGGACTCCCTGGGGTATCCGGTCGTGGTCAAGGTCGACGGCCCCGCGCACAAGTCCAGGAGCAACGGCGTGATCCTCGGGCTGACCAGCCCGCACGCGGTGTCGGAGGCCGCCACGGCCATCGGCGGCCCGGTGCTGGTGGCTCGGCAGCTGCCGCCCGGCATCGAGGTCTACTGCGGCATGAACCGCGACCCCGCATTCGGTCCCGTGTTCACCGTCGGCTTCGGAGGCACCGACGTGGAGGCGAGGACGCCCGCCGTAGCGCTGGGACCGGTGGATCGGGAGCTCGCCACCGGGCTCGTCCGATCCGCCGGGCTGCCCCCGTCGGCCTCCGGGCTCGTCGACGTCCTGCTGGCACTCGGCCGTCTCGCCTCCGAGCACCCGGAAGTGACCGAGATCGATGTGAACCCCCTCATCGTCACCACCGAGGGAGTGGTCGCCGTCGACGCCCTCGTGGTCCTGGAGCAGGGGGTGTCGCGATGAGTGACCTGATCCTGGTCGATCAGCACGGCGCCGTCCGGTGGCTGACCCTGAACCGTCCCGAGAAGCTGAACGCGCTCAGCCACGACATGGTCGGCGAGCTGAGCGCAGCCCTGACTGCGGCCGAGAAGGACGAGTCCACCAAGGTGGTCGTGCTCTCCGGGAGCGGACGAGCCTTCTGCGCCGGATTCGACCTCACCGAGGAGGCCGGGGAGGGCATCGAGGGCGCCGACACCTGGCACGACATCCTTCGCCGGGACATCGACGTCACCATGCAGCTGTGGTCGCTCTCCAAGCCGACCGTAGCCGCCGTGCATGGTTGGTGCCTGGCGGGCGGCTGCGACCTGGCGATGGCCTGCGACATGGTCATCGCCAGCTCGGACGCCCGTTTCGGTGAGCCGGAGATCCGTTACGGCTCCGGGCCCGCGACGATGCTGATGCCGTTCGTCCTCGGTGAGAAGAAGACGAACGAGCTGCTGTTCACTGGCGACTCCCTCTCCGCTGCCGAGGCCGAGCGGATCGGGCTGGTCAACCACGTCGTCGACGACCACGACCTGCGCTCGGCGATCGACGCCTTGTGCGCGAAGATCACGCCCACCCCGGCCGGCACCCTGCGCTACACCAAGCTGGCCCTGACCCGGGCCTACGAGGCGATGGGGCTGCGCACGGCCGTGTCGGCGAACCACGATCTCTCCGCCATCCTCAACAGCCTCGACTCCCCCGAGCAGCAGGCATTCGACGAGCGGGTCCGGACCCAGGGGCTCAGGTCGGCGCTGGCCTGGCGGGATGCCCGGTACGCGCCACCCCCGGCCCCCAGCGACCTGGACAGGAGTCCTGAGCCATGAGCGAGTCAAGCTCCGTGACGACCTGGGACCGGATGTACGTCGACGGGCGCTGGCAGCACCCGTCGGACCCGGCGCTCATCGAGGTCGTGCACCCGTGCTCGGAGGAGGTGGTGGCCCTGGTCGCCAGCTGCGCCGCCGTCGACGTGGACGTGGCTGTGCAGGCCGCGCGACGTGCCTTCCCCGACTGGTCCGACGCGCCCGTCGCCACTCGCCAGGGTCGGCTCCGGCGGCTGCTGGAAGGCATGCGTGCGCAAGCCGACGAGCTGGCGTCACTGGTCGAGCTCGAGATCGGCGCACCGTGGCCCCTGGCGCGCTCGGAGCATGTCGACACGCCGCTGGCGATGTTGGAGGACTGCCTGGAGCTGGTGGGGCAGTGCCATGACGAGCGCATCGGCAACTCCCTCGTCGTCCGGGAGCCTGTCGGGGTCGTCGCAGCGATCACCCCGTGGAACTACCCGCTGTACCAGCTCGTCGCCAAGGTGGCGCCCGCCCTCGCGGTCGGTTGCACGGTGGTCGCCAAGCCCGCCGAGATCGCTCCCCTCTCGACCTACCGCTTCACCGAGATTCTGCACGAGGCCGGCTTCCCGGCCGGGGTCTTCAACCTCGTTCCGGGGAGCGGCTCAGTGGTCGGCGAGGCGCTGTCAGCCCACCCTGACGTGGACATGGTGTCGTTCACCGGCTCCACCGCCGCAGGGGCCAGGGTGTCCGCGGCGGCGGCCCCGAGCGTCAAGCGGGTGGCGCTGGAGCTCGGAGGGAAGTCCGCGAGCGTGGTCCTGGAGGGATCCGACCTCGACGCGGCCGTGACCGCCACCGTGCAGAACTGCATGAGCAACAGCGGCCAGTCGTGCAGCGCCTGGACCCGGCTCCTCGTCCCGCGAGCCGAGCACGCCCGAGCGGCCCAGGTTGCGGCGGCCGCTGCCCGCGAGCTGAGCGACGGCCTGGGCCCCGTGGCCTCGCGTGCGCAGTTCGACTCGGTGCAGTCCTACATCGCCGCCGGGATCGACGAGGGAGCACAGCTAGTCGCGGGCGGTCTGGGTCGGCCCGCGCACCTGAGCTCGGGGTACTACGTCCCCGCGACGGTCTTCGCCCAGGTCGATCCCTCCATGCGCATCGCACGCGAGGAGATCTTCGGGCCCGTGCTCGTGGTCATCTCCTACGACGACGTGGACGACGCCGTACGCATCGCCAACGACAGCCCGTACGGACTGCACGGGGCGGTGTGGGCCGGCACCGAGGAGCACGGGGTGGCCGTCGCCCGCCGGCTCCGGACCGGGCAGGTGGACGTCAACGGCGGCCAGTTCAACGTCTCAGCGCCGTTCGGCGGCTACAAGAAGTCCGGTAACGGACGCGAGCTGGGCCGTTTCGGGCTCGAGGAGTTCCTCGAGACCAAGGCGATCCAGCTCTGACCCACCACGCAGGCAACGGCCTCCTCCGCCAGGCAGCACCGCCTCGACCCCGCCCGACCCACCGTGCTGATGCACACCCTGTCCCCCATCGAAGGAGTTCGGCCCGATGACCACCCTGACCAGCCAGCGGAAGAGCGTCGCCACCCCCGGCGCAGAGATCGTGCCCGTGGGAGAGCTGCCCCCGCTCGGCGTCGTGCCGAGCCACATGCACGCACAGGTCGTGCGTCAGGAGCGGTACGGCGATCCCCTGACGGCGTTCCAGCACGAGGTGGTCCAGGTGCCGGACCTGGGCCCGGACGAGGTCCTGGTGGCCGTCATGGCCGCCGGCATCAACTACAACAACGTGTGGGCGGCACGCGGGTATCCCGTCGACCAGATCGGCGCGCGGCAGCGCAAGGGCGAGCCCCACGACTTCCACATCGGCGGATCGGACGCGTCCGGGATCGTCTACGCGCGCGGCGACGCGGTCACGGGGGTCGAGATCGGTGACGAGGTCGTGATCCACCCCGGATGGTGGGAGACCGACGATCCCTGGATCGCGGCCGGGAAGGACGCGATGATCGCGCCCTCCGCCAGGATCTGGGGCTACGACACCAACTTCGGCTCCTTCGCCCAGTTCTCCCGGGTGCAGGCCCACCAGGTCCTGCCCAAGGCCGAGCACCTCGGATGGGCCGCGGCGGCGGCCCCCACGCTGGTGGGCGCGACCGCCTATCGCATGATGCACGGGTGGGCCGGCAACACGGTCACCGCGGGTGACGTGGTCCTGGTGTGGGGCGGATCGGGCGGTGTCGGCTCACAGGCCATCCAGCTGGCCAAGCTCGCCGGTGCCGTACCGGTCGCGGTGGTCTCCGAGGCCGAGCGGGGGCAGTACGCGATGGATCGCGGCGCCGCCGGGTGGATCGATCGACACGACTTCAGCCACTGGGGCATCCCGCCGTTGGTGGACGACACGGCCGGACAGCGCGAGTGGTCGGCCGAGGCCAAGAAGTTCGGCAAGCGCATCTGGGAGATCGCCGGAGAGCGGACCGACCCAGCCCTCGTCGTGGAGCACCCCGGTGCGGCAACCGTGCCGACCAGCATCTTCGTGTGCCAACCCGGGGGGATGGTGGTCATCTGCGCGGGCACCTCCGGCTTCGACGCCATGGTCGACCTGCGCTACCACTGGACCCGACAGAAGCGCTTCCAGGGATCTCACGGCACCAACGACTCCCAGGCGCAGGGCTACAACGATCTGGTGCGGTCCGGGCAGATCGACCCGTGCCTCGGCCGTGTCGTGAGCTTCGACGAGATCGGGTCCGCGCACGCCAGCATGGGTCGCGGCGAGGACGTCTTCGGGAACATGGTCGCGCTCGTGGGTTCCTCCGCGCCGACCGACGGGGCCGCGACCGGATGAGGCCGGAGAGCGGAGCGGCGCGAGGCGGGCTTGCGCCGCCCGGCCGGTCACTCCGCCCGGTCAATCCTCGTCGAACAGCCCCGGCTCGTCCACGGGCACCTCGAGACCGGGCAGCGTGACGTCCTGCTCCGCCGGCCGGCCGCTCCCCCGGCCGGACTGGCCGGCGTACCCGGGCTGCAACCGGTCCCGACCCAGCTTGGCCTCGACGACGAGCCGGAGCGCCCGGCGCAGCACGTCGACCATGGCCTCGGCCTGGCGCGTCTCCCGCTCGCAGACCGCGGCCTCCGCGGCGTCTTGCGCGAGGATCGCCCGGTCGCGGGCCTGCCGCCAGGCGAGCTCCTGGCCGCTGCTCCAGGCGATCAGCTCGAGGATCAGGTCGCGCTCGCCGGAGCAGACGCTCGCGGCGATCTCACCGGTCAGCGAGCCCGGGGAGTCGGCGTCGAGCTGGAGCAGCGTCATCATCGCGGGGTGGACCGGGTCGGTCGCGGCCTCCACCTCGCGGCGCTCGGCGAGGTCGAGCAGCTGGTGGATGTCCGCGTCCTCGACGCCCGCCACGTCGCTGTCGGGCTCGAAGGTACGGCGGCCTCCGACCCTCGCCACGAGGTCGTCGTCGATCGTGTCCACGGTGTCGGACATGATCGACAGCATGGTGCGCAGGTGCTCGGGGGCGAACGGGTACGCCGGCAGGTGCAGCTGCACCATCACGGTGTCCTCGACCAGGACGAACTTGAGGTAGCGCACGTCGCGGTTAAGCACCGCGACCTCGAAGGCCGCCCGGTCCCGGTCGGTGACGTCGTGCACCAGCGAGCAGAACAGCTGCACCGCCGGCGCCGTCTCCAGGACCCGCACGAAGATCAGCGCGCTGCCGCTCACCACCGGGATGTCGTCGTCCTCGTCGTGCTCCGGCGGCTGCCCGAACAGCGGCACGAGGGCTTTGTCGACCAGGTCCAGCAGGTGCTCACGGTCGTGCGGGAAGACGGCCGGCACCTCGACCTCGGGCTCGGTGGCCGTCGCGGGGTCGGGCCGGTCGAGGCCGGCGTCGTCACCGAGCCCCTCCGCGGACAGGAACGCCGGGTGCGGCACCGCGAACACCTCACGGAGCACCTGGGTGGTCATCACCGCGAGCCGGTCGGCGTGGGCGCGGTCGAGGTCGAGGAAGTAGTTGGCCGATCCCCCGTCGAGCTCGTCGGACCGGCCGGCCGTCGGCGCGGCCCAGCCCAGCCGCAGCACGGACTCCGACCCGGCGCGGTCGAGCTGCAGCTCGTCGGCGAGATAGGCGTTGCTGGACACCTCGCAGCGGACCCGGGTGCCGCCCCAGCCGCAGAACTGCACGTAGGGCGTCGCGCCGTCGCCGTCCTCGTCGACGGCCGAGTCGTCGACGCTCACCACCAGCACGTCGTCGTCGGCCATCTCGGCGACGTGGTCTGCGAGCCGCGCCCGGAACCTGCTCCAGGCCCGCTCGGTGCTCCGGTCCAGATCGAACCCTGCGAACTCGCTCATGCTGCCCCCGTGCACTCGACCCCTCGTCCTCTCCCCCAGCGTAGGCCGGTCCGCCGACATTCAGCGTGGGAGTGGATCTCCTGCTCCGGCGGGCCTCGTCGGGCAGGATGGGCCGATGGACGAGGGATCGACCGGGTGGGTGTGCGAGTACTGCGGGCAGCAGGGCCGGAGCGACCAGCCCGTGGACCAGGTGCAGTGCCCCGACTGCGGGGAGCCCGTCACCCCGCTGAGCTGAGACCCGCTCAGCTGGGAGCCGCTCAGGCGAGCCCCGGCGGCGATCAGGTCGGGTGGGGGCCGCCGGCGGCGTACCAGGCGCCGAGGCGCTCGAAGCCCTCGTCCAAGCTGACCTCCGGCCGCCAGCCGAGCACCTCGCGGGTCCGCCGCTGGTCGAACCAGTGAGCCGTGGAGAGCTGCCCGGCGAGGAACCGGGTGATCGGCGGGGTGTCCCGGCGCCGGGTGGCCGCCCAGATCCCGTCCACCGCCGTCCCGGCCGTCCGGCCGAGCCAGACCGGCACGCGCCGCTGCGGTTCCGGGA
Source organism: Nocardioides mesophilus (assembly GCF_014395785.1). GTDB lineage: Bacteria > Actinomycetota > Actinomycetes > Propionibacteriales > Nocardioidaceae > Nocardioides_B > Nocardioides_B mesophilus. Next base: position 3,770,142 of record NZ_CP060713.1, on the reverse strand, counting down.
CGCCGGCGGCCCGGCACAGCCGGGCGAGCACCTCCCGGACCGGCCGGGGCTCGCCGTTCGACACCACCAGCGGCTCCCCGTGCGCGGGCCCGCAGGCGTCGACGGCGGCGACGAGCGCGGCGCCGGCGTTGTCGATGTACGTCGTGTCGATCAGGGCCGCGCCGGCGCCGAGCACCGGCAGCCGTCCGGCCCGGGCCCGGGCGACGAGCCGGGCCACGAGCTGGGTGTCGCCCGGTCCCCAGACCAGGTGCGGGCGGATCGCCAGCACCGCGAGGGCAGGTGAGTCCGCGGCGAGCGCCAGCTGCTCGGCGACCGCCTTGGACCGCGCGTAGTGCCCGCCGGCCCGGTCCGGGTCGGCCGGCTCGGCGCCGACCCCGACCAGGGGTCGGCCGGCGTGCGCCACCGACGGCGAGGAGACGTGCACCAGCCGGCCCACGCCCGCGGCCCGGCTGGCCTCGACGACGGTGCGGGTGCCGTCGATGTTGGCGCGTGCGAAGTCGGCCCAGCGGCCCACTACGTCGACCTTGGCCGCCAGGTGCACGACGGCGTCCTGGCCCGCGGCGGCGCGCCGCACGACCGTCGGGTCGGCGACGTCGCCGAGCACCTCCCGGCAGTCCAGGCCCGCGGGCCGTCGCTGCAGCACGCAGACCTCGTCACCGCGGTCGATCAGCGCCCGGGCGGTGGTCCGCCCGAGCATGCCGCTGGCCCCGGTGAGCAGGACCCTCATGCGTGCAGGGAACCGGCGAGGAACCGGGCCGCCTCCGCGGCCACCTGCTGCCGGTCGACCTTCGAGGCGTGCCGGACGTCCACGGGCAGGTGGTCCGTGGTGAGCACGGCGGTCACCTCGGTGTCCGCGGCGGCGCGTACGGCGTCGGTCAGCGCGGTGTCCGCGAGCCTCATCCGGCCTCGTCCCCCGGATCCTCGCCCGAGACGTTCCCCGAGGCCGCCGCGCGACGACGTACCGGTGAGCACGACGACCACGGCGAGCACCTGGGCGCCGGCCGGGCCGACCCCGACCGCGGCCGCGGCCTGCACCAGCGGCAGCCGCTCCACGCGCTGCTCGACCCCGACCGGGGTGACCGCGCCCTGGGCGGTGCTGATCACGTGCGGCAGCCGGCCCTCGACCCACAGCCGGCCCTCGGCGTCGAGGTGACCGACGTCCCCGGTGCGGTGCCAGCCCGGGTCCTCGGTGCTGGCCCGCTCGGTCGCCCACAGGCCGTCGTAGCGGTCCTTGACGTGGCCGGCCCGGACGACGATCTCGCCGGTCCGGCCGGGCTCGGCGGTCAGCGGCCCGTCCGCGGTGCCGGCGGCGTCCAGCGGGCTGACCGCGACCTCGACCGCGGGCAGCGGGCGGCCGACGCAGACGCCCTCCCCGGAGCCGGCGGTGAGGATCTCCTCCAGCGACACGTCGGTGACCGGCAGCGCCTCGGTCATCCCGTACGGCGTGTGGAACCGCGCCGAGGGCAGGACCGACTGCAGCGACTCCAGCAGCGCCGCGGGCACGGGTGCGCCCGCGGACATCACCAGCCGGATCCGGCCGAGCGCCGCGGACTGCTCGCCGGTGAGCCCCTGGCGGGTGGCGGCGACGTTGCGCAGCGCCGCCGGCGAGGCGAACACGATCGTGGCGTCCACCGCGACCGCGGCGTCGGCCAGGGTGGCCGCGGCGAGCGTGCCGGGCACGGTGACGTCGATGTCGGGCACGGCGGAGCCGATCCCGAGGGCCGGGCCGAGCAGCGCGAACGGGGCGAACGCGGCAACCAGCCGGTCCTCCCCGGTGATGGCGTACGTCGACGCCAGCAGCTCCAGCTGCGAGCGCACCTGGTGGTGCCGGTAGACGACACCCTTGGCCGGTCCGGTGGCGCCGGAGGTGAAGACCACCGCGCAGTCCCGGTCCGCGGCCGGCGGCGCCGGCAGCGGCGAGCGGCGACCGAGCTCGGCCAGCTCGTCGAGGCTGTGGCTGACCCCGAGGGCCCGGCGCTGCGGGTCGCCGATCGCGCGGACCGCGATCCTGCTGCCGGGCAGCCCCATCAGCCGGGCCGCAGCCAGGCCGGCGGGCGCGCCGATCACGTGGTCGACCGATGCGCTGCGCAGCGCCCGGCGCATGCCGGCGAAGCCGAGGCCCTTGTCCGCGACCACCACCACCGCGCCCGCACGCCAGGCGGCGTAGACCGCGGCGGTGAGGTCGGAGGACGGCTCCACGAGCAGCCCGATCCGGTGCCCGGGCCGGACGCCCGCGGCGGCCAGGCCGGCGGCGAGCTCCCGCACCCGGCGGTCCAGGACCTGCCAGCTGACGGTGTGGCCGCCCACTTCGACGACCGCCGGGGCGGTGTCGTCGGTGCGCTCCTCGAGCGCGGACCACAGCCTGCGCCCGGTCGCCCCCTCCGGCCGGGCGGCCCCGGTGGTGGGCTCCCCCTCGGGACCGTCGATCGGCTCCAGGGCGGGCTCGGCGGCGTCACGGCCGGCGACCATCTCGCCCACCCATCGGGCGACGGCCTCGGCGTACTGCGGAGCGTCCTCGGTGACAAGGTGCGAGGCGCCCTCGTAGCGGTGCAGCTGCGCGTGCGGCAGCCGGTCGAGCAGGTCGGCGAGGTACTTCTCGCCGAACACCGGGTCGCGGGGTCCCCAGAACAGCAGCGCCGGCACGTCGAGGGTGCGCACGCCCTTGGCGATCGCCTCCACGGTGGGCCGGGACGGGTGCAGCTCGGCGAAGGGGATGTCGGCGACGAAGTCACCGACGGAGCGGCGGCGCTCGGCCGTGCGGTACGGCGCCGCGAGGGCCCGTCGTACGTCGAGGGGCAGGGCCGGCCGGGAGAGGGCCGACGTGCCCCAGACGAAGGTGTTGGTGCGCACGCAGGCGTTCTCACGCAGCAGCGGCACGTGCGCCATCCGGATCAGCACCGGACCCCGGTCGCCCGGGGGCTGCTCGACGGCGGTGTTGCCCAGCACGACGCCGCGCAGCTGGTCGCGGTGCTCCAGCGCCCAGCCCAGCGAGATGGCGCCGCCCCAGTCGTGGCCGACGGTCACCACCGGCCCGGTGACGCCGAGCTCGGCGGTCAGCGCGCCCAGGTCCTCGACCCGCTGCGCCAGCGTCCGCGCCTCGTCCAGCCGCTCGGAGTAGCCCATGCCGAGGTGGTCCGGGGCCAGCACCCGCCAGCCGGGAGGGGCGGCGGTGAACAGCCGGCGCCACAGGTAGGACCAGGTGGGGTTGCCGTGCACGCACAGCAACGTGCCCTCGGTCGGCTCCACTCCGTTGTCCAGGACGTGCCAGGTGCGCGCGACGCCATCGGCGTCCGGCGCGGTGACGACGCGCGACCACGCCGGGTCGAGGCCCGGCAGCTCGAGGCCGGCCAGCGGAGTCGGGTTCACCACGCGATCTCGAGGCAGCAGGCGTTCAGCCCGGAGCCGATGCCCATCAGCATGACCCGGTCCCCCGGGCTCAACGTGTCCACCTCGGCGGCCAGCGTGAACGGCACCGAGACCGGACCGATGTTGCCGAACTCGGGGAACGTGGTCGGCACCCGCTCCGGGTCGATGCCCAGCCGGGAGCTGAGCGCGTCGGTGTGCACCTGGGAGACCTGGTGGATGATGTAGCGGTCCATGCCGTTGATCCAGTCGAAGTCGTCGGCCGCCTCGACCCACAGGTCCTCCGACAGCTGCAGGCCGGCGTCGAGCAGGCCCTTGAGGTCGGTGGTCATCACGCCGTTGTCCCCGGTGCACAGGTCGTGGTGCTCGGTGCCGGCCCGGCTGACCGCGGCGACGATCCGGTGCCCCTCGGGGTGCCGGTCGGCCCGGCCGAGGACCATCGCGGCCGCCCCCGAGCCCAGCGTGAACGCGGCGAACTCCGCCATCACGTCCTTGGCGGTGATCTCGGGACCGGAGAGCCGCCTGATCGTGGCCTCCTGCACCGCCCGGGAGTCCTCGCCGTTGACGACCAGCGCGTAGTCGACCATGCCGGCGTCGATCATCGCGCCGGCGATCTCCATGCCGGTGACGAACCCGAGGCAGGCGTTGGTGACGTCGAAGTTCTGGCACGACGGCGGCAACCCGATCGCGTCGTGCACGGCCACCGCGGTCGCCGGCTCCAGGTGGGTCCGGCCGATCGAGGTGTTGACCATGAGCCCGATGTCGGCCGGGTCCACCCCGCTCTCGGAGATCGCCTTGGCGCCGGCGGTCGCCGCGCCCTCGACGAAGCTCACGTCGTCGGGCCACCAACGACGCTCGCGGATGCCGACGAGCCTCTCGAGCAGCCCGGCGCGCAGGCCCACCCGCTCGTAGATGTCGCCGAGGCGGCGGTCGAGCTCGTCGGAGGTGACGACGTTCGGGGCCTCGACGCGGCTCACGCTGAGCATGGTCGTGTTGTTGAAGCGGTGCGTGGTGTTGCCGATCAAGACTCATGCCTCATCTGCGCTCGGGGACCCCATGAGTTGGGGTTCACCCCCAAGTTCTACCCGATCCTGGTCTGCGCAGTCGGGCAGACCGGTCGGGTCTGGACCGCGCGCAGGCGATATCAGGCTCGTTCGCGCCTGCGGGAGGCGGGTGCTCCGTGACCAGCGCCACGCTGCGTCGGCATGGCTGACCGGTCCGAGGGGTATGCCAGGGGGACCGGGCGCCACCACGGCGTCCGGCAGACGTTCGGAGGTGGACCGGTGGCGAAGGACAAGCCCGCGCCCGCGGAGAGGGCCCGCACACGCAAGAAGAAGGCCGAGGGGGCGGTCGCGCAGGTGGAGGCCACCCAGAGCCGGCTCGACGAGGCCACCCGGTCCCGCGACCGCGCGAAGACCTCCCTGGCCGACCTGGAGCGGTCGCTGCAGAAGCAGCGCCGGAAGACGGCGCGTCTCGCATCCGAGGTCTCCGAGACCCGGCGCACGCTGAAGGCGGCGAAGAAGGACCGCCGCGAGGCGAAGACGGCGCTCGCCGGGCACCAGGCCCGGGCGTCCAAGCACCTGGCGCGGCTCGCGGACGCGGAGGCAGCTGTGGCGACCGAGACCGCCGCCGCGCAGGTGACGGAGGGCCGGCCCCGCGAGGCCGTGGCCGCGGCCACCGGAGCAGCCGCCCCGGCCCGCAGCGCCGCCCCCGCCGAGAAGGCTGCGACTCCGGGCACCGCCACCAAGAAGACCGCCACCCCGCGCACCACCACCAAGAAGACCGCCACCCCGCGCACCACCACCACGAAAGCCGCCACGCCCCGAGCCACCACCAAGAAGGCCACCAGCCCCCGCACCGCCACCAAGAAGACCGCCACCCCCAGCGCCAGCACCAAGAAGACAGCCACCTCGCGCACCACCACCAAGAAAGCCGCCACCCCGCGCACCACCAAGAAGGCGTAACCCGCGCGTCCGCGGCCACCCCGGGACAGGATCGGCGGGCGCGACGTGCCCGCTGATGAGTAGCCGGGCTCACGCGCGGCACCCCCGGCGGGGCCTACCGTCAGGCCATGAAGCAGAGGCGGCGCTCGCCGCGGCGCCGGTGGCTGCGGTTGCTGCTCGCGGGGCTGCTGCTGGTCGTCCTGCTGCAGACCGGGGCGCTGCTCGAGCGCTACAGCGCCGCGCCGGCCGCGGCGGACGACTGCACCGTGCAGGTCTCCCCCGCCCCGGCCTCCCTCGCACCGGGGGTCCTCGACGGCTATCCGCGGTGGCTGACCCAGGAGCGCGGCACGGTCTCCGACGCCAGCTGCCTGACCAGGACGCCGGTCTACGGCGTCGCCCGTCCCCGCTCGACCGACGAGCTGCGGCGGGCGTTGTCGTTCGCCCGCTCCCACGGCCTCTCGGTGTCGGTCTCCGGCACCCGGCACAGCATGGGCGGCCAGGCGTCGTACCCCCAGGCCCTGGTGCTGGACATGCGTGACCTGGACCGCGTCGTCGTCGACGAGGCGGCCGGCACCGTCCGCGTCGGTGGTGGCGCGACCTGGCGGAAGGTCCTCGAGGCCAGCCATGCCCGCGGGCTGTCGGTGGCCGCGATGCCGAGCATCGACGTGCTCAGCGTCGGAGGGACGCTCTCGGCCAACGCCCACGGCGCCGACTTCCGGGTCGGCAGCCTGGCCTCGACGGTGCGGAGCCTGCGGGTGATGACGGCCGACGGCACCGTGCGCACGGTGGACCGGGCCACCGATCCCGAGCTGTTCGGTGCCGTGATCGGCGGCTACGGACTGTTCGGCGTGATCGTCGAGGCGGAGCTCGACCTCGTCCCCGCCGAGATGTACCGGCTCCGCCAGCGGACCGTTCCGACCGCGGACTTCCCGGCGCTGTTCCAGGACTCGATCGCCGCGGACGAGAACACCCGGCTGATGTACGCCCACCTGTCCACCTCCCCGTCGTCGTTCCTGCAGGAGGCGATCGTCTACACCTACGAGCGCATCGAGGGGTACGACGAGCCGATGCCGCCGCTGCGGGAGGAGCAGGACTCCCGGGTCGCCCGGCTGGTGCTCAACGTGGCGCGTCACGGCGGGGTCGGGCAGCGGCTGAAATGGTCGGCCCAGCGGCACGTGCTGCCCCGGGTCCGCGCCTGCCACCAGCCGCGCAGCGAGGCGCTCCGGGCGGCCGAGGCGTGCCTGGTGTCGCGCAACCAGGCGATGTACAACGGGCTCGGGCTGCTGCGCAACCGGCTGACCCGCTACACCGACGTACTCCAGGAGTATTTCCTCGCGCCCGAGCAGCTGGTGCCGTTCCTCCGCGAGGCGCGCGGAGTCCTGAACGCCCACGACGCACAGCTGCTCAGCGCCTCGGTCCGGGCGGTGCACGACGAGGAGGTGCTGCTCGACTACGCCCGCGGCGACCGGCTGTCGGTAGTGCTCTACCTCAGCCAGGAGGTCAGCGTCGCCGGCAACCGGGACATGGCGCGGCTCAACCAGGAGCTGATCGCGATCGCGCTGCGGCACGGGGGCACCTTCTACCTGCCCTACCAGCAGCACTACACCGGCGCGCAGCTGCGGCAGGCCTACCCGATGGTCGACGACTTCTTCGCGCTCAAGCGGCAGGTCGACCCGGAGCTGCTGTTCATGAACGGCTTCTACAGCCGGTACGCCGACGCCGGGTCAGCGGTCACAGCCTCGGGTAGCGCTGCAGGGTGAGCTCGAGGTAGCGGCGAGGGGGCTGCAGGTCCTTGGCCAAGGGCTCGTTGCTCGACGGCACGAGCAGCCCGGTCGAGAGATCGGCGTAGCCGAGGTCGAAGATGCCCTGATCCAGGACCGCGTGGGTGCCGTAGAGACGGTTCGTCGCCCCGGAGCGCCAGTGCTGCCCGACCAGAAAGTTGCACGAAAGCCCCAGCCGGTTGAGCAGCCTGCCGCCCGCAAGCTGGGTCGGGATCTTCGGCAGCCGCGACATCGCCAGCCCGAGGCCACCAGGATGAGCGTCGGCGAGAATGCCCTGGACGACCGCGGCTTGCGCCTGGTCGGTCACCACGACCGTTCCGTTCACCAGGTCCTTGTAGCCGAGGCTCTCCCCGTGCTCGTCATTCAGGTAGAGCCTGCGGTGACCTGACCGAGCCCACGTTTCGACGTAGAGGAAGACGTTGCTTTTGAGGAACATCGCCCGGGCAGGCGCCTCGTTCCTCTGCGCTTCGGCGACCACCGACTTCGCGGTCGCGTCGGCCGCAGGGAACGACTGGAGGACGCTGCTGAGCAGTCCGTCCACCCGGGAGGCATCGCACACCTCGGGCAGTGCGTCGATGACAGACACCAGCTCGGGAACCGCGACGACCATGGCCCCGCTGGGCAGGTAGGTCGCCGGCGTTCCGAGCGCCTCGTCTGCGGTCAGAGCGAGGACGGTGCGGACGTGGCCGCCCATTCCCGCCCCGGTCAGGGCGTCCTCCACCCGGGCGCCCAGGCCCACCAGCTTGCTGACCTGTGTCGCTCGGCTGTGGCCGCCGACTCTCAGGGTCCCTCGCTCGATTGTGACCGCGCCCGACCAGTTCTTGCTGTCCACCACCACCACACCGCCGGGGCCGACGACGAGGTGGTCGATGTTGCCGCCGCCGGGCATCAACCGGTCATGGAGCACGTGCCAGCCCCGCACCGTCAGCTCCGCGAGGGCACGGGCGGTCTCCCGCTCCCCCGAGGCGCCCCGCTCGTAGTTGGCCGCTCGTTGACGGGCGTAGGCGGCCTTCCGATCCAGAGTGGAGGCCGCTCGGGCCGCGCTCTCGGCCTGCCCCTGGGCGCTGCCACCCGCCCCGCGCACCGGCGCCCAGCCCTCCGGGCTTTCGCCGCCAGACGTGCTTCTTCCGCTCAACGCTTCCCCCTGCGTCCGCACCCGATCCCGAGAACTGCGGACGCACCGTACCGCCCGAAACGCTCCAAGCGCCGTCGCTTGAGGCAATCCGCCTCCCCGCCGGCAGGTCCGGCCGCCTCCCCGCCGGCCGGGCGCCCCGCGTAAATTGGCCTCATGCCTGACTGGGACCTCGTGAACCGTTCGCACGTGCTGAAGGCGATGGGCGAGTACGACTCGCTCGGGGACCGGGAGTTCCTGCGTCGCTACGGCTTCCGCCGCTCGGTCGCCTACACGGTGTGGCACAGCGGCCGCGAGTACGACTCCAAGGCGATCCTCGGGGTGGCCTACATGTACGCGACCGGGACCCCGGCGATGTCGTCGGAGTTCTCCGGCGGGATGGACGGCGCCGCCAAGGTGCTGGAGGACCGCGGCTTCGACGTCGTGGTCGACGAGCAGGAGGTCGCGGCCGAGCGGCCGCGCAAGGTCGCCCCGGCGCGGGCCCGCACAGCGGTGGCCGCCCCGGCGGTCAAGGTGTGTCCCACCTGCCACCTCGCGGTGCCGGCCTCCGGCGTCTGCGACTACTGCGACTGAGCCGGGGCGCCTCCGATGATCCAGCGACTGGTAGCCCTCGGTGACAGCACCGTGGAAGGGCTCGAGGACCCGGGCCCGGACGGCACGTACATCGGCTGGGCGGACCGCTTCGCCCGGCGGCTCGCGGTCGAGAACCCCGGGCTGCTCTACGCCAACCTCGCGGTCCGCGGGCAGACCTCGCTCGAGGTCCGCGAGACCCAGCTGGACCGGGCGCTGGAGATGCGTCCGGACATGGTGCTGCTCGTCGCCGGCGTCAACGACCTGCTCCGACCCCGGGTGGACCGGGCCGCGCTGAGGGACAACCTCATGCAGATGTTCCGCGCGCTGCGCGAGCAGGGCACCCACGTGGTGACCTTCACCATGCCGGACATGGCCCGGGTGGCGCCGCTCGCGTTCGCGCTGCGCCCCCGGATCGAGTTCCTCAACCGGGTCCTGCGCGACGCGGGCGCGGCGTACGGCGTCACCGTGGTCGACCTCGCCGCGGAGCCGGTGGCCAGCCACCCGGCCCTGTGGCACGACGACCGGCTGCACGCGAACTCCGACGGGCACCGCCGGATCGCGGCCGCCCTGGCCGAGGCGCTGGGTCTCGAGGCCGACGACTGGCGGGCGGAGCCGGGCGAGACGATCCCGCGCGGCTGGCTGCGCATCGTCCTCGGCGAGACCGCCTGGGCCGGCACCCACCTGGCGCCGTGGGTCTGGGGCCGGTTGCGCGGCGAGGAGTTCGACGGCGGCGGCAACTGCAAGCGGCCCGACCTGCTGCCGGTGGTCTGATCCCGGGGAGCCCGGCTCCCGATCAGTCCGAACGGGCTATGGCCGCCGGCACCTCCGGCTCATATGGTTGAACGATCATTGACCTTGGCCGAGGTGAACGACATGACCCAGCTGGACCTGACGGCGATCGAGCACGAGCGGGACCGGATCCGCTCGACGTACCTGCACGAGCACCGGCCGGCGTCCGCCGCCCGGGGGCTGCACCACACGGCGCTGATCTGTGCCGACGTCGAGCGCACGGTGCGGTTCTACCAGGACGTGCTGGAGTTCCCGCTCACCGAGATCTTCGAGAACCGCGACTACCCGGGGTCGAACCACTTCTTCTTCGACATCGGCAACGGCAACCTGCTGGCCTTCTTCGACCTTCCCGGCCTCGACCTCGCTCCCTACGCGGAGGTCCTCGGTGGCCTGCACCACCTGGCGATCTCGGTCGAACCGGACCGGTGGGCGCAGCTGCGGGCGAACCTGGACGCCGCGGGCGTGGAGTACCTCGAGGAGAGCGGCACCTCGCTGTACTTCCGCGACCCGGACGGCGCCCGCCTGGAGCTGATCGCCGACCCGCTCGGGGAGATGTACGGCACCACGGTGCTGTGACCCCCCGGCCGAGGTGGTCGGGCGGGGCGACTCAGCCCAGCCGCTGCCGCAGCCCGCTGGCGCGCAGCGCCCGCCGCTCGACCGCGGCCCGCACCGACTCCTCGGTGCCGACCACCCGCACCTTCGCCACCGCCCGGGTGACCGCGGTGTAGAACAGCTCGCGGGTGAGCAGCCGCGACTCCGGCGCCGGCAGCAGCACGGTCACCTCCTCGGCCTGGCTGCCCTGGCTCTTGTGGATGGTGGTGGCGAACATCGTCTCCACGTCGCTCATCCGGCTGGTCGCGAAGGTGGCCAGCCCGTGCGACCCGGCGATCACCGCCCGGGGGCCGTCGTCGCCCTGCACGACCACGCCCGCGTCGCCGTTGTAGACACCGAGCCCGTAGTCGTTGGCAGTCACCAGCAGCGGCCGGCCGACGTACATCGGCTCGTAGAGCGGGTCGCCGGTCGCCTCGGTCAGCCAGTGCTCGACCTGCCGGTTCCAGTGCTGCACCCCGAACGGTCCGTCGCGGTGCGCGCAGAGCAGCCGGTGCCGGCCCAGCGCGGCCACCGCCTCCTCGGCCCGGCCGGCCTCGGCATGGCCGCGGACCTCGAGGGCGGCGTGCACGATGTCGGCACGCAGCCGGGGCGCGGCGTCGTCGCTCTCCACGAACACCACCTCGTCGGCACCCGCCCGGAGCACGGCGAGCACCTCGTCGGCCGACCCGCTGCGCAGCGCGGCGGCGAGCCGGCCGATCTCCTCGCCGAACCGGTGGGTGGTCGCCAGCTGCGCGACCGGGCTGTCGGCGCGCCCGGACAGACCGAAAACCAGGTCGGCGAGCACCGCACCGGCCTCCACCGAGGCGAGCTGGTCCGGGTCGCCGACCAGGACCAGCCGGGCGTCCGGGCGGACCGCCTCGACCAGCCGGGTCATCATCGTCAACGAGACCATCGACGACTCGTCGACCACGATCACGTCGTGCGGCAGCCGGTTGCCGCGGTGGTGGCGGAACCGGGTGCCGTTGTCGCGGCGGGTCCCCAGCAGCCGGTGCAGGGTGAGCGCCGGCAGCTCGCCGAGGCGCTGCCGGTCCGCCGCCGGCAGCCCGGCCGTGGCCGCCGCCACCGCCTCCTGCAACCGGGCGGCGGCCTTGCCGGTGGGCGCGGTGAGCGCGATCCGCAGCGCCGACCCGCCGGTGCCTGCGGCCTGCTCGGCCAGCAGCGCGAGCAGCCCCGCGACGGTGGTGGTCTTGCCGGTGCCCGGGCCGCCGGTGAGCACCGTGGTCCACCGGGTGGCGGCCTGGCGCGACGCGGCCCGCTGCTCGCCGTACGTCGGCCCCGGGAACACCCGCAGCAGGCCGGCCTCGAGCACCGGCTCGTCGACCGCCGGCGCCGGCCGGGCCATCCGGGCCTGCAGGTCGGCGCAGAGCTGGACCTCCTGGTGCCAGTACCGGTCGAGGTAGAGCAGGCCGAACTCCAGCCGCAGCACGCCGGCCTCACGCAGCGGGCTCGCGGCGACCGCGTCCTGCCAGCCGACCGGCTCGGGCCACGGCAGCCCTGGCGCGACCTCGGCCACCTCGGCGAGCTGCACGCAGACCGACCCGTGCCGCACGGCCCGGGTGGCGAGTGCGGCGGCAAGCAGCACCCGGTCGTCGGACTCCCCCGCCAGCTCGCCGACCCGGCGCGCCACGTGCACGTCGGCGGCGGTCAGCACGCCCGCCTCGTTGAAGGTGCGCAGCAGGCCGGTGGCCCCCAACGCCAGCCGCCGGTCGGCGGGGTCGGTTACCTCGAACAGCTCGGTCATGCGACCCCCTCGGTCGACGCGGGCGCGACCCCGTCCAGCAGGTCGGAGAGCGCCTCGACCAGCGCGACCGGCGGCTGCCAGGAGAACACCCCGCACGGGTGCCCGTCGACGAGCGGGGTCTCCGGGCCGCACATGCCGCGTAGGTACAGGTAGAGCACGCCGCCCAGGTGCACGGCCGGGTCGTAGCCGGGCTGCCGCCAGCGCAGGAACCGGTGCAGCACCACGGCGTACAGCAGCGCCTGCAGCGGGTAGTCGGAGTGCCCCATCGCCGCCCGCAGCGCCGCCGGCCGGTAGTCGTCGGAGGAGAGCGCCGGGCCACCTTCGCCGGGGAAGCCGCCGAGCCAGTTGGTCTTGTAGTCGACCACCAGGTACCGGACCGTCGCGCCGGAACGCGCCCGCAGCACCACGTCGACCGAGCCGGTCAGGTAGCCGCGCAGGTCCTGGCCGCCCAGCGCCGGCACCGCAAGCGCGTCCGCGTAGGGCAGCAGCGGGTCGCCGGCGGGCAGGTGCGCCCGCAGCAGCGGCGCCACGTCGCCGAGCGTGACCGGCGCCGCCGGGTAGCCGGCGACGTCGCCCCCCGCCAGCGGCAGCTCGAACTCCATCTCGCGGAGCCGGTCGCGCAGCGGGATCCCCCGCAGCGTGGCGCCGTCGGCCAGCGGACCGAGCGGGCTGTCGCACACCTGCACCAGCGCGTCGGCCAGCTCCTCGGGGTCCAGCGCCACCGGCCAGCGGACCAGCTCCTCGCCGATCCGCTGCAGCAGCTCGGCGCGCAGGTCGGCGCACTCGGGGTCGGCGTGCTCGAGCACCGCGTGCACCAGCGAGCCGAACGTCGCCCCGACCGGCAGCCCGGCCATCGGCGAGGGCACCGCGTCGGGGGACGGCTCCGCGGCGGCCGGCGCCTCCAGCACCGGGGTCAGGTCGGGCTCGTCCTGCTTGGGCTGCTCCTCCGGCTCGCTGCCGACCCGGGCCCGGGCCGGCTCCGGCTCGGTGGCCGCGGCACTGAGCGAGGAGTACGACGTGCGCCGCCAGGCGGTGTCGACCCACCGCGTGAACCGTCGTACGCCGAGCTGCCGTTCGTCCACGGGCAGCGCGGCCACGGGAAGGTCGGCGAGCCGGGACTCCTCCCAGACCGGCCCGCCGTTGCTCTGCCAGATGCCGAGGATCCGGGCGACGTCGTCCTCGTCGTGCAGGTCCTGGGACGCCTTCACCAGCGCGGTGCCCGGGGTGCGGCCGAACAGCATCCGCTGCAGCGCCGAGCAGGGGGTGTTCTTCGGCGCCGGCGCCCACCAGGCGACCACCTGGGAGCGGGCCCGGGTCAGCGCGACGTAGAGCAGCCGCAACGACTCCCCGTCGTCCTCGGCCATCGCCCGGGCGACGTGCTCACTCCAGCCCGGCCCGCCGTTGCCGACGTCGATGCACCGGTGCGCGCCGTCCGCGGCCGCGGAGTGGAACCGCGGCACCGCGGGCTTCTGCGGGTACCGGTCCCACAGCGTCGGCAGGTAGACGACGGGGTACTCCAGGCCCTTGCTGCCGTGGATCGTCACCAGCTGCACCGCGGCCGCGTCGCTGTCCAGGCGCCGGGTCCGGTCCGCGGCGACCTCGAGCTTGTCGTCGGCCATCTGGCCGCGCAGCCAGGTCAGCAGCGCGACCAGCCCGAGCCGCTCCTCGACCGCGACCTGGTGCAGCGACTGGCCGACGTGCCGCAGGTCGGTGAGCAGCCGCTCGCCGTCGGCCCGGGACAGCACCCGGGCGGTCAGCCCGCCGGTGACGGCGGCCTCGAGCACCGCGGCGACCCCGCGGGAGGCGAGCAGCGCCGCCCAGTCCCGCACGGTCGCGGCGACCCGGTCGGTGAGCGCGTCCCCGCCGGCGTCGAGCTCCGCGGCGCCGTACCCGAAGAACGGGGTCAACGCCGCGCTGCGCACCCGCGCGGAGCGGTGCGGCTGCTCCAGCGCCTCCAGCAGCCGCAGCCACTCGGTCGCGGCCGGGGTGGCGAAGACGCTGCCGCTGCCGGCGACCACCGCGGGCACCCCGATCCCGGCCAGCGCCCGCTGCACCTGCTGCAGGTCGGCGTTGCGGAAGGCGAGCACCGCGACGTCCCGCGGCTCCAGCGGCCGGCCCTCGAAGCTCGCCCCGGAGGTGAGCAGCCGCTTGATGTCGCGGGCCACGTCGTCGTAGAGGTGCGTCCTGATCTGCGCGACGTTCAGGTCGCGCCGGGCGCCGAGGAGCTCCTTGCGGACCACCCGCAGCCGGAACGGCTCCCCCGCACCGACGAGCCGGGACCCCTGGTGCTGCGCGTCGACGTGACGGACCACGATCTGGTCGTCGCCCAGCGCGGCGCCGCCTAGCACCACCTCCAGGGAGTCGACCAGTGCCGCGTCGGTGCGCCAGTTCTTGCCCAGCGTCTGCCGGGTGGTCGCGGTGGCCGCGGCCTGGAGGTACGTCGTCACGTCGCCGCCGCGGAAGGCGTAGATCGCCTGCTTGGGGTCACCGATCAGCACCATCGTGGCGTGCCCGGAGAAGGCCCGGTCGAGCACCTGCCACTGCACCGGGTCGGTGTCCTGGAACTCGTCGACGAGCACGACCGACCAGCGCTGCCGCATCCGCTGCCGGGCCGGTGCCTCGTCGTCGGCGAGCGCGTCGGCGAGCTGCGAGAGCAGGTCGTCGTAGCTGAGCACCCCGAGCCGGCGCTTGCGCCGGTCCAGCTCCTCGCGGACCTGGGCGGCGAACGCCACCCGCTGGCTGGGTACGTCGGCGGCCGCTGCGATCCGTGCTCCGCCACCGGTCCCCGCGCCGGCCGAGGCGCCGCCCGGGTCGGCGGACTCGCTGTCGGAGGCCGCGTCGTCGGGCCGGGGCTCCAGCCGGGCCTGCGGGTCCCCGGCGGCGGCCCTGGCCAGCCGGAGCGCGTCGCGGTGGCTGAACGGCGGGTCGCCGTCGAGGTCGCCGAAGGCGCGGAGGTACAGGTCGTCGACCACCTCGCCGAGCAGGTCGTCGAGGTCCTCGACCAGCGTGGCGTTGGAGTCGGTGTCGCCGGCGACGCCGAGGCTGCGCAGCACCAGGTGGCAGAACTGGTGGGTGGTGGCGATGGTGGCCGCGTCGAAGGCGCCGAGCGCGTCGCGCAGCCGCTGCCGGCGCAGCTCCCGCTCCTCGGGCGGCGCGTCGAGCAGCAGCTCGACCAGGTCGGTGCGCTCCCCGGCGCCGTCGGGCTCGGTCAGTGCCCGCTCGGCGTCGACCAGGTGGCCCCGGACCCGCTCGCGGAGCTCCTGGCTGGCGGCGCGACCGAACGTCACGATCAGCATCTGGTCCAGCGTCGCGACGCCCTCGGCGACGTACCGGGTCACCAGCGCACCGATCGTCCAGGTCTTGCCGGTGCCGGCGCTGGCCTCGAGCAGCGTGGTGCCGACCGGCAGCGGTCCGCAGATGTCGAAGACGTCCGCGTCGGCCGCCCGGGCTGCCCCGTCGGGCACGGCTCGCACGGCGCTCACAGGTGGCTCACCTTCTCCGCACCGTCGAGGAGCGGCCCCCACAGCCGCAGCGCGAGCTGCCCGAGCCGGTGCTGCTCGCCGTTCCACTGCTCGTCGGCGCGCGGCTCGGTGAGCAGGCACTCGAGCGGCGCGTGCTCGCCGAAGACCTGCACGTGCGAGGGATCGGCGTCCTCACCGGGGATGCCGGTCGCGGAGTACCGGTCGGTCTCCCACTCGCGCCGGGCCTTCCACAGCGGCGAGCTGCTGCCGCCGCGACGGCTGCGCACCGCCTCCTCGGCGTACGCGCAGGCGGTCTTCACCGGGAGCGGCAGCGGCTCACGCATCCCGCGGTCGTAGAGGTCGACCAGCTCGCGCAGCCACTGCTCGGCGCGGTGGTCCAACGGCCCGGCCAGCGCCTGCGCGGTGGCCGCCTTGCCGCGGCCCAGCGTGTGCGCGGTCCAGCTGTGGTCGGGGTGCCCGACGCTCAGCGCCAGCAGGTCGACCCAGGAGCGCAGCCGGTGCTTGGCGGCCAGGCTGGAGTAGCTGACGTGCACCAGGCGGTTGCCGAAGACCGACCCGACGGTGCCGGTGAGCCGGCGGCCGCCGCCGAGGTCGATGTCCAGGTCGAGTCCGCTCGGCTGGCCGGGCCGACCGGAGCCGTCCGGCGCGGGGCCGCGCAGCGACAGCGCGGCCCGGACCAGCGGCCGGAGGTTCGCGTCCACCTCGGTGACGGTCCGGTCGCCGAGCCGGCCCGGAGGCAGCTCGCCGCGGAGCCGCTCGGCCCGGGTGGTGGTGACCGCGTCGGCGCCGCCGAGCAGGTCGGCGAGCATCCGGTCGCCGATCTTCCACTTGTCGAGGCCGTCGAGGCTGACCGGCATCGCGTCGCGGGTCTCCTCCGCCTCCAGCGGCGCGGTCACGTCGAGCCGCGAGCGCAGGAACGCCCGGACCGGGTGCACGACGAACGCCTGCAGGTCGGCCAGCGAGACGTCCTGCACCGGGCGGACCGGCAGCGGCGCGGTCACCAGGGTGGTGACCGGTGCCCGGGGCCGGCGGGCGGCCTCGGCGCCGGCCAGCGCCGACCGGTCGAAGCTGAACGGCTCGTGCGCGACCAGCTCGCCGGCGACCAGGTTGCGGGCGTCGAACGGCTGCAGCGGGTGCTGCACGAGCACCTGGTCGCGCACGCGCCCCGCGCCGGCCGCTCCGGGACGCTCCGCGTGACCCGGGACCACGGCCGTCCGGTCCAGCGCGTCGAGCAGCTCCCCCAGCGGCACCGACGGCGGCCGCTCGGCGCCGGTGTGCTCGTTGGCACCGGTGTAGGTGACCACCAGCGTCTCCTCGGCGGCGAGGAGGGCGTCGAGGAACAGCTGCCGGTCCTCGCTGCGCACGTCGCGCTCGCCGGTCATCGGGTGGCGGGCCAGCGCGTCGTCGCCGTCGATCGAGCCGCTGCGCGGGAACACCCCGTCGTCGAGGCCGAGCAGGCAGACCACCCGGTGCGGCACCGACCGCATCGGGACCATGGTGCAGACGGTGAGCGTGCCGGTCCGGAAGTTCGCCCGGGTCGGTCGGCCGCCCAGCCGGTGCGCCAGCAGGTGCCGCACGTCGGCGAGCATCAGCGGGGTGCCGGCGCCGTGCTCGCTGCTGGCGGAGTCGTGGATCCGGGCCAGCTCGCGGTCGAACTGCGCCTGCTGCCAGGCGTCGCGGGGGGCCACCGCGCCCAGCTGCTCGACACCGCTGGACAGCGCGCCGACCCACTGCCCGATGGTGCCTGCGGCGGTCGCCGCCTGCACGAACGCGCGCAGCCGCTCGACGTACTCGGTGAACCGGCCGACCAGGTCGATGTCGTTGCTGGAGACGTCGTCGACCGGCAGCGCGGAGTCGACGTAGCGGTGCTCGTCCCCGGCCATCGTCACGCCGAGCAGCAGCCGGTCGAGCCCGGCCTGCCAGGTGTTGTCGGGCAGGCCGAGGCCGTACGCCGCCCGGTGGCCGGCGTCGAGCCCCCACCGGATCGCGGCCTGCTCGACCCACAGCGCCAGCTGGGACACGTCGTCGTCGGTGAAGCCGAACCGGCGCCGCACCGGCTCCGCCGAGGCCAGGTCGAGCACCTCGGTGGCGGTGACCCGGCCGCCGGCGAGCTCGGCCAGCCGGGCCGCGACGGCGAGCAACGGGTTGGTGCTGGACAGCGCCCGGTCGGCCAGCCGGAGCCGCAGCCGGTGGCCGGGGTGCCCCTCCTGGGCACCGGGCAGGTCGGCGAGCCCGAAGCCGGCCTGGATCAGCGGCGCGTAGGCCTCGATGTCGGGGCACATCACCAGGATGTCGCGGGGCTCGAGGGTCGGGTCGTCCTGGAGCAGCCCGACCAGCACCTCGCGGAGCACGTCGACCTGACGGGTGGTGCCGTGGCAGGCGTGCACCTGCACCGACCGGTCCTCGACGGCCAGGACGCGGGCGTCGCGGGTGGCGGCGTCGGGCTCGGCGTTGGCGCGCAGGTCGTGCTGCAGCCAGCCGAGCAGCGTCGTCGGGGCGCCACCAGGTGCCCCCGACAGCGGCCGGCCCTTCGGCCCGGCAGGGTCGGCCGGGTCGGTCGGGTCGGTCGGGTCGACCGGAGAGGCCGGGGCCACGGCCAGCGTCCGCTGCAGCTCGCGGGCGTCGCGGCCCAGCGACCCGAGCAGCGGATGCCCGACCCACCGGATCGACGGGTCGTCCACCCGCGGCACCGGCCCCGCCGCGGACACCTCGGCCAGCTCGTCCCACAGCCGCCCCGAGACCTGGGGCAGCCAGAGGTGCACCTCGCGCAGCGCGCCCAGGGCCCCGAGCAGCTCGACCTCGGTGACCGGCAGCCGGGTGTGCCCGAACAGCGACAACCGCGGCGGCAGGTCGAGCCCGTCGCCGCCGGCTCTCAGCCGCGAGAGCGTCTCGGCGTGCCGGACGTCGGGCGGCGGCGCCGGGACCCGACCGACGAGCCGGCGCCAGAGCTCCGGCTGCCAGGCCAGGTCGGCGTCCAGGACGTGCCCGGTGCCGTCGGTGTCACGGTCCGCACGCCAGTCACCGACCAGCACGGGCCGCTGGACGCCGTACCCGGCGAAGAGCCCGGCGAGCCGCCGCGCGACCGAGTAGCGCCGACTGCGGCGCAGCGCTCCCTCCTCCCCCTCGACGCCGTGCCCGAGGTGGGCGGCCAAGGTGGCGCACCAGGGCTCGTCGAGGGAGTCGTCGATCACGTCGAGCAGCGGCCACACCAGGCGGTCCGGGTCCCACGGGTCGTCGCGCTCCTTCCCGAGCAGGAGCGCGACGAGCGAGTGCGGGGTGAGGAACCGGACCCCGGCGCAGACCCCGTCGCCGCCGCGGCCCCCGACACCGAGCCGGTGCGAGAGCCGCTGGGTGATCCAGCGCTCCACGCCGCGGGCCGGGACCACGACGACCTCCTCGGCGAAGGGGTCCTCCAGCGGGCTCGCCAGCAGCTCGGCCAACCCGTCCGCGAGGAGGTCGGTCCGCTCGGCCCGGTGGATCCGCAACGTCACGCGACGCAGGATGTCACGAGCCACCGACACATCGGACGACGGCGCGAGCTGCGACCTCAGTTGCCGTAGAGCTGGATCCGGCGGACGTCGAGGTCGAAGCCGAACGCCGACGCCTCGAGCGGCGTGCTGAGCCCGCCGACGGTGATCGCCAGGTCCGCCTGGAGCTCCGAGTGGGTGCCCCGGGAGATGATCTGCTCGCCGTTGTCCTGGACCGGCTCGACGACCTTGGTGGTGCCCGTCTCGGTGACGACGCCGCGGAGGACCACGGTCCGGCCGTCCACGTCGACGGTGACGTCGAGCCGGCCGTCGACGACGAACGGTGCGGACTGCTCGACCGCGCCGACCTCGTCGGTCTCGGGGAAGAAGACCTGGACCGAGTTGCCGTACTTCTGGTTCTCGTACAGCGACACCCCGACCGGCTCGCCGTCGAGCACGCCGGTGGCCTCGATGACCAGGCCGCGCTGCTGCTCGATGGTGACCGGCTTCTCGACCGTCATCGGGGCGAGGGCCGCGGTGGCCGCCGTGGGTGGGGCGCCGGCGGCGCGTGATCCGGATACCTCGTCGCCGGACGCGACGCCGGTCGCGCCGGTAGCTCCGATGGCGAGCGCGGCGAGGCCGAGCCCGAGGCTGCGAAGAGTGAGCTTGCTGTTCATGTGTGGCTCCTTGTGTAGTGGGTTTCCGGTGCCAAGACGCGAACGCACCGGATCGGGTTGCATCTCGGGTCGGAATCACCCGGTCGGCCGACGAGGCAGAGCGCTCCGGGGGGTAGAACATCTGCATGACGGAGAAGGCCCGTGCCACCGCTCCTCACCGGCTGCCCTGGTCCGACTGGTGGCTGATCCTGCGACGGGTCGGCGGCCAGGTCGGGCTCAACAAGCTCCCGCTGCTCAGCGCGGGCATCGCCTTCTTCGCCATCTTGTCCATCGCCCCGGTGCTCGTGACCGCGCTGTCGGTGTACGGCGCCGTGAACACCCCGGAGCAGGCGTCGGAGCAGCTCACGGGCCTGGCGCGGATGCTGCCGGAGCAGGTGGAGCCGGTGGTCGCCGACCAGCTCACGTCGATCGCCGCCGCGTCGACCCACGTGGAGACGGTGCGTGGCATCACGGCGCTGGCCATCGCGCTCTGGACGGCGACCACGGCGATGGTCTCGCTCATGGACGCGTTGACAGTCGTCTACCACGAGAGCGAGACGCGCGGCCTCCTGCGGCGTACGGCGGTCGCCCTCGCCTTCGTCCTGCTGGGTGCGCTGCTGCTGGGGGCGGTGATCGCGGGGGCGGGAGCGGGCGCCGACGCGCTGGCCGGTGCATCGGGAGTGGTGCATGCCGCCGTACCGGTGATGACGTGGATCCTGCTCGCCGCGCTGATGTCGGCCGTGCTGGCCGTGCTCTACCGGCTGGGCCCGGACCGCAAGAGCGCGCGTTGGCAGTGGACCAGCTGGGGCGCGACCGGTGCCACCGTCGTGTGGCTGGCGGCTTCGGTGGTCCTGTTCGCCTACGTGCAGCGGCTGGGCACGTACGAGGCGACGTACGGCTCCCTCGCCGGGGTGGCGATCAGCATGTTCTGGCTCTGGCTCACGGTGCTGCTCGTCCTCATCGGGGCCGCGGTCAACGCCGAGGCCGAGCGGCAGACCTTCCACGACACCACCGTCGGTCCGGACCGGCCGGTGGGCGAACGTGGGGCCGTGGTCGCGGACAGCGTGCCGCCGTACCCGGAGGACCGGTAGCAGCGACCTTCGGCGAAGCGCGATCCGGGCGGCTCGCCCGCCGTACGATGCACTCGTCCCTACGACAGGAGACCTGAGTGAACCTGGAGAAGGTCATCTTCGGCTTCTTCGTGGTGCTCGCCGCGACCTTGAACTTCGGCTTCTTCATCGGCGACCTCGGCGACCCCCGGCTGCACAACCAGTACGAGCTCTTCGCCGCCGTCGTGGTCAACCTGATCGCGACCGTCCTGAAGTTCGGCGACCGGACCCAGATCGGTGCGGTGCAGCTGGCGACCAGCCTGGTGGCGAGCCTCCAGCTGATCGCCGCGACGGTCGTCCTGGCCTACGCCACGAACGTGCCCGAGAGCGGGCTCAACCACGAGATGACCGCGAGCGTGGTGTCGCTCTCCGGCGGGGCGCTGCTCGCGAACATCGTCTCCGTCGTCCTGCTCGTGGTCGAGACCGTCTCGTTCCGACGTCGCTAGGAGCCGTGGTGGCGAACCCGCTTCTCGCCTTCGTCGTCCGGGTCTTCTCCGACCGGCAGGACGAGCCGTCGGCCGCGGCCGGCAAGCAGACCGAGGCGGTGTCGCTGCCGGACCTGGACGGGCCGCAGTCCTCCGCGGGGATCTTCCTGGTGCTGCGGCGGATGCGGGCGCCGCTGATCGTGCTGATCGTCGTGTTCGCGGTGAGCGTCCTGGGCCTGACGCTGGTGCCCGGCGAGGACCCGCAGGGCCGACCGCACCACATGAGCATGTTCGACGCGTTCTACTTCATGAGCTACACCGCCACCACGATCGGCTTCGGCGAGCTGCCGCACGCGTTCACCGCGGCGCAGCGGATGTGGGTGACGTTCTCCATCTTCCTGTCCGTCATCGGATGGGCGTACGCCGTCGGGTCGCTGCTCGCGCTGATGCAGGACCGTGCGTTCCGCCGGACCCTCGCGCGGCGCCGGTTCGTCCGACAGGTCCGGCACCTGCGGGAGCCGTTCCTCGTCCTGGTGGGCTACGGCAACGCCACGAAGCGGCTCGCCCGGTCGCTGGACGCGATGGGCCGGCGGTTGGTGATCGTCGAGTCGGACGAGAGCCGGGTGGCCCGGGTCGACCTGGACTCCTACCGGGCCGACATCCCGGCGCTGCTCGGCGACGCCCGTGACACCGGCAACCTCGCCATGGCGGGGATCGGCAGCGGGTACTGCGAGGGCGTGGTCACCCTGACCCCCGACGACGACACGAACCTCGACGTCACGATGACCACCGCGCTGCTCCGCCCGGACCTGCCGGTGATCGCCCGGGCGAACTCGCGCGACGCCGCCCAGCGGATGGCCACCTTCGGCGAGCCCCAGGTCGTGAACCCGTTCGACCGCTTCGGGGACCACCTGCGGATCCTGCACCGCTCCCCCTCGGAGTACCAGTTGATGATGTGGCTCACGAGCACGCCGGGCACCCCGCTCCCGCGCCGCCACGCGCCGCTGCCGCGTGGCCGCTGGGTGGTCTTCGGCTACGGCCGGTTCGGCCAGGAGCTCGCCAGCGACCTTCGCGCCGAGGGCCTGCAGGTCGCGGTGATCGAGGAGAGGCAAACCATCGAGCAGGACATGCGCGCGATCGAGGCCGCGGTCGTGGGATCGGTGGAGCTCGCCCCGGCGGTCGCCTTCGTCGCGGCGACCGAGAGCGACACCACCAACCTGTGGCTGATCGAGGCGGCCCGGCGCAGCAACCCGGAGATCTTCACCGTCGCGCTGCAGAACCGGGCGGCGAACGCACCGCTGTTCGAGGCGGTCGGCCTGGACTTCGGGATGCAGCCGGCCGAGGTGCTGGCGCACGAGGTGCTGGCGCGGCTGGCGAACCCGCTGCTGATCAGCTTCCTCCGGCAGGTGCCCCGGCAGGGCGAGGAGTGGGCGGCCGACCTGCTGGCGCGGCTCGGGGACAGATGCGGGGCCGGTACGCCGGACATCTGGCAGGTCCGGCTGGACGCGGAGGAGGCGCCCGCCCTCTCGTCGTGGCTGGCCGACGGCGACCTGCGGCTCGGCGACCTGCTGAGCAGCCCGGACGGTCGCGAGACCCTGCTCGACGCCGTACCGATCGCGTTGGTGCGGGACGGGGACACGGTGGTCGGGCCGACCGACGACCAGGTGCTGCGTGGCGGCGATGAGCTGTTGCTCGCCGGTCACTCCGCCGCCCGGCGATCCCTCGACATCACCCTGAGCCACGAGCCGACCGCGGCGTACGTCATCGAGGGGCGTTTCGTGCCGTCCGGCTGGCTGTGGCGCCGGCTCTCGCGTCACGACGACGACCGGCACGTACCGTTGAACGGGTGAGCGTCGCACCCCCCAGCACCCCTGTCCTCGAGCACCGGTTCTCCGACGAGCTCGCCGAGCTGGCCGTGCCCTGGCAGGCCGAGGCGGTCCCCGACCCTCGCCTGCTGGTGCTGAACGAGCCGCTGGCCGCCGAGCTGGGCCTCGACGCCGACGCCCTCCGCGGCGACGACGGGGTGCGCTTCCTGGTCGGCAACGAGGTCCCCGCCGGCGCCGCGCCCGTGGCCCAGGCCTATGCCGGCCACCAGTTCGGGGGCTTTGTGCCGCGGCTGGGCGACGGCCGCGCGCTGCTGCTCGGCGAGCTGAGCGACTCTGCCGGCCGGCTGCGCGACCTGCACCTCAAGGGCTCGGGCCGCAACCCGTTCGCCCGCGGCGGTGACGGGCTCGCCGCGGTCGGGCCGATGCTGCGGGAGTACGTCGTCAGCGAGGCGATGCACGCCCTCGGCGTCCCCACCACCCGGTCGCTCGCCGTGGTGGCCACCGGGCGGCCGGTGCGCCGCGAGGGCGTGCTGCCCGGCGCGGTGCTGACCCGGGTGGCCGCCAGCCACCTGCGGGTCGGGAGCTTTCAGTACGCCCGGGCCACCGGGGACCTCGACCTGCTGCGCCGGCTGACCGAGCACGCGGCGCAGCGTCACCACCCGACGGCTGCGGAGGCGGACAACCCCGCTCTGGCGCTGTTCGACGCGGTGGTGGCCGCCCAGGCGTCGCTGGTCGCCCGGTGGATGCTCGTCGGCTTCGTCCACGGCGTGATGAACACCGACAACATGACGATCTCCGGCGAGACCATCGACTACGGGCCGTGCGCGTTCATGGAGGCGTTCGACCCGGCGACGGTGTTCAGCTCCATCGACGAGGGCGGCCGCTACTCCTACGGCAACCAGCCGGTGGCCGCGGAGTGGAACCTGGCCCGGCTGGCCGAGGCACTGCTGCCGCTGATCCACGAGGACCAGGAGCAGGCGGTCGCGCTGGCGGTGGAGGCCCTCGGCGCGTTCCGGCTCCGCTACAGCGCCGCCTGGTCCGCCGGGATGCGGGCCAAGCTCGGGCTGCCCGAGGGCTTCGACGACGCGGTGGCCACCGAGCTGGTCGGCGACCTGTTCCCGCTGCTGCAGGAGGGCCGCGTGGACCACACCGGCTTCTTCCGGGCGCTGGGGATCGCGGCGCGGGGTGACCTCGAGCCGGTCCGCGGTCTCTTCCTCGACCTCGCCGGGTTCGACGCCTGGGCGCTGCGCTGGCGCGCCGCCGGGCCGGACGCCGTCGCGATGGACCGGGTCAACCCGGTCTACGTCCCCCGCAACCACCTCGTCGAGGAGTCGCTGGACGCCGCCACCGCCGGTGACCTCGCGCCGCTGCAGCGGCTGCTGGAGGCGGTCACCTTCCCCTTCGACGAGCGCCCTGGTCTGGAGCGGTACGCCGCGGCCGCGCCCGACGACTTCGGCAGCTATCGGACGTTCTGCGGCACCTGAACGACCCGTCTGCGCTCCCCGCGGCCTGGCCCCAACCGGCCACCGAGGGTGGCCCGTAAACGCGTTGACGCCGGCCACTGCCCGGCGGTGTGATCGGAGCAGGTCCCGATGCTCGATCCCCGGTCCGGGTTGGAGTGCTCCGCATGCACCGACAGATCGCCGGCAAGCTGACCGGCCGCGTCACGAAGTGGTTCGTCCTCGCCTTCTGGGTGGTGGTGCTCGCGGTGGCCTCCGGCTACGCGAGCAAGCTGACCGACGTACAGAACAACGAGGCGTCGTCCTGGCTGCCGGCCAGCGCGGAGTCGACGCAGGCCCTGGAGAAGCTGGCGCCGTTCCAGGACCAGAACGACATCCCCACGGTGGTGGTCTACGTCCGCAGCGGCGGCCTCTCCCCCGCCGACCTCTCCCAGATCCGCGGCCAGGTCGCGGACCTCCAGAGCATGGACGGTGTCGTCGGCAAGGTGGTCGGACCGATCACGTCCCCGGACGGTGAGGTCGCCCAGAGCATCGTCACCTACAACTTCGGCAAGAACGGTTGGAACTCGCTGCCCGACACCGCGGACCAGATCCGCAAGATCACCGCGATCGACGGCGTCACCGTGCACATCACCGGCGCCGGCGGCCAGGCGGCCGACTCCGCCGAGGCGTTCGCCGGGATCGACGGCACCCTGCTGCTGGCCAGCCTCAGCGTGGTGATCGTGATCCTGCTGCTCACCTACCGGAGCCCGGTGCTCTGGGTGCTGCCGATCGTCTCGGCGGTGTTCGCGCTGTTCACCAGCGAGGCGGTGATCTACTTCCTCGCCAAGTACGCCGACCTCACCGTCAACGGGCAGAGCCAGGGCATCCTCACCGTGCTGGTGATCGGCGCCGGCACCGACTACGCGCTGCTGCTGGTGGCGCGCTACCGGGAGGAGCTGCGCCGCCACGAGGACCGCCACGAGGCGATGGCCTTCGCGCTGCACCGCGCGGCCCCGGCGATCTTCGCCAGCGCCGGCACGGTGGTGGCCGGGATGCTCTGCCTGATGCTGGCGGAGATGAACTCCACCGCCGGGCTCGGCCCGGTCAACGCGATCGGGGTGACCATCACGCTGCTGGTGATGGTCACGCTGCTGCCCGCGCTGCTGGTCATCTTCGGCCGCTGGCTGTTCTGGCCCAAGCGACCCACCTTCGGCTCCCCGGAGCCGACCGCCGCCGGGGTGTGGGCCCGGGTCGGTAGGAGGATCGCGGTCCGCCCGCGCGCGGTGTGGGTCGGGACCGCCGCCGCGCTCGCCGTCGCCGGTCTGGGGCTGCTGCTGCTCGATGCCAACGGCCTGTCCACCGAGGATCAGTACACCAAGAAGTTCGACTCCGTCACCGGCCAGCAGGTCCTCCTGGAGCACGGCCTGGTCGACAGCTCCAACCCGATCATGGTGGTCTCCAACGCCGGCTCCCAGCAGCAGGTCGCGGACGCGATGAGGTCGGTGCCGGGCATCGGCAGGCCCGACACCTCGGTGCCACCGGTCGGCGGAGTCGCCTTGGTGAAGGCGACCGTGCCCGGCGACGTCGCCTCCCAGCAGGCCTTCGACCAGGTCGCAGCGGTCCGGGACGCGGTGCACCGGGTCGACGGCGCCGACGCCCTGGTCGGCGGCAGCTCGGCGATCTTCCTCGACATCGAGCACGCCTCCAGCCGAGACAACCTGGTGATCATCCCGGTGGTGCTGGTGGTGGTCATGCTGATCCTGATGGTCCTGCTGCGCGCGCTGGTCTCCCCGGTGCTGCTGATCGGCACCGTGATCCTGTCCTTCGGCGCCGCGCTCGGGCTGTCCACGGTGCTGTTCCGGACGGTGTTCACGCGCGTGTTCCCGCAGGGACAGGGCTTCGACCACGCGGACGCGTCGTTCCCGCTGTTCGTGTTCGTCTTCCTGGTCGCCCTGGGCATCGACTACAACATCTTCCTGATGACCCGGGTGCGCGAGGAGACGCACACCCGCGGCACCCGCGAGGGGTCCCTGGTGGCGCTGTCCGCGACCGGCGGGGTGATCACCTCCGCCGGCCTGGTGCTCGCCTCCACGTTCGCGGTGCTCGCCACCCTGCCGCTGGTCTTCCTCGCCGAGCTGGGTACGGCGGTCGCGCTCGGCGTCATGCTCGACACGATGGTCGTCCGGTCAGTGCTCGTCACCGCGCTCAACCTCGACCTCGGCAGCAGGATCTGGTGGCCCAGCGCGCTCGACCGCGCCGGCCCGAGTCACCGGCTCGGGACGCCGGCGCCGGAGCAGGCACCGGCCGACACCCCCGCCGGCCGCCGCTGACCGCACCAAGGGGCGGCGCTACCTCGGTGCGCCGTGACGTCTCCGCGCGCGCGATCACCCGTTCGATCCGGATCCGTGCAGGACCGCTGTTGGCCCTCTCCCGCCAGGGACGGAGGTCCTCTTGTCCCTTGCCCGGTTGGGGTATCGACAACTGCCGGTGGCAGTCGGACGATGGCGGGAAGGGAGACGGCATCCGCTCGACGAGCGCAGTCCGCACGGGTGCCGCCGCATCGCGAGCAGGAGGTGCGACATGGGGAACATCGGCATCGAGCGGCGTGAGGTGGAGTTCGAGCCGCTCCCGCGGGAGCCTCTCCGGGTCCCCGAGCCGACGCCTGAGCGGGAGCCGGCCCCGGCTGCTCCTGTTCCGGAACGGACATGACCGAGGGCCGGCCGACTGGGGAGGGGCCGCCGCTGGTGCCCGGCGAGCTGCGCGGCTTCCGGCAGTTCTACCTGCGTTCGGACGGGTTGTACCCGCTGGTGCACGACGAGCTCGGACCGTGGAGCGGCCAGCTGCAGCGGGCGCGCTGCGCCACCGGTGGCAGCCACGAGGCTCCGGCGGCGGACTGCCGCTGCGGGCTGTACGGCTGGTACACCCCCGGCAGCGCCACGGTCGCAATCGGCCCGGTCAGCGCGGTGGTCACGGTGCAGGGCCGGTGCATCCTCGCTGACCGCGGCTTCCGCGCGGCGGCGGCCCGGATCGAGGCGGTGGCGCTGCCGGCGGGGCTCCGCTGGACGCCGGTGGCGGCGTCCCGGGCCCGGCGGATGCTGGCCTCGAAGTACCCGGACACGCTCGTCTACAGCTCGGCGCGGCGGATGCTGCGCGACCACCCCCGGACGACCTCCGCGACCTCGGCATCGAGCCGCCCCGCGACTGGAGCCGGGGGTACCGGGCGACCGCCGCCTGGCTCGGGGTGTTCTTCCTGGCGCTGGCCTACTCGCTGGCCCTGCTCCCGCGCAGCGCCACGGACGCGTTCGCCTCGGACTGGTGGCCGCTGCTCGTGGTGCTGGCCGTCGGCTGGCAGGTGGGCATGGTGTGGCTGTTCATCCGGTTGGTGTCGCTGCAGTCGACCACCCCGCGGCGGCGGGTGCCCGGCCCCGGTTGACGCCCGGTTGGCGGCTGGTTGGCGGCCGGTGACGGCCGGCTGACGCCGGTGGCGGCTGGTGACCCAGCGGCCCGTCGTACGGCGCCGCCCGGCTTGCCTGACCAGCTGGAAGACGACACCCTGACCGGGTGAGCGAACGCAACGTACTCGGCGGCGACCTCGAGTCCTGCGGCACCGACCCGGTGACCGGCTTCTACCGGGACGGCGTCTGCACCTGCGGCCCCGAGGACGTCGGCCTGCACGCGATCTGCGCGGTGATGACCGTGGAGTTCCTCGAGCACCAGCGCTCGGTCGGCAACGACCTGTCCACGCCGCGGCCGGAGTACGGGTTCACGGGGCTGCAGCCCGGTGACCGCTGGTGCGTGGTCGCGGCCCGGTGGGCGCAGGCCCACGAGGCCGGTGTCGCCGCGCCGGTGGTGCTGGCCGCCACGAACGAGCGGGCGCTGGAGATCGTGCCGCTGGAGGTGCTGCGCGCCCACGCCGTCGACGTACCGGCGGACCCCAGCTCGCTGGAGTAGCTCACCGGAACGCCGTCGCCCGGCCCGGGCGCGCGGTTACCGTGGGTCCGTGCGCGGGGACCGGGTGGAGATCGTGATCGATGCGGGCGGCGAGATCCGCACGTACGACGTGGTGGCGACCCGCGCCGGCCGACGCGTCGAGATCACCACCGGTCGCGGCGTCGTCGAGGTCACCGAGGTGACGCGCGGCGGCACGCCGGTCCGGACCGCCCGCTTCATGGCGAACCGGATCCTGGCGCTCGTCGAGCACCCCGCCGGTTCGCCGACCATCGGCGAAGAGGTCATCCACCCGCAGCGCTGAGCGCGTCGTCGCCGGGGCACCCGGGACTCAGCCCGCCCCGCCGGCCCGCGCGGACATCAGCAGCAGTCGGTTGAGCAGGTCGGCCGCCTGGGCCACCTCGGCACGTTCGCCGCTCACGAGGAGGTCGAGCAGCAGCCCGCGCGCCGCCCCGAGGGCCAGCCGCGCGTGCGTCTCCACCTGGTCCTCCGGGATGCCCAGCGCACGGCACAGCTCGGTGACCTGCGGCAGCCACGAGGCGATCAGCTCCTCGCGCAGGATCGCGGCGTGCTCCTTGCCCTGCATGGCGTGTGCGGCGAGCTCGAAGAAGAGCGGTCCGTAGCGCAGTGTCGCCTCGACGGTCTCGGCCCAGTACTTCGCGGCCGCCTCGAGCGGCGGCAGGTCCGCGTCGTAGGTCGCCGTCATCACCTCGCGCTGCCGCGCCTCGACGGCGCGCGTCACCTCCGTCAGCAGGCCCTCGCGCGAGCCGAAGTGGTAGACCAGCATCCGGTGGCTGGTGCCGACCGCGGCGGCGATCCCGCGCAGGCTGGTGTCCCCCACGCCGTGGCGACCGAAGTGCTCGATCGCGGCGTCGAGAAGGCGGTCGCGCGAGGACGTGGCGGTGGGTACGCCGGCGCCCGCGCTCACGTGGACGACGTGCCGGTGACCCGCGCGTCCAGGCTCTCCGCCTCGAGCTCGATGTAGCGCTGGGTGAGCCGGCGCCACACCAGCGCCGCCACGGCACCCATCGGGCCGGTCTGCTCGATGCTCAGCGTCACCCGGGAACCGGAACCCCCGCCGTCCCCGCCGTCGCCCTCGTCACCGCTGTCGGGGACCACCTCGTGCCGGGCGATCGTCTTCATCCCCGGTCCGCGGGCCTCCCACGTGAAGCTCCTGCCGGCGACCACCTCGGTCACCTCCCACTCGGCCTGCGGGAGCTTCGGCTGGCGCACCTTCGCCCGCGAGCCGACGCCGAAGGGACCGTCGTCGAGTCGCTGCACGCTGTCGATCGTCGGCGTCCAATCCGGCCACCGGGCGACGTCGAACAGCACCTCCCACACCGGTGCCGTCGGCGCCTCGATCCGCCTGCTGGTCTCGAAGAGTCTGCTCATGTACCAAACGGTACAACGACCGCGCTCGACCGTCACCTGCTTTTTGGACCGGGTTCGGACTGCCTGTCACGTCCTCCTGGTGAAGCGGACCTTGCCGTCGGGGAGTCGGGTCTGGTCGTAGGTTTGGGGGTGGTCGGCCATGTGGTGGTGCGGGGCGCAGAACGAGATGCCTTTCGTGGCGTCGGTGCCGCCGCCCTGGTGCCAGGGGTCTTCGTGGTGGAACTCCATCCAGGCCGGTGGCCGGTCACAGTTCTCCGCCGCGCAGCCCTGGTAGCGGTGGTTGATGACGATCTTCTGGTACCGGTCGAAGAGCCGCTGCTCCCGACCCAGGTCCAACACCACCGAGTCCCCACCCAGCACCATCGGGATCAACCCGGCCTTGCACGCCAACCGCCGCGCCTCCCCGGCCGAGATCCGGTGCCCGGTGTCCAGGGTCCCCACCCCGATCCCGGCAACCAACGCGTCATAGCCGATCGTCACCACCAACGTGAACGGCGACCCGTTCACGCTCGGCAGATCACACAGGTGGTTCTCCAGCAGCTCGATCAGCCCCTGCCCCAGCAGCGTGGCGTGCGGAAGCTTCCGGCCGGTCGCCGGGTCCAGCCGGCCCTCCCCGAGCCGCCGGGGGCTGGTCAGCGCCTCCAACGCCTTCCGCAACAGCTCCGCGTGCAGGGTGGGCAGCTTGAACCGGCCCTCGCTGGTGCCGTCGCCGTTGTCCCGCACCGAGAACCGCGCCGCCGCCCTCGCCCGGGCCTCCTCCGCCGCCAGCTTCCGACCCTCCGCGGCATCGGCCGCCTCGGGGCAGACCACCTCGAACAACCGCTTGCCCAGCTGCCGCAACCGCGGCGCGTCGAAGACCTTCGCCTGCTCCACCAGATGCGCCTCGGCCCGCGCCGCCGTGCCCGGCGGCAGCTCGTCGAACTCATCGGTCAACCCATCCACCGCATCGGCGACGATGCCGGCCTTCTCCGCATCGATCCACCCCGCCGCGAACGCCGCCCGCACCACCGGGAACCGCTCATCGAGCTTCCTGGCCAGGTGCAGGTCCCGGTGCCGGGCGGCCGCCGTGGTCTTCGTCGCGTGCGCCAGCCACGCCGGCGTGCTCACCGCCCCCGACTCCGCCCCCACCTCATCACGGTCGGCCTGCAGCAGCAGCCGCAGCTCCAGCTCCTCCAACCGCGCCCGCTGCCGCCGCAGCTCCACCAGAGCAGTCCGCTCCTCCTCCGGCGTCATCGACCACAACGGCGCACCCGACAACCGATCCAACGCCCCCGACAACGACGACACGAACCGCACCACCACATGCCCACCCACCGGCGGCCCGCCCGGCGGCGGCCCAGCAGACAGCGGCCCGGAAGGCGGCGGCGCGATGGTCAACGAGGTCATGCAGCCACGCTAGAAACGTAGGGAGCCCAGCGCAGAACAGACTTTCGAGCGGTGGACAGCGGGCGACACCACGCCGCTGTGGACGGAAACCGGCCCGAAGTCACGCTGCCCACACAACCCCCGACCGCACCAGGAGGTCGATCCCCTGGGACGCGGCTTTCGGGCGGTCGGACGCCGCCGACAGCAGGCCTCTCGCTGGCGCAGACCCTGCTCGGTGCGTGACCCGGCAGCCGGTCGGACGGCAGGGTCCAGCTCAACGGATCCACGGTTCACACCTCCGGGACCGGGCCGAGCAACGGCTGGGCCGATGCCGGCAGGGAGTAGCCCCAGTCCCAGGGGAACCGGCCTCGCTGGTCGGGCCACACCATCTGGAGGGCCCGCACCGGAGGTCCGCCGGGGTTGCGGTACACCTGGTTCGCGACCAGCAGGTACTCCACGCTCTTACGTGGATCCACCTCGATGAGGGCGACGAGCGACGTGCACGGGCAGAGGTCATCGACGAGGTCACCGCCGGCGAAGCGCTCGCCGTCGCGCACCCGCTCCCCCATCAGGTTGAGCGGATGGGTGGTCTCCAGTTGTGGAATGCCGGTGACGATCAACTCCGGATGGCCGCGGTAGCGCGAGAGGCCGATGGTGTAGCCGAAGTCCGCATCGTCGCTCGCGGGGCTGAGGTAGGACGAGCAGCAGCCCGGGACAGAGCACTGGGCCCCGACCGCCTGGACCGTCCACCCGTGCTCGTCGATCCTTCGACGCACGTCGGCGAGCATCCGTGCTCTCGTTGCTTTGCTGGGCATGGGGGTCTCCTCGAGTCCGGCCCCCGCCGCTCCAGCGATACCGACCCTAGGGGTGACCACCGACAAGTTCCGCCCGCAGACAGCACCGGCTCCCCAGGTCGGCCGGACGCGTTCAGATCCCGAGCTGCTTGGCGACCGCGTCGCCGCCCATCTCCCGGATCATGTCCGGGTCGCCGACGACGACGAGCACGTCCGTGGCGCGGGACATCCCGACGTACAGCCGCTCCCGTCCGCGCTCCATCGGCGTGGACTTGTTGACGCACAGGACGACGGCGCGCCGCTCCAGGCCCTTGCAGCCGAGCACGTGGCCGTAGAAGACGTCGTCGTTCGCCCAGTAGGTGCGCCAGTACGCCTTCTGGTCGTCGTCGGGTCCGGTCCTCTCGATCTGCACCGGGTGCCGGTGACCGGTGGTGAGCAGCATGACGTTCTCTGGTCGCCAGCCGTCGTCGAGGAGCCGCTCGACCTCGTCGTCGGCGACCCCGAGGGCCGCGTCGGCAGAGGCGGCCACGAAGCGGACGGCGGGGCCGTCGGAGCCGCGGGCGTACATCCGGCTCGGCGCCAGCGGCCCGAACGCGGCGTGGATCTGCTTGGTGTTGCGCAGGTTGTGGTCGAGGACGAGGGGAACCAAGGGCACCGGGGGGCGACCGAAGCGGGCGAAGATGCGCTGGTTCTCGTCGGAGTAGATGTAGAGCCCGCCCTCCTCGTCGTCGTAGAGCGCTCCGAGCAGGGGCGACCACCAGGAGACCGCGAAGTCCTGGGCCTCGTCGACCACGATGGAGTCGAAGCGGTCCTTCGCCTCGAGGTGATCGGCGAGCTCGGCCATCGTCGCGGGCAGCTCGACCTCCCAGAAGTCGCTGTCGGTGCGGTCCCCGTCAGGGGCGCCCCAGGACCGACCGAGCTCGGCGAAGGTGCCGACGAACGCCGGCCGGTGCTTGCGTGGCCAGTTGTCCACGACGCGCTTGAAGTACTCCGCGAGACCGATCGAGTAGCAGAGCAGCGCGACCCGCTGCGGCTTGCGCTCCCCTCGCCCCCGGCTGAGCTCGCGGGCCTGGGCGAGCGCGAGGACGGTCTTGCCGGAGCCGGCCCCGCCGCGGACCTCCACCCGGTGCAGCAGCCGGGTGACGCCGAGGATCAGGGCCTGCTCCTCGGTCAGCCGGTCCGCCTGGACCGCACGGTCCTCCGCCTCGGCGTTCACGTCGCGGGCCCCGAAGCTGCGGCCGGCAAGGATCTCCGCGATCAGCTGTACGTCGTCGTACGTCGGCGCGCGGTTGTTGGTGACCTGCATCCGGGCCGTGTCCCACAGCCGGCCGGCGAGGTCCTCGAGGTCGCCACGCCCGTGCACCGTCCAGCGGGGGCAGTCGGGGGTCTCGAAGTCGTCGGCGAAGTCCGAGAACGGAGCCACCAGGGCGTGGGCCCACACGACCCGGCTGCGGCTGCTGTGCTTCCAGCGCGGGTCGGCCTCGACGTACGTGCGGAGGGCGTACTTGCTGTCCCGCGCCTGGCTGACCGGGTCGATGCGTCGTACGTGGCCGGAGGTCAGCGTCTGGTGCCACCCCTCCTCGTCGCACCACACGCTGCCGCCCTTGACCTCGATCACCACGACGCCGACCTCGGGCATGAGGACCACGAGGTCGCACTCGTGGTCCTTCGCCTCGTCGGTGATCCGGAAGTTGGCGAGCAGGACGGCGCCTGAGGGCAGCGAGTTGCGCAGCCGGGTCCACACCTGGCGTTCGGACCCGGTGGTGAAGCGCGGGTCCTCGGGCACGAGGCGGAGAGGAGCGACGCTCATGGGGGCATCTTCGCAGGCGGGGGGCAGCCGATCAGGAGTTCGGCTGCACCCGCCGAGCATCGCCGGCAGCCGGCGACCGACGACCGGCGGCCGGCGCCTCGGTCGCTCGCTCGGTCGCCGCCGTCGCTGCTACTCCTTCACCGCACCCGCGCTGGCGTTCATGATCCGGCGCTGGAAGACGAAGAACACCACCGCCACGGGGATCGTCATCAGCGCGGCGGCCCCGAGCTTGAGCGGGTACTGCGTGCCCTGGCTGAGCTGACCCGACACCAGCTGCGCGACCCCCTTGGTGAGCACGGTCAACCTCGGGCTCTGGGTCGAGACGATGAAGTGGTTCAGCTCGTTCCACGACCCCTGGAAGGACAGGATCGTGATCGTCATGACGGCCGGCGCGGCCATCGGCAGCACGATCGACCAGAAAGTGCGGAAGGTGCCCGCACCGTCGATGCGCGCCTGCTCCTCGATGCTGGGCGGGATGCTCTCGAAGAAGTTCTTCATGATGAAGACCCCGGCCGCGTCCGCCAGCAGGGGCACGATCATCCCGACGTACGAGTCGTAGATGCCGAGCTGGCTGATCACCAGGAACTTCGGGATCAGCAGGACGACGCCCGGCACCGCCATCACCGCGATGAGCAGCACGAAGACCATGCTGCGTCCCCGGAACTGGATCCGCGCCAGCGCGTAGCCGGCGAGCGAGTCGAAGAACACCCGGCCGAGCGTCACGAACACGGTCACGATGGCCGAGTTCATCGTCCACAGCGCGTAGTCGGAGTGCTTGAACAGCCGTTCGTAGGCAGCCGTGGTCCAGTTGTGGGGGATCAGCCCGATCGGGTTGACCGCTGCCTCCGGCTCGGTCTTGAACGAGGTCGCGACCTGGATCAGGAACGGCATGATGTAGATCAGCGCCAGCAGGGCCAGCACGAGGTACGTCGACCAGCCGGATGATCCGAGCGGTCGCCGCCGCCGCCGCTGCGTCGGAGCCTGGCCCCCGACCACGGTCTCCTGGGGGGTCGCCTCTGTCGTGGTGCTCATCGCTCCGCCTCCACCGCTGCTGCCGTTGCTCTCGGGTCACGCGTGCTGGTCACCTTGTCCCGGTCCCGCAGGATCCACCGCTGCACCAGCGTGAAGAAGACGATGATCGCGAAGAGGATGAAGGCGATGGCCGCACCCTCGCCCCAGTCGTTCTGGTTGAACGCGGCGTTGAAGGACAGGTAGGCCGGCGTCAGCGTCGTCTTCGCCGGACCGCCCTGGGTGCCGGTGTAGATCTGGTCGAAGACCTGCCAGGTGCCGATCAGACCGAGCGTGATCACCGTGAACATCGTCGGCTTGAGCATCGGCAGGGTGATGTAGCGGAACCGCTGCCAGGCATTCGCCCGGTCGATGGTCGCGGCCTCCTCCATCTCGGGGCCGATGTTCTGCAGGGCCGCGATGAAGAGCAGCATGAACGTGCCCGACGTCGTGAAGATGGCCATGAGCACGAAGGCGCTCATCGCGACCGAAGGCCCGGCCAGCCACTCCCACCATGAGATGCCGAGGAACTCTCCGTTCGCCAGCGCCGGGGGCGCGGTGTCGATGCCGACGACGCCGAGGAGCAGGTGGAGCACGCCGCGGGGGTCGGAGAACCAGTTGGGTCCGTCGATGCTCACCCAGGACAGGATCTTGTTGACCACGCCGGAGGCGTTGAAGAGGAACAGCCACAGCGCGGTGATCGCGACCGAGCTGGTCACCGACGGGAAGTAGAACGCGGTGCGGAAGAAGCCGCGGGCCTTGAGGAGCCGCTTGCTGACCAGCACGGCGAGCCCGAGGGCCAGCGCGGTCTGCAGCGGCACGACGAGCACCACGTAGTAGAGGTTGTTGCGGAGCGACGTACCGAAGTCCTGGGTGTCCAGGCCGCCGCCGAAGAGGATGCGCGTGTAGTTCTCGGCGCCGACGAACGACACGTCCGACGACAGCGGGCTTCCCTGGCCGGACCAGTCCGACACGCTCACCCATGCCGCCATCAGCACGGGGACCAGCAGGAAGAGTCCGAGCAGCAGGACCACCGGGGAGATGAAGATCCAGCCGGCGAACTCCTGGCGGGCCTTGTTCCCCAGCCCGGCACGAGCCGGGCGGCTACCTCGCGTTGTCATCTGAACCCCTCCTGGGGGTGGTGGGTGGTCCCCGCCTGCCGATGGAGGAGGCGGACGGGGACCACCGTTCGGGGGACCGACTACGGCGAGACGACGGCTTCCATGTTCTTCTGGACACCGTCCAGGATCTGCTGCGGCTCGGTGTTCTTCAGGGTCGCCAGCTGGGCGTTGAGCTCGCCGATCACGTCGGCGGCTCCCTCCTGCGTGGGCAGGTTGCCGGCGAAGTCGGCGCTCTCGATGAACGCCGCCATCTCCGGGTTGGCGCTCTTCCACTCGTCGGCGACCTCCACGACCGACGGCATCACACCGAAGGCGTCGGCGAAGGCCATCTGCTGGTCCGCGGACGTGAGCTGCTCGACGAGGGCGACCGAGCCCTTGATGTTGTCGCTGCCCGAGGCGATCCCCCAGCAGTTGGTGAACTGCAGGGTGCCCTCACTCGCGGGGCCGGCGGGCAGCTTCACCACCTGGTAGTCGACGTCGGGGTAGTCGTTCTCCATGGCTCCGGCGATCCAGTTGCCCTCGATCGTCATCGCAGCGAGACCCTTGCCGAACGCCTCGCCACCCCAGCCGGCGCCGACGTCGGTGGTGTAGGCGGCGTAGCCGTCGGCGAGCATCTTCTTGACGTGGGTGAGAGCCTCGACGTTCTCCGGGCTGTTCACCGTCGCCTCGGTGCCCTCGTCGTTGACCAGGCCACCGCCGTTCTGCTCGAAGAAGACGCCGACGCGCTGGTACTCCGGGCTGAAGACCAGCCCCTTCTGCTTGCCCTTGGTGAGCTTCTGCGCCACGGCGGAGAGCTCGTCCCAGGTGGTGGGGATGTCGGCCTCGCTGAGGCCCGCCTGCTTCCACATCTTGGTGTTGATCACCAGCGCCAGCGTGGAGAAGTCCTTCGGCGCGCACCAGAACTGGTCGTCGTAGGTGAAGGCGTCCTTGAGCGACGGGAAGAACGCGTCGGCGTTCTCCAGGTCACTCGCGTAGGGCTCCAGCGAGCCGTTCGAGGCGTACGAGGCGAGCTGGTCGGTCGACAGGTAGAAGACGTCCGGCGGCTCCCCGCCGGCGAAGCCCTGCGCGAGCTCCTGGTTGAGGTCGGAGGCCGCGCGGACCTCGGCCTTGGTGCCGGACTCGTCGGACCACTTCTTCACCGCTTCGGTGACGGCCTTGGTCTCGGCGTCACCGGAGGAGCCGATGAGGACCGTGATCGGACCGTCGCTCTTCTGCTCGGCGCCGGAGCTGTCCTGGAAGCCGGAGCCGCCGCAGGCGGCGAGCAGCATCGCGGCGGAGGTTCCGACCGCGGCGGCGGCCAGGCGGCGGACTCTCGGTCGGTGGACGGCGGAGGTGGGGGGCTTCATGTGCTGGCTCCTTCTTCGTGGGGGGAGGTGGGGTGTCTGGGGTGAGGGCCGCGACCGGCGGCGGGGGCGGGTCAGTCCGTGGGCTCGAACAGGTGCGGATCGGGTTCGCGCTCGACCAGCGATGCGGGGATCAGCTCGTGACGCGCGGTGCGGTCCGGGTCGGGCCGGTTCGGCAGCTGTCGCAGCAGCAGGTCGACCACGTGCTGGGCGACCTGCTCGATCGGCTGGCGGACGCTGGAGAGCCCGAGCGCGGAGACCACCGGGGTGTCGTCGAAGCCGATGACGGGCGGCCCGGCGACGGCATGGGGCTCGAGCTCGCGCCAGGCGGTGACCGCGCCGAGAGCCAGCGAGTCGCTCGCACAGACCAGCGCGGTCGCGCCGCGCTCGAACAGCTCCCGCGCGCCGCGGGCGCCCTGCGGGACGCTGTCCTCGACCTCGGCGTGGAGCCGGGCCGCCACGTCGTCGAGGCCGGCGGCGGCGAGGGTGCGGCGCCACCCGTCACGTCGGTCGTCGCCGACTCCAGAGCCGCCCGGCCAGCCGAGGAACCCGACGTGGCGATGGCCCTTTGCCAGCAGGAGCGCGGCGGCCTCCGCCGTACCGGCGCCGCCGTCGACGTCGACCCACGAGTGCGCCGCCTCGTGGGGGGCGCTGCTCCACGGCCTGCCGAAGGCGACAAAGGGAACGTCGTGCTCGAGCAGCCAGGCGGTCCGGGCGTCGTCGTGGTGGGTGCTGGTGAGCACGAACCCGTCGATGTCGGCGGTGCCGAGCAGGTCGTCGATCGCGTCGATCTCGCCGGCGTCGTCGGCCGCGGTGAAGAGCGTCAGGCGGTAGCTGCGTCGCTGGGCGGCCTCGGTGAGCGCGTGCAGGAACCGGTCGAGCACCGAGCCGTTGATGCCGTCGGTCGACGGGTAGAGCCGCATCGCGAGGTTGTGCGAGCTGCGGGTCCGCAGCTGCCGGCCGGCCACGTGCGGGCGGTAGCCGGACTCCTCGATTCCCTTGAGGACCCGCTCGAGGGTGACGGCGTTGACCCGCTGCGGGGCGTTGAGGGCGTTGGAGATCGTCTGGCGTGAGACCCCGAGGTCGCGGGCGAGCGAGACGAGGGTCGGTCGTTCGGCCATCGTCTGCTCCTTCCGACTCTGCTCGTGATCTGGTGCCCGGTCGATGTTGAACGTTCAAAACTTCACCCGGAATTTATGAGCCGGTCATCTGGCTCACATCGGTGAAAAAGGATTTTGAACGTTCAACGCTGTAGCGTCATCCTGTGACCCCGGACACGCGGTGTCAAGAGCCGTTGCCGCAACATGACGGCCCGGAGCCCTCGCCCGAGGGCTCGACGGCGACCGGACTGCCGACCTGACGCACCGTTCCGTCCCCCATCCAGGAGGCGCCCCCATGACCGCCACGCAGCCCTACCTCGCCCACCTGACCGGCGTCTTCCGCGCCCCCGTCCAAGCGTGGTCGCAG
Organism: Nocardioides mesophilus; assembly: GCF_014395785.1. Lineage (GTDB taxonomy): Bacteria > Actinomycetota > Actinomycetes > Propionibacteriales > Nocardioidaceae > Nocardioides_B > Nocardioides_B mesophilus. The sequence continues at coordinate 3,731,553 of NZ_CP060713.1, read as the reverse complement.
ACCGACGGCGCGATCGGCGGAGGCGCCGAGGGCATCTACTGCGGCGACGAGCGGGTCGTCGCGTCCGCGCGGCTCGGGGTGGCCCAGCACGAGCTGCGGCACGTCTCGACCCAGGTGCGCTCTGCCACCGAGGTGAAGTTCGTGTACGTCGTCACCGCGCCCACCGAGGTGCCGGACCCGCTGCTGGTGATCGAGCGGACCCGCCGCGCGGACGTCGACACGGTCACCGAGGAGCTGCGGGTCGCGTCGGCGCTGCACGAGGACATCTCGGTCTCCCTCGAGCTGGTGCTGGGGCTCGACTCGGTGGGGATGGAGGCGATCAAGTCCGGCTACACCGCCGCGGTGGCCCCCGCCGTCGACGCACCCCGCTGGTCGTGGCGGGACGCGGACACCACCGCGGAGGTGACCGTGACCGGCGGCTCGGTGGACGCGCGCAGTGGCACGCTGGCGCTCGGCTGGGAGGTGCGCCTCTCCCCCGGCTCCGAGCAGGTCGTCGGCTGGACGCTCCGCGCGTCCGACGTCGCCGCTCCGGTCCTGGGGGTCCCTGCTCCGCCGGTGCCCACGCCGCGGCTCGACACGACCGACCAGCGGCTGCAGCGGCTGGCCGACCGGGCGTTCTCGGACCTGAACAGCCTCCGGATCGCGGACCGGTCGCTGCCGGACGACGTGTTCCTGGCCGCCGGCGCGCCCTGGTTCTACACGATGTTCGGTCGGGACTCGTTGATCGCGGCGCGGATGCTGCTGCCGGTCGACCGGTCGCTCGCCGAGGGCACGCTGCGCGCGCTCGCGGCACGTCAGGGCACCAAGGTCGATGAGGAGACGGCCGAGCAGCCCGGCAAGATCCTCCACGAGGTACGACGTACCGACGTCTCGCACGAGGGCGAACGCTTCCACCTGCCGCCGGTCTACTACGGCACCATCGACGCGACGCCGCTGTGGATCACGCTGTTGCACGACACCTGGCGCGCCGGCATGCCGGCCGGCGAGGTCGAGGCGCTGCTGGACAACCTGGAGGCGGCGCTGCGCTGGCTGGGCGACTACGGCGACTCCGACGGGGACGGGTTCCTGGAGTACCTCGACACCACCGGGCACGGCCTGGCCAACCAGGGCTGGAAGGACTCCGGTGACTCGATCCGCTGGCATGACGGCACGATCGCCGAGGGTCCGATCGCGCTGTGCGAGGTGCAGGCCTACGCCTACGAGGCGGCACTGGACGGGGCCGCGCTGCTCGACGCCTTCGGCCGCTCCGGTGGGGAGTCGTGGCGCGCCTGGGCGGCGGCGATGAAGGAGCGGTTCCGCGAGACGTTCTGGGTGTCCGACGCGCAGGGCCGCTACCCCGCGTTGGCACTCGATGCCAAGAAGCGGCCGGTCGACGGGGTGAGCTCGAACATCGGGCACCTGCTCGGCACCGGCCTCCTCGACGCCGACGAGCAGCGGGTCGTCGTAGACCGGTTGCTCGACCCGACGATGTTCTCCGGCTACGGCATCCGCACGTTGTCGACCACCAACGGCGCCTACTGGCCGCTGCGCTACCACGCCGGCTCGGTGTGGTCCCACGACACCGCGGTGGTGATCGAGGGGATGCTGCGCGACGGGTTCACCGCCGAGGCGGCGACGGTCGCGTCGGGGCTGCTGTCCGCGGCCGAGGGCTTCGACTACCGGCTGCCCGAGCTGTTCGGCGGTCAGCCGGCCGACGAGGTCTGGCCGCCGGTCCCCTACCCCGCGTCCTGTCGCCCGCAGGCCTGGGCCGCCACTTCGGTGGTGCCGGTGGCGCGCGCGCTCGACGCGTTGTAGGCGAGCCGGCCTGGCCGGCGAGCAGGGAGGGATCGGGGATCTCTCGGGACGGCCTATGTCCTCCTGGTGAAGCGGACCTTGCCGTCGGGGAGTCGGGTTTGGTCGTAGGTCTGGGGGTGGTCGGCCATGTGGTGGTGCGGGGCGCAGAACGAGATGCCTTTCGTGGCGTCGGTGGCGCCGCCCTGGTGCCAGGGGTCCTGGTGGTGGAACTCCATCCAGGCCGGTGGCCGGTCACAGTTCTCCGCCGCGCAGCCCTGGTAGCGGTGGTTGATGACGATCTTCTGGTACCGGTCGAACAGCCGCTGCTCCCGACCCAGGTCCAGCACCACCGAGTCCCCACCCAGCACCATCGGGATCAGCCCGGCCTTGCACGCCAACCGCCGTGCCTCCCCGGCCGAGATCCGGTGCCCGGTATCCAGGGTGCCGACCCCGATCCCGGAGACCAACGTGTCGTAGCCGATCGTCACCACCAGCGTGAACGGCGACCCGTTCACGCTCGGCAGATCACACAGGTGGTTCTCCAGCAGCTCGATCAGCCCCTGCCCGAGCAGCGTGGCGTGCGGCAGCTTCCGGCCGGTCGCCGGGTCCAGCCGGCCCGCCCCGAGCCGCCGTGGGCTGGTCAACGCCTCCAACGCCTTCCGCAACAGCTCCGCGTGCAGGGTGGGCAGCTTGAACCGGCCCTCGCTGGTGCCGTCGCCGTTGTCCCGCACCGAGAACCGCGCCGCAGCCCGCGCCCGCGCCTCCTCCGCCGCCAGCTTCCGTCCCTCCGCCGCATCGGCAGCCTCGGGGCAGACCACCTCGAACAACCGCTTGCCCAGCTGCCGCAACCGCGGCGCGTCGAAGCACTTCGCCTGCTCCACCAGGTGCGCCTCGGCCCGCGCCGCCGTGCCCGGCGGCAGCTCGTCGAACTCACCGGTCAACGCATCCACCGCATCGGCGACGATGCCGGCCTTCTCCGCATCGATCCACCCCGCCGCGAACGCCGCCCGCACCACCGGGAACCGCTCGTCGAGCTTCCTGGCCAGGTGCAGGTCCCGGTGCCGGGCCGCCGCCGTGGTCTTCGTCGCGTGCGCCAGCCACGCCGGCGTGCTCACCGCCCCCGACTCCGCCCCCACCTCATCGCGGTCGGCCTGCAGCAGCAGCCGCAGCTCCAGCTCCTCCAACCGCGCCCGCTGCCGCCGCAGCTCCACCAGAGCAGTCCGCTCCTCCTCCGGCGTCATCGACCACAACGGCGCACCCGACAACCGATCCAACGCCCCCGACAACGACGACACGAACCGCACCACCACCTGCCCACCCACCGGCGGCCCACCCACCGGCGGCCCGCCCGGCGGCGGCCCAGCAGACAGCGGCCCGGAAGGCGGCGGCGCAGTGGTCAACGAGGTCATGCACCCACGCTAGAAGAAGGTCAACCGCTTCCCCCGCACGAGTCTTCGAGCAGTGAACGAGCGAGGCGGGCTGCGCTCTGTGGACGAAACCCGGCCCGAAGCCACGCCGCGACCAGGAACCGCGGACAGCCCGTCCGCCGACACCCACCCCTCAGCAGCGTCACCGCTGTCCCCGGTGCTCCTACCTCGACGTCGAACGGACCTGCTTTACCCCAACGTCACGCCGTCGGCGGAGGCGGCGCGGGATGCTTGACCGCGTTGCATCCACCCGGACGCAACGCCGGGCTGGTACGTCGACGTACCGGCCCGGCGCGCGTCGCCGATCTACCGTGGGGTCACTCGTGCGGGTCGCTGACGTAGTCGCCGCGCTCGCGGATGTTCTTCACCGGCTCCAGGCTGGCGGTCTCCCACGACCCGTCGGCCACGGCCTCGAGCACTGCCTGTCCCGCGTTCGCGGCCGTCTTGGCGATGTAGCCGTTGGACTTGGCGTCGATGCCGCCGCGCAGCTCGAAGAGCACCGAAGCGGACCCGAGCAACCCGTAGGCGTTGCGCGCGATGCCGGGGGTCGACGTGCTCGGGTAGCGGGTGATGTTGGCGTAGCCGTACTGCTCCAGCTCGGTCAGCATCACCGAGACCGCCCGCTGCGAACGCTCGACGGTGTCGGCGAACTCGTCGCTGATCCCCAGCTTCGCGGCTTCCTCGTCGGCGTTCGGCCACATCGTGGAGCCGGTGATCATCTTGCCGTCCTCGTCGACGTACGTGCCTTGGTGGTGGAAGTCGATCACGAGCTCCGGCTGGCGCTCGTCCCACAGCAGCCGCATCGCGATCGCTTCGGGCACCGGGTTCAGGTTGTCGTCGCCCTCGAGGTAGGGGTGGTCGTAGGCGTTGTCACTGTAGGAGTGGTAGCGGTTGATGTCGTAGCCGCGGCCGATCGCGTAGAACGGGTCGCACGGTGCCTGGGTGCAGCGGGGGTCATAGTTCTGCCGCCAAGGCGTGGTGTCTCCGTCGGTATCGGTGACGTCGGCATCGAAGCCGTCGACGTTCACGCGCGGCACGATGGTGACGGTGAGCTGGTCGCGGATCTCCTGCGCTGCCTGGGAGTTGCCGCTGATGCTTTGGACGAGGTCGAGCATCCCCTCGGAGACCACGAACTCGTTGCCGTGCTGGTTGGCGATGTACATCACCGATGTCGGCCCGTCGCCGATGGTGACCACCGGGATGTCCCGGCCGGTGTTGCTCTGCAGCGGCGCGGCGGAGAGGTCGAACGAGCCCTGGGCGCGCTGCTCGATCTGCCCGAGCGTGCTCCACAGCTGCTCGTAGCTGTGGATCCCGGCCAGGCTGGAGCCGTTCTCTCCGGTCCAAGGCCCGTTCGGGACAGTTTGCGGGTCTGCGGCGGCGGTCGCGGCGAGGCCGGCGGGCAGGAGCGCTGCAGCCGCCACGGCGGCGGCGAACCGGCGCCGGGGGCGATGCGACGGCGGCGTGTCTGTGGTGGGTCGACGTTCGATGCTGACCATGTCGGCTCCTCGGGTTCGGGGACCGGAGCGGCCGGTGCCAGCCGCCCGTGCCCTCCTTCCTAGGGTCTGCGGCTGACCCGGCGCTACGGTCGCGGCCCCTCAGGGTTGTGAAGTGCAGGAACCTGCAGAATCTGCTCGACCCGACGACGCGTCGGCGGAGCGCCTCGGGCGACGGCATTCGCGACCACCCGACCCTGACCCGGCGACCAGGAGATCCCGGGGTGCACTCAGGGCCACGCCGGATGTCGCAACCCGCGGCAGCGGGTCACAGTGGAGGTGTCAGGGAAACGCCCTCGACACCCGAGCAGAGGAAGGGTCTCCACCATGAACGACGTCCACCAGAGCTTCGCCCGTCAGGGTCTCGTCCGCCCCCGCGACGGCCGCGTGCTGGGCGGTGTGTGCGCCGGACTGGGTCGCCGCTTCGGCATCGGCCCGTGGGCCGCCCGGCTGCTGTTCGTGCTGCTGCTGATGGTGCTGCCCGGCAGCCAGATCCTGGTCTACCCGATCCTGTGGATCCTGATGCCCTCGGAGGAGACCGTGGCCTACCCGGCCCAGCACCACGCGACGCCGTACGCATCCTGAGGTGAGAGACCGTCGGATCACCCGCCGACCGCCGCTGGGGTCACCGATGCAGCCGGGGCCGGCGACGCTCGCTGCGTCACCGGCCCCGGCTGTCGAAGGGTGTGACCTCAGCAGGCCTTGGCCCAGGAACACTCGATCCCGGCGGGACCGTAGTCGGTGCTGCGCCGCAGGCTCCGGCTGCTGACGGTCGGCGCTTCCTCCTGCTCCTCGCTCCACGAGGCGAGGGTGACGCCGAGGGCGTCCTCCGCGCTGCGCGGGGAGAGCAGGTAGTTGTTGGAGATCATCGAGAAGACCAGCTCGCGCCCGTCGGCGTTGGTGACGTAGCCCGACAGCGCGGTGACCGAAGTCATCGACCCGGTCTTGCCGTGCAGGTTGTTCGCCGCCGCGGTGTTGCGCATCCGGTTGCGGAGGGTGCCTCCGGTGAACCGGTCGGGGTTGCCGGCGATCGGCAGGGCGGCGTACCAGGCGTCGTACCAGGGCTCGGCCCGGACCGCGACGAGGAAGTCGGCGACGTGGTCGGCGCTGAGCAGGTCGAACCGGGACAGGCCCGAGCCGTCGGAGATCCGCAGGGTGGAGGTGTCCACGCCTAGGCGCTTGACGTAGTCCCGGACCACCGCGAGGCCGGCGCCCCAGCTGCCGGTGCCGGTGGCCTCCGCGCCCATGGTCTTGACGAGGGCCTCGGCGTGCATGTTGTTCGACAGCTTCAGGAACGGCGTGAGCAGCTGCTCGAGGGTCATCGAGTCGTGGCGGGCCAGCACGCGTGCGGACTCCGACACCGCACCCTCCCGCACCGTCCCGTCGACGCGGATGCCTTCCGCGGCGAGGGCGCGGGCCAGCACGTCGGCGGCGTACGCCGTCGGGTCCGGGACGGTCACCCACTCCTCGTTGGTGGAGGCGTCCACGCCGATGGTGCCGGTGATCAGCACGCGGTCGGAGGCGTGCTGCCGCTCGACCGACAGCCGGTTGCCCGAGCCGGCCGCGCCGGTGGTCGCCTGGTTGACGATGTCGACGACGCCGGTCTGCGGCTGCAGCGCCACCACCGGGCGGCTGCCGACCGTGGCGCCGGGCGAGGTGCGGACGATGACGTTGCCGGAGTCGTAGTCGGTGTCCGGGGCGACCGTCAGCGCCGAGGTGACCGCGCTGTAGTAGTAGGGCTCGTCGTCCCAGGACCACGCGGTGCCCAGCGGTACGTCGTCGAAGTACGAGTCGTCCGCGACGAGGTCGCCGTCGACCCGGGTGACGCCGGCCGCCTTGAGCTGTTTCGCGAGGTCGCGGTAGTCGTCGGCCAGCATCGTGGGGTCACCGCTGCCGCGGAGGTAGAGGTCGGACCTCAGCTTGCCGCCGCGCGGACCCTCGTCGGCGAGCAGGTCGGTGGTGAACCGGTAGTCCGGTCCCAGCGCGTCCATGGCGGCAGCCGAGGTGAACAGCTTCATGTTCGACGCCGGGTTGAGCCGCTGGTCGACCTCGTGCTCGTAGAGCGACTCCCCCGTGTCCGCGTCGCGCACCGCCACGGAGACCATGGAGCCCTTGAAGCGGGGATCGGCGAGGATCGCGTCGATCGCGGAGGTCAGCGCCGGGTCACCCGGCGCTTCGGCGGCCACGACCTGAGAAGTCTGCGTGGGCGCGGTGGAGGTCGCGGCGAAGGCGCCGGTTGCGGTGAGTGCTGCGCTGGTCAGCCCGATGGCGACTGTGGTGAGTCTTGACAAGACATCTCCCGAGAGGTCGTCCCGGGCCGAGATACCCGAGAGGCCCACATCTTCGCCATTTCCGGCTCAAAGCGCACTCTTTTCGCGTCCACGACACGGTGCGCCGATCGTCCAAGCGGGCCAGGACATTCGCCCGGACGACCGCAGCCCAGGCTGAGTCGAAGGCAGAATCGGGCAAGTCGCTGCTCTCCGACCACGGCATCGGGCACGATGCGCTGCATGCGCGTCGGCACCTGGAACCTGGCTGGCCGCTGGTCCACGGCGCACGCCGCGTTCCTGCTCGCGCTCGACTGTGAGGTCTTGCTGCTGACCGAGGTTCCTCGGGTCGCCTCGCTCTCCGGGTACGCGTCGCACGCCACCAAGGCGGACATGGCTGGTGGGCGCGCCTGGGCGGCCGTATGGTCGCGCGCCCCTTTGGAGGCGCTGGAAGACCCGCATGCCGCGAGCGCCCTGGCGGTGGTCGACGGCACGACGTACTGCTCCTCCGTGCTGCCGTGGCACACCTGCGGCGACAAACCGTGGGGCAAGGGCACTCATGCCGAGCGGATGCGCCGTGCCCTGGAGGACCTTGCGGCCGTCCTGACGCCGGCCACAGTGTGGGGCGGTGACTTCAACCAGTCACTGGAAGGTCGGGACTACGCCGGCAGCTCGGCAGGGCGAGCCACCCTCCAAGAACTGATTCGGCGGCTGGACCTCGACGTCCCGACCGCCGCGCTGTCGCACCAGATCGACGGCCATCGCAGCATCGACCACATCGCGGTGCCCGCGCACCTGGGGGTCGCCGTCGCTCGTCGCCACGCTGCCGGCTCCTTGTCGGACCACGATGCCTACACCGTCGGGCGCTGAGACTCCGACGACGTACGCCGCCGTCCGTCCGATCAGTCGGTAGGGGCGGCCGGTGGCCGGAATCCGGCTCGGCCGCTGGTGCCGGCCGAGCGCAGGGCGGCTCGTCCGAACGAGCGGGCAGACCGCGACAGCGCGGCCTCGGGTTCACCGGAGATAGACGGCGGCATCACGACGACGGGGCAGGTGGCGGCGTACACGATCCGATGGGCCAGCAGCGGTGACATCGACGGCTTCCGCGGCGCGCCGATCACCAACAGGTCCGCCTCACGGGCCTCGTTCAGAAGACCACGACGCCTGCCGCCGTGCACGACCCGAACCTCCACCCCGTGATCGTCACCCAGCACCTCGGCGACGTCATGCTCCAGCTGGGCGTGCTGCTGCGCGTGCAGGCGGTCCATGTCCTGGGGGATCCGCGACGACGAGCTGCCCGTGGGCCCGGACGGGACCAGGGGCGCCTGGTAGACGCGCACGGCGATCGTCCGGCCGCCGTTGGCCTCTGCCTGGGCGCGCGCCCAGGCGAGGGCACCGGGTGACTTCGATGACGCGCTCACGCCCACGACGACGGTGTAGGGCTTTTCTTCGTTGGTCATGCTGTCCTCGGATTCTCGTGCGTTGCGTGAGCTCAGACCGGCAGGAGGACCTTCTGGTTGCCATCCTCGTCGTACTCGGTCAACGGCGGGGCGATCTCCTCCAACGACTTGCCCTCCGCGTCGACGCCCCAGACCGCCGCCACGACGGCTCCGAGCAGCATCACGCCCGTGGCCAGGAGGTAGCCCCAGAGCATCGGGGTGCGGTCCGTGCCGTCCCCGATCAGCGCGCCGTAGAGCACGGGACCGGCAGCGCCGAAGACCTGGGCAATGGCGAAGAAGTACGAGATCGCCTGGCCGCGGACCTCCTGCGGGAAGATCTCCGAGACGGTGAGGTAGCCCGCGGAGGCCCCGGCGGAGGCGAAGAAGAACGCGACACACCAGAAGGCGGTGTGGGTGATCGCGGTCAGAGCGTCGGCCTGGAACAGGAACGCCGAGATGGCCAGCACGAGCCCGCTGATCGCGTAACAGCCGCCGATCATCTTGCGTCGCCCGATGGTGTCGAACAAGGGCCCGAGCAGCAGGGGGCCGAGGAGGTTGCCGATCGCGAAGGGGAAGAAGAACAGCGCTGCTTCTGCGGAGCTCAGACCGTAGAAGTTCTTCAGCACCAAGGCATAGGTGAAGAAGATGGCGTTGTAGAGGAAGCTCTGCGTGATCATCAGCGTCAGGCCGAGCACCGTCCGCGTCGGGTAGAGCTTGAAGAAGACGTGGAGCAGCTGCTTGGGCGTGAGCCCGGAGCCGGCCTTGATCCAGCGAGCCTCGGAGTCGTCGTGGTCGGGGAGCTGCTGTCCGGAGTCCTTGACCTGGTCCTCGATCCAGCCCACGATCTCCTCGGCCTCGTCGGAGCGACCGTGAGTGACCATCCAGCGGGGGCTCTCGGGAATGTGCCGACGCAGGTAGATGATCCCGAGACCGAGCACGGGCCCGATGAAGAAGGCGATCCGCCAGCCGATGTCCTGCGCGAAGCGGTCGGTGTCCAGGAGGATCGAGCTGGCGACGGCGCCGAGGGCTGCACCGGCCCAGTACGTACCGTTGATGGCCAGGTCCACCCGGCCGCGGTGCTTGCCGGGGATCAGCTCGTCGATGGCGGAGTTGACCGCGGAGTACTCACCGCCGATGCCCATCCCGGAGATGAAGCGGAACACCAGGAAGATCCACATGTTGGGGGCCAGCCCCGCGAGCGCCGCGCCCACCAGGTAGACGAGCAAGGTCAGGGTGAACATCTTCTTGCGACCGAGGTGGTCGGTGAGCCGACCGAACAACAACGCTCCGGCCACCTCACCCAAGAGGTAGACGGTGCCGGCCAGGCCGACATCGGCTGCGCTCATGTCCAGCGTCTTCTCGAAGCCACCGGCCGCGACGATCTGCACTTCCAGACCGTCCAGGATCCAGGCGGTGCCGAGCCCGAAAATGACCATCCAATGGAACCGCGACCACGGCATGTCGTGCATGCGGGCCGGGATCAGGCTCCGGATCGGCTTGTCCTGCGCTGCCGTTGAACTGGACATGGCACCTCTTTCTAGGCGTTCGCGAGGTGTAGATACCCAGAACAGTCCGTAATGAACATTCAAAATTTGCGAGTGCGCATTTTCCGCACTTTCGGGACGCGTCCGACGAGCTCACGCAGCGCTCCCTGCCCGCTCCTTTCGCCTCGAAATCGCTTGGTCGCGCCTCATGTCGCCCCGGACTCAGACGCTCTGCTCGAGGTTCAGAGGCGGGTAGATCCGCTCAGCCCGTCCCCGTCGGTAGAGCTGTGCCGGCCGCCCTGGCCCGCCCTCAGACGTACGCCCCGTCTCCACGAGGAAGCCCTCCGCCTTCGTGACCTTCCGATGGAAGTTCGCCGGGTCGAGCCGCACGCCCCAGATCGCCTCGTACACCCCACGGAGATCGGCGATCGTGAACTCCGGCCGGCAGAACGTCGTCGCGAGCGGTGAGTACTCCAGCCGCCCGCGCGTCCGACGGACCGCGTCGCGGAGGATCTCGTGGTGGTCGAACGCCAGCGAGCGCGGTCGTCGGGGACGCAGGAAGTCCGCGACGGCGTACCAGTCCGCCGCTGCCGCGTCGGAGCCGCCGCGGGCGTCGCCCATGTCCGGCGCCACGGCCAGGTAGGCGACGCTGACCGTGCGACCGCGCGGGTCCCGGTCGGGTTGCCCGTACGTCTTCAGCTGCTCGAGGAACGGCGGCGCGTCGACGTTCGTCTCCTCGAGGAGCTCCCGACGGGCTGCGTCCTCGAGGTCCTCGTTGACCCCGACGAAGCCGCCCGGGAATGCGAGCTCGCCTTCGAACGGCTCGCCGCCCCGCTCCACGAGCAGGACCTGCAGCTCGCCGTCGCGGACGGTCAGGCAGACGACGTCCACGGTGACGGAGAAGATCGGATACCCGCTGGTGTAGACCACGCAGTCAGATTATTGGTCGAAGTGACCATAAGCAACCCCGATCTGGTATTCTTGTCGTTCTGACCACAACGACGTCGACGGGGGTAGCGCGAATGAGACTGACCAGCGACCAGATGGACCGGGCGTGCGGGGTGCTGCTCGGACAGGCCTGCGGAGACGCCCTCGGAGTGCCGTACGAGTTCAGCACTCCCCCGGCCGCCCGGGAGCTCGCGGCGATGAAGGGCGGCGGGCTCGGGGACTACGCCCCCGGCGAGTGGAGCGACGACACCCAGATGGCGGCGTGCATCGCGCTGGTGAGCTCCACCGGTGCCGACCTGACCAGCATCGGGGCGCTCGATGAGGTCGCCGGCGGTTTCCTCCGCTGGCGCTCGGAGGGAGCCTCCGACATCGGCATCCAGACCAGCGCGGTCCTCGGCGCGGCCGGTGGCGGAAGGGACGGTGCGGGGGCGAGGGTGGCGCGGGCCGCCCAGGGGTACGCCGCTCGCAACCCCCGCAGCGCCGGCAGCGGAGCCCTGATGCGTACGTCGATCGTCGGTCTCACCCGCCTCCAGGACCGGGACGCCACGGCGACGGCGGCCCGGCTGGTCGCCGAGCTCACCCACGCCGACCCGCTGGCCGGCGACTCGGCGCTGCTGTGGAGCGAGGCCGTCCGCGTCGCTGTCGTCGAGAGGCGCCTGGATCTCAAGGGTGGGCTCGACCTCATCCCCGAGGAACGACGCGACCAGTGGGCAACCTGGATCGACGACGCCGAGACCCAGCCGATGGGCACGTTCAACCCGAACGGCTTCACGGTCACCGCGCTCCAGGCCGCCTGGGCCGCCATCACGCAGACCCCCGTTCCGCAGGACGCTCCGCAGCGGGCGTCGTACTCCTGCCTGCACCTGCAGCACGCCCTCCACAACGCCGTCCGGATCGGCAACGACACCGACACCGTCGCCGCGATCGCGGGCGGTCTGCTCGGCGCCTACTGGGGACAGTCCGCAGTCCCCCTCTCCTGGGTGCGCCGCGTCCACGGCTGGCCCGGTCTCCGCGCCCGCGACCTGGTCCGCCTCTCGGTCCTGACCGCCACCGGCGGTCGCAGCGACAACAGCGGCTGGCCAGCGGGCGAACGCTTCGAGTACGGGTACGCCTCCCGGCCCGCCGTGGCGCACCCGGTCGACGACGGGGTCTACCTCGGCACGGAGCACACCAGCGACCATGACGCGACCGCCATCGTGTCGCTGTTCCGGCGCGGCCGGCTCGACGTACCTTTCCAGGGCATCGCGGCCGAGAACCACATCGAGGTCCGGCTCCTGGACCTCGAGGACCCGGCGGCGAATCCCAACCTCGCGTTCACGCTCGCCGACACCGCTGCGGTCATAGACGAGCTGCGCGGCGAGGGACACCGGGTCCTGGTCCACTGCGTGCAGGCGCAGCAGCGCACACCCTCCGTCGCCGTGGCCTACGCGATCCGCCGCGGCGCCACCCACACCGAAGCTCGACGGATGGTCGCCGAGGCACTCCCCCACAGTCGCCGCCACGGCAGACTGTGGGACTTCGCGGCCGGACACCCGCAGGGGGAACGACCTTGATGGAGGAGTCGACCTGGCACGGGGTGCTCGATCCCGCTGAGCTCACGATCGAGTACGTCGCGCGGGCGCACCAGTTCTCTGGCCGCCCTCAGGCGGACTCCACCCCTTCCGGCGACGAGCAGTCCCGCTGGGATCGTGCCAGCTCTAGGCACCGACTTCGTGCGGGTTCGCGCAGCACGCCGGCCAGTGCCCTCCAGGCCGGGACGTCACTGAACCCGCCGAAGTGTTCACGTGCCTCCTCACACACTCCCGGTTCGAGCAGCAATGCCTCGGCGTAGTGTCGAACCGCGCCGAGGTGCTCCGGCGAGTGCTCGGCGACCCACAGCACCCTCGGCAGCACCGCCAGCGCGACATCCGCGTAGTCGATGAGTCCGTCGGTCGTCGGGATCCGGTCGATGTCATCGGTCTCCAGCAGTCCCAGCCAGGACCGGTCGGCGATGTCGAACGCCATCGAGGTGTCGTCGTCCAGGTAGGAGAACATCATCGGCAACGCGCCGGTTGCCGCCTGCTCAGCAACGACCTCCAGCCAGGTTGCGGGATTCGCTGCCACCTTCCGCGCGGTCATGGGGTCGACCCGGAGCGGCCGCCACTCGAACATCCTTCCTGGCGGTGTCCTCGTGGGCACCAACCGGCCCAGGAGGTGGGTGCCCGGTGCGTGCTCCATGGCAAGCCCGAGATCGAGGATCTCGACCGGCTGTCCGTCGGCGAGGTCAGTCAGCATCAGCGATCCGCCGGCGGAGTCGGACTCGAGGCGATAGCCGCCCATCGGCGCAGATACCCACGCAGCAGGTTGATCGGCGTGCTCGAGCAGCCGGGGTCCGGCGAGCTCGTCGACCAGGTGACCCAGACCGCCGGACTCGTAGACGATGAGCTGGCGGGTCACCCAGTCCCGTTCGTAGAGCGAGGCCACGAACACGTCGAGCGACAGGACATCGCTGTGCGACAGGTCGATTCCGTGGGGGTAGGCCACCTTCAGCGCGGTCTCGAGGGCGGGGTCCGGACCGGTCGACTCGCTGCCGGTCCACAGCGGACGCCGGGCCTGCACCGTCAGCCAGCGCGCCCACAGCCATCCGGGCGCGTCATCTCCGACCTCCGCCAGCAGCCGGAGCCGGCGGTGGTGCATCGAGCCGGTGAAGCGCGCGATCGACTCGTAGTGACGGAGCGCGGTCTGTGGATCGCCCTGCAGCTCCGCGTCGGCAGCCGCCCTCATGTTGCCGCGGTCTGTGAGTGTGAGGCTGGCAAAGGCGCCGGCGACCGTCCCCCGTGGGAGAGCTCGTGACTCGTCGTACCGGCGACGACGTTGATGCCGGCGAGCGGCGGCGGACTGGTTGCGGGTGCGACGGCTGCGTGACTGCGGCATGGGTCGACCTGACCTCATCCGAGGTCAGCGGGCCACCGGCAATTCGCCAGTTGTGGATAACCGGCCACCGGGCCGGCACCTACACGGATTCCTTACGGGGTGGCACATTCGTTGACCGCAGGTGGCGCGGTGGTGGACTCACGCGCCTGCCTGCGCTCCTGGGCACGCGACTTCGCCCGCTCCTTCACCTTCCTTGGCTGAGCACTTGCTTCCCCCGACCGGGCGCGGGGGTCGAGGCTCTCTGAGCACGACGGCGTGCCGACGTTCTTGGTGAGCTGCTCGGCCAGGGCGCCGCCGATGCCCGTCGCGACCTGGGGCCCGACGCCGACGAACGCGATGAGCATCGCAACGCCGACAAGGAAGCGGCTGAGCGACGGTCCCCCGCTCCTGCGCGAACGTGGTCGCGCCGACTGCCTCGACATCGTCACGCGGTCCTGGAAGGTGAAGCCCTTCGACGGTCCGGCCGGCCGAGCCGCCGTACGACGAAGCCCGATGTCGAGCTGACCATGCAGGTAGCTGACATGCTCGGGAGTGAAGACAACAGGTCGGCTGGTCAGCATGCCGACCAGGTTCGCGGTCGAGCACACCATCACCTCTCGGCACCAGCCGGAGAGGTGATCCTGCCCGACGAAGCACAGCACCGGATGCACCCAGGCCGCGTAGGGACTGATCAGCTCCGACACCGCAAGTGCGGCGTCAGCCGCACCGGCCACGGCCTTCTCCCGCGAGTATCCGTTCTGGCGGAGGTGCCCGCCGTCGAGGCTGATCCGGCCGGTCCAGTTCTTGGAGTCGATGACGAACACGCCGCCAGGACCGATCAGCACGTGGTCGACATTCGCGAGCCGGCGTCCCGGCCAACGCACGTCGTGCAGTGAGATCCAGCCCGGAGGCAGTGTCGCCAGGATGGCGGCCGTCGCAACCTCACCGTCCGCGCCCTGCTCGAACAGCTCGGCCCGCTTGTTGAGCCGCTCCGCCTTCTCCCGTGCACGGCGCGCCACCTCGCGCGCTGACTCCCCCGCCATGACTCTCCTCCCGTTCGCCGGTCAGGCTAGGCGGACTTCGCGACACCGTCAGCAGAACGAGCAGCACCCCGCGAGAAGCAACTCCCCCATGATGAATGATCGGTCGCATGACGAACCTGACCGACCAGGAGGTCGTGGACCGGCTGACCTCCTTTCGTCAGTACATCCACGACGGGCAGCGCGTTCCGCACAAGCCGCTGCTCGTGCTGCTCGCCCTCGGCCACCTCGAGCGCGAGGGCACCAGCGCCATCTCCTGGTCGTTGGCCGAGCAGCAGCTCGCCGACCTGATCTCGGAGTTCGGGCCGCCGTCGAGGACCGGCCGGCCACAGTCGGCGGCGTACCCGTTCACGCGCCTGCGTCGCGACGGCATCTGGACTCTCGATCGCGACGTGCCCGACGACAACCTCGGTCCGCTGCGGGACAGTGACGTCACCGGCCGGCTGGGCAGCGAACTGGAGGCTGCCCTCCGCGAGCGGCCGTCGCTGATCTCCGCTGCCGCCCGCCGCTTGGTCGAGGCGCAGTTCCCGATGACCGTCGCCCCCGACGTCCTCTCCGCGGTCGGCCTCGACCCGGAGTACACCCTCGGTTTGACGTCGGACGTGACCGACCAGGCCCTGCGACGGCGACGAAGCTCCGCATGGAGACAGGCCGTCCTGGACGCCTGGGACCGCCAGTGCGCGTTCTGCGGGTACGACGGGCAGCTCGGCGGCGCGATCGTGGGGATCGAAGCCGCCCACGTCCGCTGGTTCAACCTCGGCGGACCCGACGTCCCGGACAACGGGCTCGCGTTGTGCGCCCTGCACCACAAGCTCCTCGACCGCGGCGCCCTCGGGCTCGACGTCGGTTACCGGATCCAGGTCTCCAACGCTTTCTCCGCGCGCACCGACACCGGCAAAGTCGTCTACGAGCTCCACGGCCGGGAGCTTCGTGCACGACCGGGCACAGCACTACCCAAGCCCGAGTACGTGCACTGGCATACCACGCAGGTCTTCAAGGGCCTCGCCCTCACGGCATAGCCAGGGCACCGCAGGGCGCTGCACACCGCCCAGAATGACGCGGCACCGAACAGCCCAGACTGTGTCACCGCGCTGATTAGTCTCGCGCGGAGGGCTGCGGCTCGGACTGGGGCCATCGCGTGGGCAAGACGTCCCCGAGCCATGGTCCCTGAGGCCAGGGTCCTTGGCCACGCGCTTTGGCAAAAGTGACGCCGCCCCCTTCGAATCGTGCGCCGAGGAAGGACAAAGTGCCTCCGTTGAAGGTTGCCCCGTTGCAGATGATCCACATGGAGAACGAGATCTCAGTTTCGTGGAACGTCACGCTTCCGGCCATGAACGCCGCGTCCGAGAACGAGACCTCACCGCACTCAAACCTGGCCCGATTAAATGAGACGCGCGCGCCCTCGAACGTGGTGCCGACGAAGACCAGCCTGCCTGACGCCAGCTTCGCTCGGTTGAACGATAGTTTCCCTCCGCGGAGTTTTGCATTGCTTAGGGACACCACGCCGCCGGTGAGCGTCGAGCGCCTGAAGGTCAATTCACCGCCATCAAGGATGGCCCCACTGAAAGAGACACGACCGCCTGCGAAGGCAGCGCCGATAAAAGCGACCTGAGCGCTGGAGAACACCGCTCGATCAAACGAAACGTCACCTGCAGCCAAACTGGCGTCGCGAAATGAGACACTCGAACAAGCGAAGTGGGCTCCGTCGAAAGTAACTAGCCCTTCGGCAAAGGTTGCCCCCCGGAAAGACAGGGACTGTCCACTAAAGCGAGCGTCACTGAAGTCGAAGAATCCGTCGAAATGAACACCACTGAAGTCGAAGTCGAGCTCCGACCATGAGATTGGCGCCTCCGGTCGGACGTGCCTTACCAGGACTCGAATGATCGTGCGCCGGATCTCAGCATCCCGAACGAAGCCGAGTGCTGCAGGTTCGCCGTCGGGCGGGACGACTCCGACTTCAGTTCGTCCGGGGTCTTCACGCTGGCCGCCTCCACCCAGTTCCGGCAGTCGCATGTAGGCGCAAAGAACGTCCACGCACGCCTGCGCTTCGTGGCGATCCAGCGCATTGCCTTCAGCGCGTATTAGCCATTCGTCGGCAAGATTTGCCATGGCGTAAACGCCAGCAACCCTTACAGCTAGCGCCCCGTCTCCAAGCTGACCCGCAGCGATGGTGAATCTATCCCGGAGGCGGGAGACGACTTCGCGCTCGTGATCGCGCCGGTCCCGTGCAATGACGTCTTTATGCTGTCTCTGGGCGAGATCGAACTGATCCTCGCCCAAGCGTTGACGACGGTACGCGAGCGCGCCGCCGATTGCGATGCCCATCACGCCGAGAAGAGTGACGGCGGCGCGCACAATCTCGAACACAGCGCCATTACCTGTGAACTTCTCGTCTCTCAACCAACTTGCATTCCCTGTCTTCAGCCAACCTAGGACCCAGGCAGCGACTACGGCCAATAGAAGCGAGGTCAAACCGGTCACGACGACGATGCGAGCCGTCGCCCAACTCGTCCCTGTGCTTGATGGCGACTCAGGCTGCCGCTGCTCGGAAGACGTAGGCACGTTCACTCTCGCAGTGTGCCGTATAGGGCCGACAAGAACGGCGTTGCGACTACTGACCTTCATATCGGCCAAGTCTTCGTTGCCCGACGAGAGAGCCCCGTCGAAGTCAGAGTGGCGGTAACCGGCTGCGCGTGTAGTTCCCATCCCGAGGGGCCAGCGGGTGCTCGAGAGGGTGAGTCACTTCGCCGCGTGCCTGACACGGATCCGCGTGGTGGACGCCGCAGCCCGGTTAGTCCCACCGAGCGAAGCAACGGCGGTCACAGGGGACCGATCGCGAGACGCTCGTCGGTCCTTGATGGCAGGCTGCGCTTATGGCCATTCATCCCGATCTGGCGACCAGATCCGAAGGGTCGCGGCACCTCGTTCAAATCGTTGCGGGTAGGACTGGTGGCGTCGTCCGACACGCACACCTCTGCGAGGGCTCGGTCGTTCGAGCCACGTTCCACGGTTTCACTGCGCGCCACGCATTCAACAGAGCAGTCAGGCGCCTCGCGAGTGAAACGGGCGTTGGTCTGTGCTGAGGTTTCGTCTTCTTCTAGGGGCCGCGGCTCCCGGCGTTCTTCTCGCCGCGCTCCGACTGAGCGACGGTCGGCCTGTCGTCGCGATCGTGCTCGTCGGCGCGGGCGTGTCCTCGATCGGCAGCATGATCCTTCTTCTCAGGGCACGAGGCACGACGAATGAACAGCCCTACGAGCTCATAGCCGTCGACGACGAGAGCGCTCAGGTACCCGCCTATCTTTTGGCGTTTGTCTTTCCGTTCGTATTCGTCACGGGGGCGGACTGGCGAGACGCCGTCGCGTATGGGGCGTTCGCCGTGCTCGTCGGTCTGCTTGTTCTGCGAACTGATCTCGTCCTCGTTCAACCGGTACTGCTCGCCGCCGGTTACCACCTGTACAAAGTGCAGACGACTTCTGGCTTTGGCGGAATAATGCTTTCCTCCGTCCGTCCGCAGGCCGGGCAGACAATCCATGCGGTGCGGCTTTCGGCGACGGCCCTGAAGCTCACCATCGTCCAGCCATAGGGGGCCATCATCCCGACCGATACGACAACGGACCTCTCAGCGATCGATCCGAGCGACGATCTCACCCTGAGTGTCGGCTGGCGCTCAGGACCCAAGATGAGACTTTGTCAGGTGCTTCTTGGATCCGAGGTGGCCGCGACCTTCCGAGAAGTGATCGCCGACACTCTGGACGACATGTCCCAACGGGAGAACGAACCCTGGACGCCAGAAGCCGATCAGTCGTCCGAAACGTTTCTGACGCTTCACCAAGACCTACTCGGGTCGGCGCCGGTTCTCGCTTCAGATCTGACGCAGCCGACCTTCGCTGAAGCGCTGTTGACTGCCGAAGGCCTACCGGTCCTAACGCCTCAAAGCATCCCTGCAGCCAACCTAGAGTTGTATGCGCTCACGATCGGAAACACGCCAGGATCTCGAGCAGCGTTCGTTCGACGAGCCAATCCTCGTCGAGGCTTGCGCGCAGGGCGGTTGTTGACCAGCCTGAGTGACACACTCACGAGGATCGACGAGCCCGTCTTCGGGTTCGACCTCAACATCGACCTCATCTTCGTGGGCGAGCGAGTGCATGTCCTTTCGCAGAGCACGTTTCGAGCGTTGTTCCGCGACCAAGAGGCGTTGACCGCGCAGGTACCGGCCTGGACGGGTGACCTCGCTGGACACCTACCCATATCGCAGGCTGGCCTTGACCGGCTCGCCGCGAAGGCCCTGCGCGATCGACGAATAGCTAGTCGCTTGGAAACGATCGTTAATCGAGGACACCTCGATGGGATCACGTCGGACAGGATCAGGGAGACCATGACTCAGGTCGGCCTTGATCCGGACGTGCTCTTGACTGACGCCGGAGAGCTCGAGTTCGCAGACGAGCACATCCCAACGGTCTTGCAGTTCCTGAACGAGGACCTCTTCTACGGTGCTATCACGAACGTTGGTTTCCGCGCGGACAAGAAGGCGGCGCGCTGACCTGCTGTCTCGCGGCCGCTCCGCTGCCAGATCTCCTTGCCCGTGCCACCGACTGACCTGCTCGCTGTTGAGTTCCGGACACCAACTGCGGCGCTCGGTGCGGACGCAAACCGCCGCGTTCCAACCGCGTCGCGTCTTGTCGCCGCGAATTGGCGGACCACCGATCCCTCCTCCGGGCTGGAGCGGAGAAGATTCAGGCGAATACCCACCTCTTATCGAAGGTGTGGGTAGCGTCCGGTTGGACTTATCGCATTCAGGGGGACACCACTATGAACAGCATGCCACCAGCCGACTGGTACCCGGACCCGCGGGACTCCGGCCAATTGCGCTACTGGGACGGACAGCAGTGGACGGAGCGCCGCTCCGCGAGGCAGCAGCCGTCGGTTCACGCGGCAGTACTCTCGGCGACGCCGGCGGCCGCATCGGACCTAGGTGAAGATCGGCCAGCCACGCAGTCTGATCCCGGTGCGCCCCGGGCTGCCGCGCCGCGGTGGCAGGAGAAGTCGTCGACCAAGGTTCCGCTGTTCGGCGCCCGCAAGCATGCGCTGCAGACCTCGGAGGAGTTGGAGCGGCTGCGCTCGGAGATGGAGCGTTTGGGCGTCCTCGACGTCGCCGAGTTGCGTCGGGAGCGTGAGGAGCTGCAAACGCAGGTCGCGCAACAACGCGCCGCGTTCGAGCAGGAGCGGTCGGCCCTGGACGCGAAACTGGTCGAGTTGAGGCGCAACGTGGTACTGACCCAGGAGGCGGAGATACTGCAGGAGGTCGGCATCTACGAGTACCGGCACCCGCTCGCCGACTCGATCGCTTACAAGGCCGAACTGTCCCAGCTCCAGGACCGGATCAAGACCCTGGCCAGGCAGGAGAACGGCGCAATCCGTGGCGCCACTCAATGGCAGGTCAACGGCTCGGCCGCGCAGGGCCGCAAGATGGTGAAGGATTTCTCCAAGCTGATGCTGCGCGCCTACAACGCAGAGGCCGACAACCTGGTCCGCGGAATGAAGCCCTACAAGCTGGAATCGGCCGTCGATCGGCTGAACAAGGTCGTGAAGACCATCCAGAACCTCGGCAAGACCATGTCGATCGAGGTCACTACGGAGTACCACCGGTTGCGTATCCGCGAACTCGAACTCGCCGCCGACTACCAGGAGATGCTGGCCAGGGAAAAGGAGAAAGAGCGGGAGGAGCGCGAACTGCTCCGTGAGCAGCGCAAGGTCGAGCAGGAGATTGCTCGTGAAAAGGAGCGGCTGGAGAAGGAGCGTCAGCACTACAGGAACGCTATCCAGGCGCTGCTCGACAAAGGGGACACCGAGGGTGCGGAGCGGATGCGTGCGCAGCTCGACGACGTCGAGAAGGCCATCGCCGACGTTGACTACCGAGCCGCGAATGCCCGTGCCGGCTACGTCTACGTGATTTCTAACCTCGGAGCCTTCGGAGAGCGAATGATCAAGGTAGGAATGACCCGCCGTCTGGAGCCGCGTGACCGGATCCGGGAGCTCAGCGACGCGTCCGTCCCGTTCAACTTTGACGTCCACGCGTTGTTCTTCGCCGACGACGCGGTCGGCATTGAGTCCGAGATGCATCGACGACTCGCAGCCCAGCGAGTGAACAAGGTGAACCTGCGCCGGGAGTTCTTCTACGCCACTCCGGCTGATGCCCGCGATCTACTCGCCGAACTGGCCGGCGAACTCCTCGAGTTCGAAGAGTTCCCCGAAGCGGTTGAGTTCCACCAAAGCCAGAACGCCCTTGACGCCACCGTGCGGTCGGAAAGCGAGCTCACCGTCATCTCCAGCGCCTGAGCCACAACCTGCGACACCTGCATCGAAGCCTCTGACTCCAGCGACATGGAGGTACGGTTCCTGCGATCATTTCGATCGCGCGTCATACCGGCTCCCTTCTGTTGTCAACCGGTCAGGCGTAGCGTCTTCCTTGCGGGTCCGGGAAGTGGCTGATCCGAAGTGTCGATGTGCGGGGGCAGGTCGACCGCGCTGGATTCTTGAGTCGCCCCGCAGTGCCCTCCCGGGCCCGCGCTTGGGTGTTGTCCGGCATCGAGTTGGGCGTCCTCGAGCAGCTGTCGGTAAATGGCGTCGGAGATCCTGCGCTTGAGGCACCTGATCGCCTCGAGGGGCTTCTTGCCCTCGGCTCGCTTGCGTCGGTAGTAGACCCGGCCGTCGGTGTCGAGGCGGAGCTGGTTAATCGCGGCGATGTGGATCATGTGGTTGATCCGGCGGTTCCCGGCGCGGGAGAGCCGGTGGCGGTTCTGCTCACCGGAGGAGGCATCGAGGGGTGCGGTGCCGGTCCAGGAGGCGAACCGGTTGCGGTCGGCGAAGCGGGTGACGTCCCCGACGTCGGCCAGGACCCGGGCGGCCACGACGGGGCCGACGCCGTGGAGGTCCATCAGGTGTGAGCCGCGGGCGAGCACGATGGTCTTGAGTTCGGCGGTGGCCTTCTTGATCTTGGCCTCGACCGCGATGAGCTCGGCCAACTCCTCGGCGGCGATGCGTCGGCGGGTCTTGCCGGCGATGTCGCGGGGGCGGACGGTGGCCAGCATCGCTTTGGCCTGGCCGGTGGTGAGGTCACGTTTCGCCTGCCCTGGCAGGAGTTCAGCCAGCAGTGCCTGGAGTCGGTCGACGGTCTGGACCCGGCGTCTGGTGAGTGCTTCGCGGCGGTCGGTGAGCATCCGCAGGGCTTCGAGTTCCCCGTCGAGTTGCAGCACCCGCAGGCTCTTGGTGCGGACCGCGACGACCGCGACCGCGTGGGCATCGTGGGCGTCGGTCTTGCGGTTGTGACCGGTGTCGAAGAGCCGGACCCGAGCAGCGAGCTTGGCGGGGACGTCGACGACCTGCTCGCCGTCTTCGAGGAGTCGCTGCGCAAGCGGCCGGCCGGCACCGTTGCTGCCCTCGACCGCCCAGACCCGGTCGGGCCACTTCTTCGCGTAGGTCCGCATCGCTGCGTAGCCGGCTCGGTCGGTGGTGAACCGACCTGACCCGAGCAGCTGCTCGCGCTCGTCGACGACCTCGATCGTGGCCGACAGCTTGTGGGGATCGACCCCGATGATGACCTGCTCAACTTGCTGACTCATATGTTGCTCCCGCCTGTGCTCGATCCGATGGGGTCGGCGAGGTGGGCATTGCTACTACGAGCAGGGCAGTCCCTTCTTGAGCCACGCCTCGTCACGGTGACCGACGGGCTGCAGACCGATAGTGAGCCACACCAGATCAGCTCGGTGGGCAGCCGCATGAAGAGCTTCCCGCCGATCACCTGGACCGAGTCTGGCCAGACGCCGGCCCTAGGGGAATCGTCTAGTAGCCGCGTTAGCCGGGCCTGTGCCGCGTCAGGCGGCTGGCTGAGTAACTGCTGCGATTCTCGTCCAGAGTGTCGGTGGTGTCTGCCATCATTGGGGGGTTGGTGGGCTGAGCCCGGTTCTCCGGGTCCTGTCTCTGCTGGTGGCATTCGCAGCAGTCCTGTTCCACATCCTCATCTCAAGCAACCCGGCCGAAATTGGCTCTGATGAGAGGAAGGAGGTGGTCTACATGACTCGTGGTGACCTTGCCAAAAGCGGACTTTCCGCCTCAGCGTTGGTAATCGCAGACCTCTGTGTCTTTGTGTTCACCACCGCAGGGTCAGGCTGAGTCCATCAACCTCTCCGCAGTACCGAGCTACGTCAATCCGCCGCCAGAAGCCGCGCTGAATCTGCTTGAGCCAGGACGCCACAAATACACTGTGCCTAAGTCAGCGGGTCGCCCGACCTAGGCACAGTGCGTGAGAGCGTTCAGTGAGCGGCTGGCTCAACCCACTTGCCGGCGTTGTCGAAGACGAACTCGTCCTGGTACTTCCCGAGCTTGACGAGCGCGACGATGAAGTCGACCAGCGGCCAAATGCCGAGCGTGGCCCACGAGCCGATCAGGAATTTGAAGATGCCGAGCCCGACCTGGCCGCGCATGAAGCGGTCGACGCCGAAGCCGCCGAGAAAGAAGCACAGCAGGACGAAGACGACCTTGTTGACCCGGCGGGTCGAGACTGTAACGGTGTTCAAGGTGTTGAGCCTTTCCGGTTCTTGTTGAGAGTGAGTTTGTCGGTTGGCATTGACGCCCGTACGAGTAAGGCGAGCGCAACCAGATGCACGTCCAGGAAGGTAAAGGGTGACGGAGTTGCGCCGCAGCAAAACGGACAAATCGTCCCGGAACTCGCGTTGTCGCAGAACGCGACGACCAACCTGGTGACGTCATCTGCTCATGCACATGGCGTCCGCTCTGCGCTCAACCTGGCGGCCGTTCAGGAGCTCTGGATAGCTCATCTGCTCTGATGCGCTCGTCGGATCGGCATGCGGCACTCCGCCGCCTGCCGGCGCACCTCGAAACACGCTCAACTGCTTGTTATGCCGGTAATCGCGACGCGGCCTCGGGCCGTTGGTCGTCTTGCGTCAGTCGAGCGACCGCAAAGTCTCCGGCGCAGGAAAGGGCAGCTCGAAGACTTGTGGTCTCGCCCCGACCGCTGAGGCGCTGCCGAACTCATCAGCAAGGACGACGATGCTCGATCGGTTCACCTCGCCGATGCGCACGCGACGCTCCCCGCCATCCGAGAGCCGCAAGCTGTAGCGGTTGGCGAGGTAGCCGATCCCGAGCGTCTCGAGCGCTTCCTCGGCATCGGGCCAGTCTGCCGGCGACTCGGTGCGTTGGCGTCCTAGCAGGTCGATGATGTGAAATCCGTCGCCGGCGGGCACCATCCAGCCGAGGAGCTCGCCGTCGGGGCGGCGGTGCTCTATCCAGTCGGGAGTGGGCATGGCTGCGAGCCTAAGGGTCGGGAGCCCAGGGGTCGGGGCGTGGCTGGGAGCGCACCCTTCCGCCGCGTGTCGGCGTGTCTGCAGGCTCGCTCAGAGGAGCGGCCAAGCGCGCCGCTCGCGTCGTCGGCATCGCTTGTCCGTAGAGCCACCCATGCCAACCACAATGTCCGCCCGATCCTGAGGGGCCACTGCCATTGACTTCGGGGGCGCGGCCGCGGCCCCGGCTCAAAGCAAGCCAAGGACGTCTGCGTAGAAGCCGATGGACCGCGGACTGAACAGAGTCGATAAAGGAGTCGCGTCCGCGTCCCGTTCTTGTTGCCCAGGGTCGAGAGTCGGCAACACCGGTGGTCATTACTTGAACGAACGGTCAGTTATCAATTACTCTGGCGGCATGGGACGGCAGCGCGGCTACGACGAGGGCGAGGTGCTCGACCGCGCGGCCGCGACCTTTCTGCGGGCGGGCTACGAGGGCACCTCCATTGAAGAGCTGGTGGGGGCCACGGGCCTGCACCGCGGGAGCCTCTACCAGGCGTTCGGGAGCAAGCGGGGCCTGTTCGTCAGCTGCCTGCGCCGACAGGTGTCCGAGCATCCCGGCAGCGAGGACACCACCGACCTGGTGCTGGTCGCGCTGCTCGAGCTCGCCCCTCGCGACGAGGAGGTCCGTGGCCTGCTCGGCGAGCACCTTGACCGGCGCGGCGTCACCGCGACCGACCTGGGCCGACGCCTGCTGACCCGGGCACTGATGGACGAGACGAAGGACGACGGAGATGCGTAACGACGTGACCCTTACCGGCGACCGACTGGTCGTGGAGCCCCGTGGCCTCGACAAGCTGTGGGGTCTGCGACGGCAGATCGAGGTCCCGCTGGCGCAGGTGCGCGGGGCGACGTACGACCCCGAGGCCTTCTACGCCGGCAAGGGACTGCGCGCGCCGGGCCTGGCGCTACCGAATGCGAAGTGGGTCGGCACGTTCTTCCGTGACGGGCAACGGACCTACTGGAACGTCTGCCGCGGCGGCCAGACGGTGGTCATCGAACTCGACCCGAGTGCTCCGTTCGCGCGGCTGTACCTGTCGGTCGAGGACGGCCGGGCGCTGGTCGACCGGATCAACGCCGCCGTCATCGGTTGACCATGAGCAAGGGAAACCCTTCTTGCCGCGATGAGTGCGTCTAGCCGCCGCGTGTCCGCGTCCGTCTGCGGCTCCACTGCCCCACCGATCGCATGGGCGCCGGCCAACGGCACGGCATCGGTCGCGTGATGCTCGCGATGGTGAGACCGGTCAAAGCGTCACGTGTGAGTCGTGCTGTGCCGTCAGCTGGGTAGGAGCGCCTCGCTTCTGCGGATTGTTTCGGCTAGTGGGCTCGACAAACGGAATCCCTTCCAGGCGCAGTAGATGCCGAGCGACAGTTCCCACGCGGCTTCCGGGAGCGTCAGCAGGCCCGAGGGTCCCTCGCCGTTCTTGTAGACCCCAGCCAGGATCATCAGGAAGGAGAGGATCAGGATCGGGCCGCCGATCAGACCCAATAGCGCCAGCCGCGGGGGCACGAGGGCTGATGTGTACATGAGGTAGCCGAGCAGAATCCCGTTGCCGATGCCGGCCACGAGTCCGGGCCCCCACTCGAAGGCCCACTCGTAGGCGTGCGCGAGGCTGTCGCCCTGAGCCTGCAGCGCGACCGCCTCGACGCCGTTCGCCCCGTTCATAGCGCTGATGACCGATACCAGCGAGAGCATGCTGACAAGCCCGATGGCGGCAAAGACGGACTCGATGGTCCGGGCGGTCACGTAGCTGAGCGCGATCGTCTCGCTCTGCCGACGGGCGATTGGATACAACACGAGAGCGGTCCCGAGCTGAGTGACGATCAGGCCGAACTCGAGAAGCGCACCCCACTTCAGACTCGTGGAGGAGGCGTCCGCGGCGACGAATCGCATGTTCGTCCAGCTTGCCCCCGCCCCGTCGATGAAAAGAAGACGCGCGGGAATGCTCGTTACGAAGGTCCCAATGAACAGCCATCCAAAGATACGGCCGGTTCGGCGCAAATCCATGATCGACTCCCCTCCTGGCAGGCGGTAGAAGCCATAGTCACAAGCCGAAACGGTTGATGTACATCGCCGAATCGGGGTACCGCCGCCGCTGGAACAACCGAAAGCGCAGCAAACCGCCGTCTGTCGGACTCACAGCTATCAGTCGTTCTGGTCGACCTGCGGCCGCCACGGCTCGTGCTCGTGCGAGAGCCAGACCTCCGCTGCGTCGAGCGCGCGGACGAGCCGCTGGCCTTCGGTGCGCGGCTCGTCGAGCTCGGCGAAGAAGACCGCCGTGTCGCCGGCGATGACGACGCGACGCCCGTCGGTCTCGACGACGACCACCTGCGACCCGCGTGTGCCCCGGCGCTGGGACGAGCCGCAACCCCGGCAACAGCTCGAGCGTGCCGTCGAAGGGCACGTACTGCGCGCCAAGCGAGGCTGGACAACACACGACTTCGTAGCTGCGCAATCCTCATCGGCCGGGGAGCCGGTTATCGGCCCGCGTCCTTTCGGCGCCACTGCGGGAGGGAATGCCACGCAAGTCGGTGCCCGCACGGTGCGGTGCGCCACAACGGTCGGCACGGGTGGACAGGTGCGCCTCGAACGCACTGCAAACGTGGGCGAGCCCGCTCTGTTCGTGGAGGAGATCCCGATAACGTCCAGGGGTGGCCAGTCCTCGACGATCCAGTGCTCGTCGACGCAGCGCTCCCCCGCGCCGGAGCGGCACGCGACAGCCACAGCGGCCGTTGCCGGCCGCCGGGCCGGGCGAGCGGCTGTGGGTGCTCGACGTCCCTTACGGGACGCAGGTCGACGGCGCCACCTGGCACCCTGCCGTCAAGACCCACCTGTACGTCGGTAATGCCTTGCCCGCGCACCTCGCGCCCTATTCTCCCGGGCCGTACACGCTCGGTCGGTTCATCGAGAACACCCTCAATTCTGACCATCCGACGCCCAGCCCTGAGCCGACCGAGGCGCTCGAGCCCCGGCGCATCCAGTTCGAAGCAGCCGATGCGATCGCGGCGCGCGCCGCGGCGGGCGGACGGCTGTTCCTGCTCGCCGACGAGCCCGGCGTAGGCAAGACGATCGCCGCGGTCCTCGGGGCGACGGCGGTGGGCGACCTCCGCGGTGCGCGACGGGTGCTTGTCGTGGCCGACCGGCCCGCCGCGATCACGATCGGCCACTGGTGCCGCACGATCACGGCGCTGGGACATGGCGGCCTGGAGTGGGTCGTCATCACGTGGGACCGGCTGGAGAAGGTCAATGACCACAACTGGGATGTGATCATCGCGGACGAGGCCCACGCCCTGCGGCGTACGACCACGAAACGGTGGAAGCTCTGGGCACGGATCTCGGGACACGGGCGGCCGCACGACAAGGCGCCCTTCGTCATCGCGACCACCGCGACGCCCGGCCACACGCCGCTTGAGTTGCCGTACCTTGCTCCGGCATATGCGCAGGTGTTGGGCGAGTCGATGCGGGAGTGGACCTCGACGACGCAACCAGGGGACGCGTTCGCCACCGCGCTGGAGCGTCACGGTGTCGCGGTGGAACGAGGACGCTACGGCGCGACGTGGACCGCCGATCCGGCGCGGCGCGCCGCCGACCTCAAGCTCGTGCGCGGCTGGCTCGAAGAGGAACGGCCCCCGGCGATGCTGCACCGCGCCGCGCCGTGGGGTCCGGTGCCGATCTCGGGCATGCCCGTGACGCTCACGCCGGCGGAGCGAGCGGCGTACGAGGCCGAGTGGGGCGAGTTCTGTCGCGAGATGGACATCGCCCGGCGCGGGCGCAACGTCGCCAAGGGTCGGGCTGCGCTCCTGCGCTTCCGGCAGAAGGCCGGGCTCATCCGCGTCGACTCGACGGTCGCCTGGATCGCCCAGCAGGTCCAAGCCGAGCGACAGGTGGCGTGCTCGGTCGAGTTCGTCGCGACCGCCGCCGACCCGATTGCCGACCAGCTGCGTGACTCCGGCATCGAAGTCGCCACGATCTATGGCCGCGACCGGTTCGATCTAGAGGCCGAACGGCTCCGGTTCCAGACCGGGCAGGCGAAGGTCTGCGTCTTCACCACGGTGGCCTCGATCAGCCTGCACGCCGGCGAGACCCTCGCCGACGGCCGGCGCGCGAGCATGGAGCCGCGGGTCGGTGTCTTCCACCAAGCCCGCTTCTCGGGCATCGCCGGACGCCAGGTGACCGGTCGCACTCACCGCGACCACCAAGTCTCACCGTGGCACATCGCGTATGCCGAGGGGACCGTTGAGGAGCAGGTCGGCAAGGTGATGGTGGAGCGGATCGCCGCCGCCTCCGACACTGTGGGCGGCGACACCACCGGCCTCGTCGATGTCGCCGAACTTCTCGGGGCCGACTGGCTGCCGATCACGACCCTGACCGAGGACGGCGCCTGACCAGGGTCGGCTCAGGTGCGGGACATCGGCGGCGTAGGGAAACCTGCTTCCGCTTGACCATCGAGGTTCATGTCGAAGCTTCGTGCGAGGCGGGCACTACGACTGCCGACCTGTCCACGGCAGGACCTGTCCGCCTGGATCCAAGCATCATGGCCAGCCCGGCCACGAAAAGGAACGGCGCAGGGGCAGCCTCGGTCCAGGGACTGGAGTCGTAGGACACATAGCCGACCAGCACCGGTGCCAAGAACATCTGCGGGACTGGGCTCGCCAGCAGCAGGCCACCGAGGACGACAAGACGCAGCGGGAGGCGAGACGTATCGCGGTCAACGGCGCTCATCACCATGAGCACGACGAGCAAGACCGGCCCTCCCAGCAGCCACGCTATGCCGGGGAGAATGACACCCGGGACCTCGACGACGTGCCCAATGATTCCGGACGCCGTCGTCACTGCGGCGAGAGCCATCAGGCTTGCTGCTACAGCCGCGAAGGCGGCACGCCACCCGCGTGAGCGGAGGCCAAGCAGCGCGGAGGGAAGGAGCACGAACGCCAACGCGAGCAGCGCCCACGCCGCGCCCTGCAACACTGCGGCGTTGCCGATCGGCTCCCACTGCGTCCCGGGCAGGTCGACGTCGTAGCGATGGCTCTGCAGCAGCAGGCATGCCTTGGTGTCGTAGGCCCCGGGAACACAGGTCGGCCACCATCGCTCCGCCGCAGTCACGATCTGCATGAGGGCGGCACCGATCAGCAGGATCGCTGTCAGCAAGCGGTCAATCTTCACGTGGTCCCCCGGTTCGACTTCTGTTCGTTCGACGATCTCACCGTAGACGCTGACCGCCGGTGGCGGCAGGATGTGACGGCTCGAGCGGTTGCACCACTCGGAGTCAGGCAGCGCTGCTTCGGCACGGCGTGCCGACGACTCGTGCATCTCGTCTGGCAAGCTGCCTCCGTGGAACGGGGACTCTACGAAGCGCTCATGACGGCCGGGCTGCAGGACCAACTGGCGTCGTACGACGCTTTGCGTGCAGAAGTCGATGCCGTCGACGTGGCCGACCAACCGCATGTCCTTTCCCGGCACCTGCAATCGGTCATCGAGCGAGCCCTCACCGCCACCAAGGACCCAGCCGCACGCCTCGCCTTGGTGAACGGCGTTCTCGATCACCTCAACGAAGCCACCGACCAAGTCAGCGACCCGCCCAGGCAACTGCTCCGCCTTGTCGACGATTCGCCGTTTGGTCAGCCTCCCGCGGGCGCCATCCGACCCCGCACTCCCCTCTCGGATGCGGCCCTTCTCACGAACACTCACGGCGAGCCCAGCTTGGGAGCCGAGTTGCGCGCGGAGCTGGACAGCTCGGACACGGTTGACCTGCTGTGCGCCTTCGTGAAGTGGCACGGGATCCGGTTGCTCGAGCAGGAGCTCGGACGTATCAAGCGCCGTGGCACTCCGTTCAGGGTCGTGACCACCACCTACATGGGCGCCACCGAACGCGCGGCACTCGATCGCCTCGTCCGCGAGTTCGATGCGCAGGTGAAGATCCAGTACGACGCCCAGCGGACGCGGCTGCACGCGAAGGCGTGGATGTTTCGGCGGAACACCGGCTTCGACACGGCGTACGTCGGCTCTTCCAACCTCTCTCGTGCGGCGCTGCTCGATGGCGTCGAGTGGAACGTGCGACTGTCGCACGTCGGCACCCCGACGCTGCTTGAGAAGTTCAGCGCCACCTTCAACACGTACTGGAACGACCGCTCTTTCGAGTCATACGACCCGGATGTTGACCGCGACCGGCTAGATGATGCCCTCGCCGAAGCCTCCGGACGCTCGCAGCACAGCCGCGTCACGATCTCGCTCTCCGGCCTTGAGGTGCGTCCCTATCCCTACCAGCAGGAGATGCTCGAGGCGCTCGACGTGGAGCGCACCGTTCACGGGAGACACCGCAACCTGCTGGTGGCCGCTACGGGCACCGGCAAGACCGTCGTCGCAGCGCTCGACTACCGGGGGCTCTGCAACGAGGAGACCGGCGATCGACCGTCCCTGCTGTTCGTGGCTCACCGCAAGGAGATCCTCGAGCAATCCCTTCGGACCTACCGCGAGGTCCTCTCCGACGCCAACTTCGGCGAGCTCCACGTCGGAGGCATGCGACCTGAGCGGAAGGAGCACGTCTTCGCCAGCGTGCAGTCCCTTACCGCGTATGGCGTTGCCAATATCCCGCAGGACGCCTACGACATTGTGGTGATCGACGAGTTCCACCACGCCGAGGCGCGAACCTACCGGCGGATCCTCGACCACCTGACACCGCGTGAGCTGCTCGGCCTGACGGCCACATCCGAACGCACAGACGGTACCGACGTCCGCAGCTTCTTCGGCGGACGCACGGCCGCCGAGCTGCGACTCTGGGATGCCCTTGGCGCCGATCTGCTGTGCCCGTTCCACTACTTCGCGGTGGCTGATGGCACCGACCTTCGTGACATCAGCTGGAAGCGTGGTCGGTACGACGAGGACGAGTTGTCGAAGATTTACACGGGCAACCACGCCCGTGCCGCCATCGTGCTCAAGCAGCTCAAAGACAAGGTGCTCGATCCAGGCGGCATGCGCGCCCTTGGTTTCTGTGTGAGCGTCGCGCACGCCGAGTTCATGGCCAAGGCCTTCACGGAGGCCGGCGTCCCCGCCCAAGCGGTCAGCGGCACCACTCCGCCGGCAGAGCGGGCCCAGGCGCTCACAGACCTGCGCGAGCGTCGCGTCAACATCTTGTTCGCTGCCGATCTGTTCAACGAAGGGCTCGATCTGCCCGATGTCGATACGGTCCTGTTCCTCCGTCCCACCGAGAGCGCCACGGTCTTCTTGCAGCAGCTCGGCCGCGGCCTGCGGCGCACACGCACGAAGCCGGTGCTTACCGTGCTGGACTTCGTCGGCTACCACCGCAAGGAGTTCCGCTTCGACGCGAAGCTCCGCGCTCTCACAGGTCACACTCGTCGAGGGCTCGAGCGGGAGATCGAACGCGGTTTCCCTTTCCTGCCCTCCGGGTGCCAGATCGTCATGGACCGGCAGGCGCAGACGCTCGTGCTGGAGAACATCCGCTCGCAGATTGCCAACCGCTGGCAGCAGATGGTTGCTGAGCTGCGGTCGTACGGAGACCAAGATCTAGGCTCGTTCCTCGACGAGTCCGGAGTCGAGCTCTCCGACATCCTTCGACGCGGCAGCCACTCGTGGACGCGGCTGCGTCGCGACGCTGGCCTCGTGACGCGGGAAGGCTCAGTCCTAGAGGAGCGCCTCCTCAAGCGGATTCGAGCGTTCGCACATGTCGACGACAGGCGGCGGGCCGAGAGCTATGAGCATCTGCTGAGCGACGACGCACCTGCGTACGCCGACCTCTCCCCCGCCGAACAGCGGATGGCCCGCATGCTGTTCTTCTCACTGTGGCCGGACGGCGGAGGCCACGCGTCGTACGACGATGGGCTGATCGCGCTTCGCCGCGAACGGGCCACGCGGGACGAGCTCCGCTCCGTCGTGGACCTCTCCTTCGACGCCGCGCGGCACCACGCCTTCGACCTGACCGGCTCGCTGGCTCAGGTCCCGCTCAAGGTCCACGCTCAGTATCAGCGCGAGGAGGTCCTCGCCGCCCTCGACTACGCGAGCCTGCAGCGCAAGCCCAACTCGTTCCGCGAGGGCGTCCTCTACGTGCCTGAGCTCAATGTGGACGCCTTCTTCGTGACGCTGACGAAGTCCGAGGCCGACTACTCGCCCACCACCCTCTATCGCGACTACCCGATCAGTCCGACGCTGTTCCATTGGGAGTCTCAATCCACGACTTCTGTCGCCTCGAAGACCGGGCAGCGGTATCTCTCCGGATCGAGCAGCGTCCTTCTGTTCGCGCGCGAGAAGAAGACCGACGAGTTCGGAACGGCGCCGTACTTGTTCCTCGGACCGGTCCGCCACGTCGAGCACAAGGGAGACCGGCCCATAGCGATCACTTGGGAGCTCGCTCAAGCGATGCCGACCGACTTCTTCACGTCCTCAAGTGTCGCGGCCGGCTGATCTTGGCGATGTCCCCATTCGTCCATGCAAAACTGCAGCGATGATGACCAGATGAGTAGCGGCGAGCGCTGGAACGCGACCGAGCAGTTACTGCATCCGGCTGAGACTATGGCTCGGCACGAGGTCTTGAGCCGTCCCAGTCCGGTCCCAGCAACCGCCGGTGTGTACGCGTGGTACTTCGACGAGGCTCCACCTGGCGTACCTCTGGACGACTGCCACGCAACTGAATCAGGACGTCTGCTCTACGTTGGAATCTCGCCGAAGGCGCCCAGCCGAGATGGGCTGCGTCAGAGCCGACAGAACCTCCGCACGCGGATCCGCTACCACTACCGTGGCAACGCGGCAGGGTCGACACTGCGGCTGACCTTGGGATCGCTGCTCGCTGATCAGCTCGGCATCAGTCTGCGACGGGTTGGGTCGGGGCAAAGGCTGACCTTCAGCGATGGCGAGTTCCTCCTTTCAGAATGGATGGCTGTTCACGCCAGGGTCTGCTGGGCCGCGAGCCCCACGCCGTGGCTGTTGGAGACGCATCTGATCGAACAACTATCGCTCCCGCTCAACCTCGATCAAAACAAGCACTCGGGATTCCACGAGCAGCTCAGCAAAGCACGGACCCACCAGCGAGCACGCGCCCGCGCACTTCCCGTTCTTCCCAGGTGAAATGGCAGAGAGTCGAGGCCATCAGCAGGCGGTGTTGCCGTCACCGTCGCCCCACTTGCAGGTGTCAACGGTCGTGCCGCTCTTGTTCTTCAGGGTCGCTTTGTCGCCGGTGTTGTTCCAGACGTACCAGTCCCGGCGCCAGTACACGTCGGTTCGACTGTTGCTGCCCCGACCGGTGTGCAGGCGAACTGTCTTGCCCGGCTTGATTGTGAATCTGCCGAACCTGTAGACGTGGCCGTTGAGGTCGCGCACCGTCCAACCTGTGATGCTGCGCGATTTCTGGCCGAAGTTCTTGACGACCACGTACTCGGCGTTGAGGCTGCGGTTGCTTCCAGTATCAGTGCCCGGCGAATCGTACTGAACGTAGGAGAACCGGACTGGTGAGATGGCGGCCGCATCCACAGAGCTGAGCGGCACGGTCAAGACTGCAGCGACGGCAGTGCAGATAGCGAGTCTGATTCGCATGATCGCTCCCGCAGACACTTCGGGGGTTCAGTACAGAAAACGATACGCAAGCTCGCCATCGCGTCAAGAAGCCGGGGTAACCAGCTTCGGATGCGCGCCACCACAGAGCTTCCACAGCCGCCAAGTCTCGTCGCCGCACCTGACGCGCCCCGATCGACTCGGTACGAGGTATTGCACCTGTCCCGTCGCACATCCCGATGCCGAGTTCTCGGACATTCGAACTCGTCGTCTGATTCGGTTCCTGTGTGAGTCTCGAACCACCTCCACCACCAATCTTGTTGGGCACCGAAATGTTCGACGGCGTCGACGCCTCCGTGGCGGACTTCTGGCGGTTCTCGATGAGCGATCTCCGCACCAACAACGTTCGCGGCTACCTCGCAGAATTCCTCGTCGCCCGGGCCGTAGGCTCGAAAGCGGCACGGGTCGAATGGGACCCGTGGGACGTGACTGCCCCGACGGCACGCGGATCGAAGTGAAGTCATCAGGATTCCTGCAAGCCTGGGCTCAGTCGCGCATCAGCAGGCCCAGCTTCCAAGTTTCCGCCGCCTACGGTTGGGACGCCGCGACCGGCGGTCGGTCACTCGGTCAGGTCTTCAACGCAGACGTTTACGTGTTCTGCCTGCACACCGCGACATCCCACGATCAATACGATCCCCTTCAGGTAGAGCAGTGGAGGTTCTATGTGGCGAGTCGTCCGCTGATAGAAGTTCAGGCGGGCGCTCGGATGGGTCTCACCACCCTCGCGAGGATCTGCGGCGAGCCAGTCACGTATGGCGAACTCGCCAGCAGCATCGCGGCCGCCGCAGTCAGTCAGGATCCAGCCGAAGCTTGAGCCGACGTGACAATTGCCGAGTCCCGTCCCAGCCACCAGTCTGCGGCGGTGTACAGCGCTTTGTAACCTGCGTGATTCGCTGACATCGTTGCGGCGCCGCCACCTCACCATGCAGCTTCCTCAAGAGGTGCCGGGCGTACCTAGCCAGCGGTAGCAGCCGGCGTCCGTCGCGGACTTCTCATACCTGGTGACCACCAAACGGAGAAGGGCCCCAGTCAGATGGCTGGGGCCCTTCCTACATCCGTCGCGTGGCGGCGTCAGTCTTAGCTGCAGCCGCTGGTGCTGCCGCAGCCTTCGCAGACGTAGCAGCTGCCGGCGGGGCGCATCTTGGTGCCGCAGGTGAAGCAGAGCGGGCTGTCGACCGCGGTGCCGGTGATGGCCTCCATCAGCTCGGCGGAGGTGTGGGCGCCCCGGGGCGCCTCCTTCACCGAGGCCGCCTCGACCGACGGCGCGCTCGTGGCGGGCTCGGCCAGGTGGGCGGTCTCTTCCCCGACGGAGCCCTGGTCGACGGCGACCTCCTCGATCGGCTCGTAGGAGCCGGTCTCGAGCTGACGCTGGCGCTCGTCGGCGGAGTAGATCCCCATCGCCGAGCGGGTCTCGAACGGCAGGTAGTCCAGCGCCAAGCGGCGGAACACGTAGTCCATGATCGACTGGCTCATCCGCACGTCCGGGTCGTCGGTGAGACCGGCCGGCTCGAACTTCATGTTCACGAACTTCGAGACGTAGGTCTCCAGCGGGACGCCGTACTGCAGCGAGATGCTGATCGCCATCGAGAAGGCGTCCATCACGCCGGCCAGGGTCGAGCCCTGCTTGCCCAGCTTGAGGAAGACCTCACCGAGACCGTCGTCGGGGTAGGAACCGGCCGTCATGTAGCCCTCGGCGCCACCTACGGTGAACGAGGTGGTGCGCGACGGGCGCGACTTCGGCAGGCGCTTGCGGACCGGGCGCTCCACGACGACCGTCTTGACCTCGGCCGCTGCCTCGGCGGCGTCGGCCGCGTCCTTGGCGTCCTTCTTGGCCTTGCCGCCACCGTCGGAGAGCGGCTGCCCGACCTTGCAGTTGTCGCGGTAGATCGCGGTCGCCTTCAGCCCGAGCTTCCAGGACTGCATGTAGACGTCCTCGATCTCCTCGACCGTGGCCGTCTCCGGCAGGTTCACCGTCTTGCTGATCGCGCCGGAGAGGAACGGCTGGCAGGCCGCCATCATCCGCACGTGACCCATCGGGGCCAGCGAGCGGGCACCCATCGCGGTGTCGAAGATCTCGTAGTGCTCGGTCTTCAGGCCCGGGGCGTCGATGACGTGGCCGTGCTCGGCGATGTACTCGACGATCGCCTCGACCTGCTCCTCCTGGTAGCCCAGCTTGCGCAGCGCGCGCGGGATCGTCTGGTTGACGATCTGCATCGAGCCGCCGCCGACGAGCTTCTTGAACTTCACCAGCGAGAAGTCCGGCTCGATGCCGGTGGTGTCGCAGTCCATCATGAAGCCGATGGTGCCGGTCGGCGCGAGCACCGAGGCCTGCGCGTTGCGGAAGCCGTTCTTCTCCCCCAGCTTCACCACGTCGGCCCACGCCTTGGCGGCGAGCTTGTGGACCTTCTCGTCGGAGATGTGCAGGGTGCGGACCGCGTCGTTGGCGGCCTGGTGCTTGCGCATGACCCGCTTGTGGGCCTCGGCGTTGCGGGCGTAGCCGGCGTACGGGCCGACCACCGCGGCGAGCTCCGCCGAGCGGCGGTAGGAGACGCCGGTCATCAGCGAGGTGATCGTCGCGGCCATCGCGCGTCCGCCATCGGAGTCGTAGCCCAGGCCCATCGCCATCAGCAGCGCGCCCAGGTTGGCGTAGCCGATGCCGAGCTGGCGGTAGTCGCGGGTGGTCGCGCCGATCGACTCGGTCGGGAAGTCCGCGAAGCAGATGGAGATGTCCATCGCGGTGATGATCACCTCGACGGCCTGCGCGAACAGGTCGGCGTCGAAGGTGTCGTCGTCCTTGAGGAACTTCATCAGGTTCAGCGAGGCCAGGTTGCACGAGGAGTTGTCGAGCGACATGTACTCCGAGCACGGGTTGGACGCGGTGATCCGGCCGGTCTCGGGGTTCGTGTGCCAGTCGTTGATGGTGTCGTCGTACTGCAGGCCCGGGTCGGCGCACTCCCAGGCGGCCTTGCTGATCTTGCGGAAGAGCTCGCGGGCGTCGACGGTCTCGATGACCTCGCCGGTGCCGCGGGCGCGCAGACCGAAGTCGGTGCCCTCCTCGACCGCGCGCATGAACTCGTCGGTGACCCGGACCGAGTTGTTGGCGTTCTGGTACTGCACGGAGGTGATGTCGCGGCCGCCGAGGTCCATGTCGAAGCCGGCGTCGCGCAGCGCGCGGATCTTGTCCTCCTCGCGCGCCTTGGTCTCGACGAACTCCTCGATGTCGGGGTGGTCCACGTCGAGGACGACCATCTTGGCCGCGCGGCGGGTCGCGCCGCCGGACTTGATGGTGCCCGCGGACGCGTCGGCGCCGCGCATAAACGACACCGGGCCGGAGGCCGTGCCGCCGGAGGAGAGCAGCTCCTTGGAGGAGCGGATCCGGGAGAGGTTCAGGCCGGCGCCGGAGCCGCCCTTGAAGATGAAGCCCTCTTCCTTGTACCAGTTCAGGATCGAGTCCATCGAGTCGTCGACGGAGAGGATGAAGCACGCGGAGACCTGCTGCGGCGACGGCGTACCGACGTTGAACCAGACCGGGGAGTTGAACGAGAAGTACTGGTGGACCAGCAGCCAGGTGAGCTCGTGCTCGAAGATCTCGGCGTCCGCGACCGAGGCGAAGTAGTCGTTGTCCTCGCCGCCCTTGCGGTAGGTCTTCACGACGCGGTCGATGAGCTGCTTGAGGCTCCACTCGCGGACGTCGGTGCCGACCGCGCCGCGGAAGTACTTCGTCGTCACGATCGTGGAGGCGTTCAGGCTCCAGGAGTCGGGGAACTCCACGCCCTTCTGCTCGAAGACGGTCTCGCCGGTCTTCCAGTTGGTCTGAACGACGTCACGACGCTCCCAGGTGAGCTCGTCGTAGGGGTGCACACCCTCGGTGCTGAACACACGCTCGATCTTCATGCCCTTGGCGCCCTTGCGCTGGGCTGCTCGTGCGGACCCGCTCGCGGTCTCGGTCATGTGCTCCTCTTCCCCTGGAAATGTCTTCGTTGACTGGTGGCTCTGTAGCTGGCTGTTCGTGGCTGTGCTGTCTCGCGGTGTTGCCAAGTGGTGCCAAGTGGTGTGCCCGACGCGCCGCTTCCCCACGACGCGCCGGGCAGTCTGTGGGTCAGCCGCTCGGGACGGCGGCGGGGTGGGGCGTCGCCGCGGCGCGCTCGAGGCGCAGCGCGGCGATCTCGGCCTCGAAGTCCTCCGCGGACTCGAACTGCCGGTAGACGCTGGCGAACCGGAGGTAGGCCACCTCGTCGAGCTCGCGCAGCGGGGCGAGGATGGCCAGGCCGACCTCGTGGGCGGGCACCTCGGCCCAGCCCTCGCTGCGCAGGGTGTCCTCCACCTGCTGCCCCAGGCAGGCCAGGTCGTCCTCGGAGACCGGCCGGCCCTTGCACGCCTTGCGGACACCGCTGACCGCCTTCTCGCGGGTGAAGGGCTCGCTGGCCCCGCTCCGCTTGAGCACGGTGAGCTGCATCTGCTCGACGGTGGTGAACCGCTTCTCGCAGGACGGGCAGGTGCGGCGCCGGCGGATCGCGCCGCCGTCCTCGGCCACCCGGCTGTCCAGGACGCGGGTGTCGGTGCTGCGGCAGTACGGACAGTGCATGGTCTCGCCGCTCCCTTCGCCCGCTCAGTGGTGTCCACCCGTGTAGTTCAACGCCCGGCACCGACAGTTTCTGCCCGGCCAGGACCCCCGTTCCGGGGGCCGACCTGGGGATGAAGCTGTGCGTAACCTGGGGACATCTCGCCCGGACCTGTGTGGAACTGACCACTAACTGTGGAGAACTACACCGGTGTAAGTACTAGATGTAGTGGTAACCGTACGGCGGCGCCCCCGGAGTCGCAACCAGAACGCGGAGATTCTCCGTGTCGGGATCGGACCGGGCGGTAAAACCGCAGGTCAACGCGGCCGAGGGATTTTCAGCGGCGTGAGGAGCCCCGGCGTGTCGCAGGGACCGGGCCGGCGCGCCGCGACCTCAGCGGCAGAAGGCGTGCAGCCGGCCGGCGCGAACGCCGGTCCAGAGGTCGAAGCCGACCCCGGAGTCGACGAACGCCGGTCGCCTCCCGGGCAGCGTGACCACCGCGTGCAGCGGCAGCCCGCCGGCCAGGTCCGCGGGCGCCTCCCCCGACCAGCAGCCGTGCCGCTCGATGAGCCGGTCCACCCGGAGCGCGGCCCGGTCCGCGACGGTCGGGGTCCGTGGCGCGGTCAGCGCGTCCACCGGCCGGCCGGGGCCGTCGAGGCGCACCGTGGTCACCACGGCAGAGAGGCCGAGGTAGCCGGCCCCGAACGCCAGCACGGTCGTCAGCGGCCACAGCACCAGCCCGACGAGAGCGCGTCCGCGCACGCCGCCTCCTGCGAGAGAACCTGCGAGGTCGACGACCTGCGCCCGGGGTGACGATCCTCCTCCGGCAACCCGCCCGCCGCTCGCATATCGGACAAACGATCGGCGTGGGATGCTGGCCTGCGTGGCGCCCGGGACCGGTCTGAGCAGGCGGACGGTGCTCGCCCTCCCGCTGGCGGCCGCGCTGGCCGGCACCGCGGGCTGCCTGGGGACGGAGTGGGACGCGCTGCCGGCGACCCGGCTCTCCCTCGCCACCGGCAACCGGGGCGGCGTCTTCCACCGGTACGGCGGCGCGCTGGCGACCGTCCTGGGCCGGCGACTCACCGGCGTCACCGCGACCACCCGGCCCACCGACGCCTCGGTCGAGAACGTCCGGCTGATCACCGCGGGCACCTGCGACCTCGGCTTCTCGCTCGCGGACACCGCCTCCGACGCGGTGCGCGGCTCGGGCACCTTCGACCGGCCGCAGCACCTGAGCGCGCTGGCCCGGACCTACGACAGCTTCGTGCAGCTGGTGGTCCGCACCGACTCGGGGCTGGAGGACCTGCGCGACCTGCGTGGCACCCGGGTGGGCCTCGGCGCCCCGGGGTCGGGGACGCGGGTGATCGCGCGCCGGATCATGGAGCAGGCCGGGCTCTCGCTCGACGACGTGAAGGTCGCCTCCGAGACGCTGGAGGCCTCCGCCCAGGCGCTGCGGGCCGGCCGGCTGGCGGCGTTCTTCTTCGTCAGCGGCATCCCCAACTCCGCGGTCGCGACGCTGGCCGGCGACACCTCGATCCGGCTGCTGCCGCTGGACCGGTGGGTGCCGGGGATGGTCGACACCTACGGCCCCGAGTACGTCCCCGGCCCGATCCCGGCGTCGACGTACGACCTGCCGGAGGGGGTGGAGACGGTGAGCGTGAAGAACTACATCCTGGCCGACCCGGCGATGCCCGACGACCTCGCCTACGCCATCACCCGGGTCATCTTCGCGGCCCAGGACGAGATCGACCGGCTCGCTCCCGGGGTGCGCCAGCCGAGCCTGGGCGCGGCGATCTTCACCTCACCGGTCGACCTGCATCCGGGGGCGCTGCGCTACTACCGCCAGACCCAGCCCTGACCCGCGGCAGCCACACCGACACCGCCAGCCCGCCGCCGTCGGCCAGGCCCACCTCGACGCGGCCGCCCGCGTCGCGGACCCGGGCCCGCACGATCGCCAGGCCCAGCCCGGTGCCGGCGACGTTCTGGTGCTCGCGGCCGCGGAAGAACCGGTCGCCGACCTTGGCGACGTCGTCGACGGCCAGCCCCGGCCCGTGGTCGCGGACCCGGAGCAGCACCTCGTCGGCCACCGCGCCCACCTCCACCTGCACCGGCGCGCCGGGGGCGAACTTCGCCGCGTTGTCGAGCAGCGCGTCGAGCACCACGTCCACCAGCCCGTCGGTGGACGCGGCCAGCACCTGCCCGGGGGCGTCGACCCGCAGCTCGGTGAAGACCGGCGCCCACATCTCGCACCGGTGCCGGGCCTGGGCCGCGACGTCGGTCGGCACCGGCGTCACCACGTGCGCGCCGACCTGGCTGAGGTCGAGCAGCGAGCCGACGATCGTGCTCAGCCGGTCGGCCTCCTCCAGCACCGTCTGCACCTCGGCGCGCTCCAGCGCGGTGGCGCCCAGCCCCTCGATCCGCAGCCGCAGCGAGGTCAGCGGGTTGCCGAGCTGGTGCGCGGCGTCGGCGACCAGGTCGCGCTGCTGCTGCTGGGAGACCTCGACGTTGTCGGCCATCGTGTTGAACGAGCCGGCCAGCGTCCGCAGCTCCGGCGGCCCGGTCTGGTGGGCGCGGGAGGCGAGGTCGCCGCCGGCCAGCCGGCGGGCCGCGGCGTCGAGGTCGTGGACCGGCCGCATCACCCAGCCGACGAACGGCGCCACCAACCCGAAGACGGTCAGCAGCAGCACGGCCAGGCCGCCGATCGTCAACCACAGCAGCCAGGTGGTCACGCTGTCCTGGACGGAGGCGGTGGGCGCGACCAGCACCACCGCGCCCAGCACCTGGGCGTCGCGGCCCACCGGGCTGCCGATCACCACCGACCCCGTGGACCACGGCCACGCCGTCGGCGGCGGCGTCGAGGGCCGGCCGGCCAGCGCGTCCTCGACGACCTCGGCGACCTCCGGGTCCCCCGAGCCGGCCCGCCCGGTGCGGGCCACCACCTCCCGGTTGGCGTTCGTGACGATCACCGAGCCGCCGTACACCTCGGCGTAGCGCTCGAGGTCCGCGTCCAGCGCCGCGGCGTCACCGGCCTCCAGGGCGTTCTCGGCGAGCACCGCGAAGCGGGTCACGTGGCCCAGCCGGTTCACGAACAGGTCCTGGGTGCGGTCCTCGGCGTACGTCGTCACCAGCGGCACCGTCAGCGCCACCAGGACCAGACCCACCAGGGTCACGGACAGCGCGAGCAACCGGCGGCGCACGGCTCAGGACACCGCGATCCGGTAGCCCACGCCGCGCACGGTCTGGATCAGCCCCGGCCGGCCGAGCTTGGAGCGCAGCGAGGACACGTGCACGTCCAGGGTGCGGGAGGCGCCGACCCACGAGGTGTCCCAGATCCCCTCCATCAGCGACTCCCGGGTGACCGCCTCGCCGCGCGCCTGCACCAGCATGCTGAGCAGCTCGAACTCCTTGCGGGCCAGGCAGAGCGCCTGCTCGCCGAGGAAGGCCTCGAAGCAGGCGTGGTCCAGCCGCAGGTCGCCGAGCTCGGAGACCGGCGCCACCGGGCTCTGCCCGAAGCGGCGCATCACCGCGTCGATGCGGGCCATCAGCACCGCCAGGCTGTAGGGCTTCACGACGTAGTCGTCCACGCCGGCCCGCAGCGCGGACACCAGCGACGCCTCCTCGCGGCGCGCGGTGACCGCGATGATCGGCACCTGGCTGACCTCGCGGATCTGCCGGCACAGCGCCAGCCCGTCCTGGTCGGGCAGCCCCATGTCGAGCAGCACCAGGTCGGACTCGGCGTGCACGAGCACCGCCTCGGCGGCGGTGGCCACCCGCCGCACCTTCAGGTGCGCCCGCTGCAGCGCCGGCACCAGCGCCGCCACCACCCGGTCGTCGTCCTCCACGAGCAGGACGCGCATGCTCACCCTCCCCTGGCCGTCCCCGACGAACCTCAAGCCTCTGTAAAGTCTCGGACCACGACGGACGGTTGTGACCGCGGTCACGCCTACGTTACCCGTCATGCCCCCTTCGACCGCCTTGCGTGACCCGTCGTCCCGGATCGACGTCGACGACCTCGCCGCCGAGTATGACGAGGAGCGTCCCTCCCGCCGGCTCTCGCCCCGGGTCGACCGCATCGTCGGCCTGTGGTGCTTCCTGGTGGCGATCTTCGTGCTCCGGCAGGTGTTCCAGCCCCTCGACCAGGGCAGCCAGTACTACCTGACCTGGTTCCTCGGCCTCACCCTGCCCCTTGTGTTCATCTGCTACCGGGCCCGGGCCAGGTCCCGCGAGGCGGTGGCCGGCGCCGGTGCCGACGACCCGAACGTCCTGGACTGGGTGCTCGCGGCGGTCGCGCTGCTGGTGGCGCTCTACCCGGTGCTGCCGCTGCCGGCGCTGGCCCAGGGCGGTGGCGGCTACCAGACCTTCCTGGACCGGCAGGGCTCGCTGCTGCTGCTCGACGTGGTCGCCGGCACGATCCTGCTGGTGCTGGTGCTCGAGGCGGCTCGCCGTACGACCGGCATGGTCCTCCCCCTGGTCTGCGTCCTCTTCTTCGCCTACGCCTACTACGGCGGCTACCTGCCCGTCACCTGGTCGATCTCGCACATGGGCCTGAACCTCGAGCAGATCATCAACGGGCTCTACAACGAGGCCAGCGGCTTCTTCGGCGTCCCGCTCGACGTGGCGGCGACGTACATCGTGCTGTTCACCATCTACGGCGCCGTGCTGGACCGGATGGGCGCCGGCCGGTTCTTCGTGGAGTTCAGCTTCTCGCTGTTCCGCCGCTCCGGCACCGCGCCGGGCCGGACCGTGGCCACCTCGGGCTTTCTGCTCGGCACCGTCTCCGGCTCCGGTACGGCGACCGCGGTCACCCTGGGCTCGTTCGCCTGGCCGATCCTGAAGCGGGCCGGCTACCCCAAGGAGGCCGCCGGCGGGATGCTCGCCGCCTCCGGCATCGGGGCGATCCTCTCGCCGCCGACCCTGGGCGCCGCGGCGTTCATCATCGCGGAGTACCTCGGGGTCTCCTACATCTCCGTGCTGCTGTGGGCGGTCGTCCCGACGCTGCTCTACTACCTCGGCATCTTCCTGGCCGTCGAGATCGACGCCCGCCGGTTCGGCGCCCGCCGCGTGGACCTGGCGATCGGCAGCCCGCTGCGGCTGCTGGCCCGCTCCGGCTACCACTTCATCAGCCTCGGCGTGATCGTGTTCTTCCTCGCCATCGACGTGCCGCCGTTCCGGGCGGTCGTCTACGCCACGGGCGTGGCCGCGCTGTTCGGGCTGCTCGAGGCGGTGCTCTCGCGGCGTCCGGTGGTCAGCGGCTTCGACGACCCCGACTACGAGCTCGAGCGGATGGAGCTCGGCGACTCGGTGCGCGCCTTCGGCGTCCGGCTCTACGAGGCGCTCTCCAGCGGCATCCGCTCCGGCCTGCCGGTGATCGCGGTCTGCGCCGCCGCCGGCGTGATCACCTCCACCATCGCCAAGACCGGGCTCGGGCAGATCCTCTCCGACCTGCTGGTCTCGGCCGCCGCCGCGCTGGCGCCCAACCCCACCGCGCTGATCATCCTGTCCGCGCTGTTCTCGGCGATCGCGATCCTGATCCTCGGCCTGGCGGTCCCGGTCACCGCCTCGTTCATCCTCAGCTGGGTGATCATCGGCCCGGCGCTGATCCAGCTCGGCGCCGCGGCCCCCGAGGTCGCGATGTTCATCTTCTACTACGCGGTGCTCTCCGAGGTGTCGCCGCCGACCGCCCTGGCCGCGGTCGCCTCCGCGGCGATCACCGGCGGCAAGGTGATCCCGACGATGATGCAGGCCTGCAAGTACACGCTGCCGGCGTTCCTGGCGCCGATGGCGTTCGTGGTGTCCGACAACGGGCCGCTGCTGCTCTCCCGCGGCCCGCTGCTCGAGGTGATCGGCGCCGCCCTGGTCTGCGGCCTCGCCGTCGCGGCACTCGCCGTGGTCACCACCGGCTGGATGTTCGGGCCCACCG
This sequence comes from Nocardioides mesophilus, assembly GCF_014395785.1. Classification (GTDB taxonomy): domain Bacteria; phylum Actinomycetota; class Actinomycetes; order Propionibacteriales; family Nocardioidaceae; genus Nocardioides_B; species Nocardioides_B mesophilus. Next base: position 3,687,396 of record NZ_CP060713.1, on the reverse strand, counting down.
GCCTCCTCGAGCGGGTGCTCTGCGTGCCCGCGGCGCTGCTGCTGCTCTACCTGGAGCCGGTCGCGATGATCGCCGGCGCGGTGCTGCTCGCGCTCGCCGTCGGGATCCACCTCGCGCACCGCAAGCGCACCGGCGGCCGCCCGGTCGCGGCCCCCGCCTGACGGCCCGTCCCTCCCTTGTCCCTCCCCGTCCCGCTGCACGACCCGTCCCCCACAGAAGGAACAGCCTCATGAGACGAACCACCAAGCTCGCCGGCATCGCCCTGAGCCTCACCACCGCCCTGGCGATGAGCGCCTGCGGCGGCCAGCAGGACCGCGCCGCCGCCGGCGCCGGCGCCGACGAGAGCAGCTGCGACGCCGGCACCGGCCGGGTCAACATCGCCACCGGCAACTCCACCGGCGTCTACTACGTCGTCGGCGGCGGCCTGGCCCAGCTGATCAACGACAAGACCGAGCTGCAGGCGACCGCTGCCGAGACCGGCGCGTCGGTGCAGAACATCCAGCAGCTGGTCGCCGGCGACTACGACATCGGCTTCTCGCTGGCCGACACCGCCTCCGACGCCGTCGAGGGCAAGGGCGACTTCGAGAAGCCGGAGGACGTCTCCACGATCGGCCGGATCTACTCCAACTACACCCAGGTGGTCGTGCAGGCCGACGCCGGCATCGACTCGGTCGCGGACTTCAAGGGCAAGCGGATCTCGACCGGCTCGCCGCAGTCCGGCACCGAGGTGATCGCGCGGCGGCTGATCGAGGCCGCCGGCCTGCAGAAGGGCGACGTCAAGGCCCAGCGCCTCGACCTCACCAAGACCATCGACGGGATGAAGGACGGCTCGCTCGACGGCTTCGTCTGGTCCGGCGGGCTGCCCACCCCGGGCGTCACCGACCTGTTCACCTCCAAGGGCGACGACGTGAAGTTCATCGACGTCACCCCGCTGCTGCCGAAGATGCAGGAGGTCAACCCGGTCTACGAGAAGGCCGTGATCCCCGCCGACACCTACAACCTCGACCAGGACGTCCCGACCATCGCGGTGCCGAACCTGCTGATGGTGCGCAACGACATGGCCGACAACGTCGCCTGCGCGCTCACCACCCTGATGCTGGAGAACAAGGACACACTGGTCCGGGTGCACCCCGCCGCGGGCGAGCTCTCCCTGGAGACCGCCGGTGAGACCGGCCCGGTCCCGGTGCACCCCGGCTCGAAGCGGGCGCTGGAGAACCTGCAGAGCTGACCTGCCCGACACCCCGCCTCACCCAGGAGCACCGTTGCCCGCGTCACCCCGCACACCCCCGCCACCGCCCTCACCCTCGCCGTCCCTCGACGGCGGCTGCACCCAAGGGGCGTTGGCGGGGGTGCGGATCGCCGACTTCGGCCGGGTCCTCGCCGCGCCGTACGCCACGATGCTGCTGGCCGACCTCGGCGCGGAGGTGGTGAAACTGGAGCGGCCCGACGGCGGCGACGAGACCCGCTCCTGGGGCCCGCCGTGGTCGGACGGGGAGGCGACGTACTTCCTGGCCGTCAACCGCAACAAGACCTCCCGGGTGCTCGACCTCGGCACCACCGAGGGGCGGTCCGCCGCGCAGGAGCTGGTGGCCGGCTGCGACGTGGTGGTGCAGAACTTCCGGACCGGCACCATGGAGCGCTTCGGCCTCGGCTACGAGCAGCTCGCCGCGGCCCGTCCGGACCTCATCTACTGCTCGGTGACCGGCTTCGGGCCGCACGCCGGCGCCGACCTGCCCGGCTACGACCTGGTGCTGCAGGCCGTCGGCGGGCTGATGTCGGTGACCGGCGCGCCGGGGGCGGAGCCGACCAAGGTCGGCGTCGCCCTGGTCGACGTGGTCACCGGGCTGCACGCCGCGCTCGGCATCCTCGCGGCCTTGCGGCACCGGGACCGCACCGGTCAGGGTCAGCACGTGGAGGTCAACCTGCTCTCGTCGCTGCTGTCCGCGCTGACCAACCAGGCCTCGGCCTACCTCGCCACCGGTGAGGTGCCGCAGGCCATGGGCAACCGACATCCGAGCATCGCGCCCTACGAGGTGCTGCGGGCGGCGGACCGGCCGATCGCCGTGGCGGCTGCCAACGACCGGCTCTTCGAACGGCTCGTCACGCGTCTCGGGCGTGACGAGCTCGCGAACGATCCGCGCTTCGCGGGCAACACCGACCGGGTCGCCCACCGCGACGAGCTGGTGGCCGAGCTGGAGAGCGTGCTGCTGACCCAGACCGCGGACCACTGGTTCACCGAGCTCAGCGCGGCCGGCGTGCCCTGCGGTCCGATCAACGACATCAGCCAGGCGTTCGCGCTCGCGGAGCGGCTCGGCCTGGCGCCGGTGGTGGAGACCCCGTCCGGGTCGCCCGGCGCCTCCCCGGTGCGGACCGTGGCGCACCCGGTGACGCTGTCGGCCACCCCGGCGACGTACCACTGCGCCCCGCCCCGCCTCGGCGGTCCGGCATGAGCGCCGCGGGTGTGGGCTCGGCTACCCGGGTGGCGGTCATCGGCGGCGGCGTGATCGGCACCGCGGTCGCCCGCGAGCTGACCCGGCGGGTGCCCGGCGCGGCGGTGACGCTGGTCGAGAAGGAGGACCGGCTCGCGGCGCACCAGACCGGCCACAACAGCGGCGTCGTGCACGCCGGCCTCTACTACGAGCCGGGCAGCCTGAAGGCCCGGCTGTGCCGCCGCGGGGTCGGGCTGCTGCAGGACTTCGCCCAGCAGCACGGGATCGCCTACGAGGAGTGCGGCAAGGTCGTCGTCGCCCGCACCGACCAGGAGTCCGCCCGGCTGGACGCGCTGCACGAGCGGGCGGTCGCCAACGGCGTGCCCGGCGTGCGGATCATCGGTCCCGCGCAGCTGCGGGAGATCGAGCCGTGGGCGGTCGGCCGGCGGGCGCTGCACTCCCCGCACACCGCGATCGTCGACTACCCGGCGGTGACGGCGGTGCTCGGCGCGGAGCTCGCCGCGGCCGGCGGCACGCTGCTGCTCGGTCAGCAGGTGACCGGGCTCTCGACCCTCTCCGGCCGCTCTGGCGGGGTGCGGCTGCGCACCGACGCCGGCCTGGACGAGCCGTTCGACCTGGTGATCGCCTGCGCCGGCCTGCAGTCGGACCGGGTGGCCCGGCTCGCCGGCGACGCCCCCGGGCCGCGGATCGTGCCGTTCTTCGGCGACTACGCGCTGGTGGCCGCGGACCAGCGCGACCTGGTCCGCGGGCTGATCTACCCGGTGCCGGACCCGCGCTACCCGTTCCTCGGCGTGCACCTCACCCGCCGCGTCGACGGGGAGGTGATGGTCGGCCCCAACGCCTTCCTCTCCCTGGGCCGCGAGTCCTACCAGGGCGGCCGGCCGGTCGGGCGGGACCTGCGCGACGCCGTCGGCTTCGGCGGCTTCTGGCGCTTCGCCGCGGGCAACGTGCCGGCCGCGGTCCGCGAGGCGGGTACGGCGGTGAGCCGGCGTCGCTTCGTCGCGGGGGCCCGCGCCTACGTGCCGGCGCTCGACGCCGCCCGGATGCGCCCCGGTCCCCGCGGGATCCGCGCCCAGGCCATGGACGACCGCGGCCGCCTGGTCGACGACTTCGTGATCACCGGCTCGGAACGGATGGTGCACGTGCGCAACGCCCCCTCGCCCGGCGCCACCTCGGCGCTCGCGATCGCCGAGCACGTCGTCTCCGAGGCCCTGCAGCGCAGCGGACTGCGCCCCACCACCGACGAAAGGCCCCACCTGTGACCGACGCTTCTCCCCCTGCTCCCTTGCGGCCCGGCCTCTGGGGCGTGCTGGCCACCCCCTTCCACGGCCCCGCGCTGGAGGTCGACACCGCCTCGCTGCGCCGCGAGGTGGAGCACTACGTGGGCGTGCCCGCCGACGGGCTCGTCGTCCTCGGCGTCTTCGGCGAGGGCGCCTCGCTGAACGCCGACGAGCGCCGCACCGTCGTCGCCACGGTGGCCGCGGCCGCGCCCGGCACCCCGCTGGTGGTCGGGGTCTCGGCCCGGTCCACCGCGGTGGCGGTCGAGCAGGCGCAGCTGGCGGTCGAGGCGGCCTCCGGCTCGGGGCCGCGGTCGGTCAGTGCGATGGTGCAGGTCAACAGCCCGGACGCCGCCGTACTCTCCCGGCACCTGGAGGCCGTGCACACCGCCACCGGCGCCGGGATCGTGCTGCAGGACTACCCGGAGACCTCCGGGGTGAAGATCGCCGCCGGCACCCTGCTCGAGGTGCTGGAGCGGTGCCCGTTCGTCGTCGCGGTGAAGTCCGAGGCACCGCCGACCAGCGTCGCGATCGGCCGGCTCACCGCCGGCACCGACGTGCCGGTCTTCGGCGGGCTCGGCGGCGTGGGCCTGCTCGACGAGCTGGCCGCGGGGGCGGCGGGCGCGATGACCGGGTTCTCGCACCCCGAGGGGCTGCGGCAGGCGCTGGACGCGTTCGCCGAGGGCGGCTTCGTCGCCGCCCGCAAGGCCTTCGCACCGTGGCTGCCGCTGGTCAACTTCGAGGCCCAGCCCGGGATCGGGCTCGCGGTCCGCAAGGAGATACTGCACCGGCGCGGGCTGTTCGAGGACGGCTCGGTCCGCCCGCCCGCGGCCGCGGCACCGCCGGAGATCCTGCGGCTGCTCCCCCACCACCTGCAGGAGGTCTGAGATGGACACCGGACTCACCGGCCGCACCGTGCTCGTCCCCGGATCGACGTCGGGGCTCGGCCTCGCCTGCGCGCGGCAGCTCGCCGCCGAGGGCGCGAACGTCGTGCTCGCCGGCCGGCGCGGGGAGGTCGCCAAGGCCGAGGCCGCCGCGTTGCCCTCGGCCGTCGGCGTCGAGGTCGACCTGGCCGAGGCGGGGGCGCCGGAGCGGCTGCACGACGCCGCCGTCGCGGCGTTCGGGCCGGTCGACGTGCTGGTGCTCAACAGCGGCGGCCCGGCGCCGGGGCTCGCGGCCGACGTCACCCCCGAGCAGATGAGCGAGGCGCTGCACACGTTGCTGCTCCAGCAGCAACGGCTGGTGCGCGCGGTGCTGCCGTCGATGCGCGAGCGCGGCTGGGGCCGCATCGTGGCGATCGGCTCGAGCGGCGTGCAGCAGCCGCTGGCCCGGCTCGCGCTGTCGAACAGCGGTCGCGCCGCCCTGGCGGGCTACCTGAAGACCCTCGCGGCCGAGGTCGCGGCGGACGGGGTGACGGTCAACATGGTGCTGCCCGGCCGGATCGACACCGACCGGGTCGCCGCCCTGGACCGCGGCGCCGCCGAGCGCAGCGGCTCCACCCCGGAGCAGACCCGGGCGGCGTCGGAGGCGGCGATCCCGGCCCGCCGCTACGGCCGGCCCGAGGAGTTCGCCTCGGCCGTGGTCTTCCTGGCCAGCGAGGCCGCGTCCTACGTGACCGGGGTGCAGCTGCGCTGCGACGGGGGCCTGGTCGGCTCCTACTGAGAGGCCGCGGCAGCCGGGGAGGCTGACGGTGACGGCGCTGAGGGCGAGGGAGTGGGCGCGGCAGCTGAAGGTGTGGGCGTCGGTGAGCCGCTGGGCGACGTAGCACCCGTCGGAGACGGGGACGGCGTGGACGAGGCGCCCGACGACGTACCGGCCGACGGCAGCGCGCTGCCGGACGCCGCCGCGGATGCCGTCGCGGATCCCGACGGCGTCGCTGAGGCCGGCGCGGACGGCAGCGTCCCCGGCTGGTCGGCCTCGATGATCGCGAGGATCTGGGTCTCGAACTCGTCGAGGCGATCGTCGATCTCGCCGAGCGGGACGTTCTCGATGTCCGCGGCGTAGGCGGCGATCTGCGCCCACAGCGCATCGAGCTGCGCCATCGCGTCCTCCGACAGCGGCCCGTCGAGGGTGATGAAGAGCTGCTGCGCCAGCGCGTAGGTCAGGCAGTTCACGCAGTCGGAGTTGACCGCGCCCGAGAGGTTCTGCGGTACGGCGGTGTGGTTGTCGCCGACGACGAGCACGACCTGGAAGGCGATCGAGACGGCGCCGCAGGAGGTGCAGCTCGCGAAAGCGTAGGCCTCGTTGGTGTTCAGCGCCTCCGCCCCGTCCTCCACCCAGACCAGCGCGAAGGCGGTGTCGTAGACGACCGTGCCGTCCTCGGTGTTCACCGCCAGCGCCTGGTTGTCGCCGGGACCGGGGGCGAGCGGCTTGTCGAACGGGAAGACCCAGGTCCGCGCCGTGGCCGCGTCGGCGCCGGGCCGCGGGACCATCACCAGCGCGAGTCGCGGCTGCGTGCGGGTCGGCAGAGGCTCGTCGGTGTCCCACACGGCCGTAGCGCGGCCCCGCTCGCCGGCGCGCAACGCGACCTCGGGCGCGGGCCGGGCGAGGCCTGCGCTGACCGGGACGGCGGCCACCGCGTCGGCCAGCGTGCCCCGCTCGTCCGGCTGGATCGGCCGGTAGGTCCGCCCGTCCGGCCACCACACCCAGACCAGCGCCGCGACGACGGCCAGTGCGGTGATGCCGGCGAGGGTACGGCGCACCGGGTGGCCGGCCGTGCCGCGCCAGACCGACCGGCCGGCGCGGCGCAGCACCCGGCCGAGCACCAGGAACGTGCCGAGGATCGGCAGCGCGATCGCCGCCATGGTCAGCAGCTGTGCACCGCTCTGCACCAGGTCACCGTCGCCCCAGGCCGCACCCAGCGCACCCTGCCGCTGCTCGAGCTGCGCCCATGCGGTCGCCAATACCCGCGGCATCGCGAGCACCAGCATCGCCAGCGTGAACAGCAGCAGCGGCACCACGACCAGCACCCAGACAGTCACGACCGTGCGCGCCCACGGCTTCAGCAGCCGGGCCTCCGGGTCGCCCCACCGCCACGGCAGCGCGCCGAGCAGCGTCGGCTTGATCCGGTGGTATAGGTCCGGGACGCCGGTCACGTCGGCCAGCACGTGGTAGCCGTCGAAGCGCACGAGCGGCGTCAGCTGGCGCACCATCTGGAGGATCTGCGTCGCGACGACGAGCAGCAGCGCGTCGTACCCGCTGGCCCACCAGACGCCGGCGATCGCGACCGCCACGATCGCGTTGAAGTAGAGGCCGCCGAGGTCGGTGCGCACCCGCCCTGCCCGGCCGAGGCGGTAGGAGTCCGTGACGTCGGTGTAGAACGCCGGCCACACCAGATAGACGCCGGCCCCCATGACCCCCGGGATGGAGCCGCCGTACCGCGCCGCCGCCGCGTGGCCGAACTCGTGGAACCCCGCCGAGAGCACCGTGACGACGAAGACGAGCAGCAGCAGGCCCGGGTGGTCGAAGGCCTGGTACGTCGCCGAGGCCAGCCCCTTCTCGAAGAAGACCCACCAGCAGACCAACGCGAAGGCGGCCAGCAGCGGCACCAGCACGAACGGCCGGAACAGCACGGTGAACGGGTCCGTCAGCCGCCGGGTGCGCTCGGGGTCGGTGACCGAGTAGCGGAACCTGAGGCCGAGCAGCGGGTTGGACCGCTTCACCTCCGGCTGGCTGCCGTCGGCCCGCGCGAGCAGCCCGAGGGGCTGAAGCTGGTCGGCCACCAGGCTGCGGACGTTGTCGGCACTGACCCGCTTGCCGAACCGGGCGGAGACGGCGTCGGCCACCTCCTCGACGCTGCGGCGGCCGTCCACGGCCTCGAGGGTGAGGTAGAGCAGGGTGGTCAGCTGGAGGGTCTGGCCGTCGCCGCGGCGGACCAGGGAGGGCGGGACCCGGTATCCGGATCCCGCCATCTCCCCGATCAGCTGGAGGCCGTCGGCGCGGCGCAGGGCCTCCCGCTCGGTGGCGGGGGTGCTCACGGTCGTCGTCCCAGGACGCTTGTCGTGTCGGGTGCGCTACTGGCGGATGTCCGAGTCCTGGCCGGAGTCGGCGTTGGCCTCGCCCTCGATGTTCTGGTTGATGATCGCGTCCTGCTGCGAGACCGCGATCGCGTCGCTGTCGATCGAGCCGACGTTGGCGGCGACACCGGCGTTGATCGGGGCGGCCACGTTGGCGTTCGCGGCGACCGCACCGTTGATCGGGGCGGCGATGTCGGCGTCCGCGTCGAGGTTGACGTCCACGTCGAGCAGGGAGCCGCTGCCGAGCGCGTCCGCGGTGGTGTCGGTCGTGGTGGTGGCGGCGGTCGGGTCGGTTGCGGCCGGGTCGGTGCCGGTGCCGTCGTCGACGACGTCGTTGCCCTGGTCGAGGTCGCTCTGCTGGTCCGCGGTGGCGTTGGCGTCGGCGGCGATGTTCTGGTCGATCATCACGCCCTGGTCGCCCATCGCCTGGGCCTCGGAGCCCTCCGAGAGGAGGTTGGCGCTGGCGGCCGCGTTGATCGGGGCCGCCACGTTGGCGTTCGCGGCGACCGCGAGATCGATCGGCGCGGCGGCGTCGATGGCCAGGTCGAGGTCGGCGTTGAGGTCGAGGATCGACACGACCTCCTTGTCCGGCAGTGCGGTGGCGGTCTCGGCCGAGAGCTCCTCAGGGCTCAGGCCCGTGTCGTCCGTCATGATGGTGGTCTCCCCGTGGCGTCGATTGGTGGTCGAATGCGCCGGTTCGTACCCATGTCGTCCCGCACACAAACGGACCCGTTGCGACACCCTGGTCCGCATCATCCGGTTCCTCCCCGCAAACCGCCCAGATAGGACAGAATGCGCCCGTGGCAATGGTGGCGACGCGGACCGGACGAGGCGTGGTGGCAGAGGCGGGCGGCAGGCGCAGGGCCGAGAAGGCCAAGCGGCCGAGCCGGCTCCCGCAGCTCGGCGGTCTCAGTCTCGGCGCGGTGGCAGCCGGTGTCGCGTGGTACTTCCTGGTCAGCGCGGCCATCGACTTCGGCCAGCTCGCCCGTGGCGGCAACGCCCTCGCCTGGGCGTTCACCGGGGCGGCCACGATCGGCGCGACCCTCTGCCTGCTGCTGGTGTTCGTGCTGCTCGCCCGGATCCTCGTCGCCCTCGGCCTGATCAGCGAGTACCGTCCCCGGCGCTCCACGGGCCGGCGCGCGGCTCGTTAGCGGGCGGCGCGCCGCCGTACCAGCTTCAGGCCGCTCCAGGTCTGGTCGACCGCGCACACCTTCACGTCGACGAGACCGAGCGGCAGGGCGACCTCGCGGACCACGTCCTCGGTGACGTCGGTGTCCACCTTGCTGGCCTTCTTCGGCCAGCAGACCCAGATCATCCCGGCGGTGCTCGTGTGCTCGACCAGGGTCGGCAGCCGGCGCGCGAGCCCGCTGCGGCGGGTGTGGAAGGTGAGCGTGAGGTCGGCCTGGCGCGGGAGTCGGGTGAGGTACGGCGCGCCGTCGAGCAGCTCGTCCACGTGGTCGGGACCGTGGTCGACGTACACGACGAGCCCCGGCTTCACGCCGAGCTTCTCCACCAGCGGCTTGCCCGAGTAGCCGGCAGGATTCGTGTCCATTCCGTGATTGTCCCCGGTTCGTGGTTCGCTGCCCCTGCGTGTCAGGATCGACGCGTGATTGCCCGCCTAGCCGCTCTCCTGCTCGCTCTCGTGCTCGGCCTGTCCGCGTGCGGCGCATCGACGTCGGACGAGGCGGCGTCGGGTGCCTCGGAGCGCCCGGCCTACGCCGACAACGCGGGTGAGGCCGGAGCGGAGCAGTTCGCCGGGTACTGGGTGGACACGCTCAACGAGGCGACCACGAGCGGTGACACGAAGACGTTCAAGTCGCTGGCCGCGCCGGACTGCAAGGCCTGCCTGGACTTCGCCAAGCGGCTCGACACCATCTACGGCAGCGGCGGGCACGTCGAGACCGATGGCTGGCAGATCGAGAAGATCGTGCCCGAGGCCGGCGCCACGGACGACGAGGCCGGGCTGATGGTGACGGTGCAGATCGCCGAGCAGCAGGTGTTCGCCGAGAAGGGCGCCAAGCCGCAGACGTACCCCGGTGGCCGGCAGGGCTTCCGGCTGCACCTGGTCCGCAACGACGGCGAGTGGCACGTCCAGGACCTCTCCCCCCGCTGACTCCCCGCCTGTCCCGTCTTCCACAACCCTGAGCAATCGGGGTTCCGTCCCGCGGTCCGGTGTGGGTAGATTCGCCCGGGTCAACCGCCCTTCGCACGGGCGGCTCGGGTCGACGTCATGGGGGTCGGATGATGCGAGTGGCACGCGTCGTGGTCGGGCCGGTCCTGCTGGGCCTTGCGGCCCTGTCGGCGTGTACGTCGTCGGCCGAGCCGGCGCCGCTGCCGTCGCCGTCGCCGTCGGCCAGCTCCTCCGCACCGGCGCCGTCACCGAGCGCCACGCCGCCCTCCCTCCCGCCTGCGGCGTCCGGCACGTCCCCCGCCGCCGCCAAGGCATTTGCCCGGCACTACTTCGACTCCATCAACTACGCCGCTGCCACGGGCGACACGGATGAGCTGAGAGCCCTCGGCGCCGAGGACTGCGTCTCGTGCGAGGCCATCGCCAGCAACATCGAGAAGGTGTACCAGGCGGGCGGCCACATCGAGTCGGACGGCTGGACGGTCACTTCTATCCGCAGCCTGAAGACAACTGCAGCGGCTTCGGTCTTGTCTCTGGGCGTCTACTTAGAGGCCGAAGTAGCCGTCGATCGCCGGGGAAAGACGACCCGGCACCCAGGACAAAGGCAGCCCATGACCATGTTCCTCGTTCGCCAGCCAAGCGGATACGAGGTGTCTCGCCTGGATCTGGTGTCGTCCTGATGCGGGTCCGCGCCTGCTTCGTCGCGGCCGTCTTCACGTTGCTGTCTGTCGGCCACATTGCTCCGTCGTATGGCGATCCCAGTTGCGCGGGTGCGGGCGGGTCCGATGCCCACGTCCTTGTCCTCGGCATGACTTGTGGACAGTCTTCAGAAGGCAATGATCCTGTGACTTTCGCTCCGGTATCAGGGAAGAAGTCGGTCACGGAATTCGTGGAGTACCAATGGTCGTCCGTCTGCCGCCGCTTCGATCCCAACGGGCCCGGGGACGCGACCTTGGATTGCGCGGCTGCGCGAATCTGTTCGGATCCGGTCGAGCGACTGTGGGACCTGTGGGCTCGACGACCAGACGGTCGATGGGAGGCAATTGGCTCACAATGCTTCGGGCGCCCGCCCACGCTGGCCGACACCCCGAAGCCGACAGTCACGCCGGCGCTGGTACTCAACGCGCTGCGACGCCTCGGGCTACCGGCGATCGAGGCGAAGACCCAGCCGGCCGACAAGACGCTGGTCAACTTCGAGACCATCTTCTACGCCGAGCCACGAAGCTTCAGCCGCACCATCACGCTGCTCGGCCAGCGCGTCGACATCGAAGCGGAACCCACGCAGTACACCTGGTTGCACGGCGACGGCACGAGCACGTCGACCACGACGCCGGGCGCTCCCTACCCGGCCAAGGAGGTCACCCACGTGTACTCGGACGCCTACCAGACGGTGCAGGCGCGGGTGGACGTCACCTACTCGGCGCGATTCCGGGTGAACGGCGGAGCGTGGCAGGACATCGCGGAGACGGTCACCATCGCAGGGCCGCCGACACCGCTGAGGGTCAGCGAGGCCACCGCGGTCCTTTCGGGCCAATACGAGTAGCCCCTGTGGATCGGCACGAAAAGTGTCGGAGGTACCTGATGTAGTGATTTCGAACACACATTCGATTCACTCGGAGGTCATCGTGCTCGACGCGCCCGATCAGCCACCACCGTTCAAGAATCCGGCGCCACCCGCCCCGCACATCTCCACGCTCGACGACCAGGACCTGATCGCCTTCGCGGTCCAGGCGCAGGTCCGGCAGAACGCCGACCACGCCCACCGCCTCGAGGCATATGCCACCCTCCGGGACCGCTGCGCGGAGCAGGCGGGTGACAAGGAAGCCGACCAAGGCTATTTCGCCCCCACTCCCCTGCGGGAGACCGCCCTCGAGTTCAGCGGGGCCCTGCACGTGCCCGAGAGGCGGATCGAGACCGACCTCGCGACACGCGATCGGCTCGCCGCCTGGTTCCCGCCCGTCTGGGAGCGCTGCCTCTCCGGTCGACTTGACCTCTGGCGTGCCCAGGCGCTGATCGATGCCGCGGAGGACCTGGCCGACGAGGCCGACATCGAGGGCTTCGCCGAGATGATGGAGGAGTACTTCGCCAAGCACGACGACCCGGACAGCCCGCTCGTCCCCATCGAGCGCCACCGGCTCTGCAACGCCGCTCGCTACCGCAAGCTCCGCTTCACCCAGAAGTCGGCCAAGCAGAACTACCACGAGGCGTTCAACAAGCGCCGGGCCTGGAAGAAGGTCGACGAGGTCGGCACAGCGATGCTGGCGATGACCGGCTCGGCGTACGACGTGCTGGCGTGCGACTACCGACTCACGCTGATCGCGAAGAAGCGCTGCGAGGCCCCCGGCGAGACCCGGACCCTGGAGCAGATGCGGTCCGACACCATGCGGGACCTGCTGCTCGGCCGGCTGCGGGTCGGCGCCACCAACTCAGAGCTGGAGCAGGACCGCCTGCACGAGTCCCCAGCAGAAGGCGCAGCAACGGCGGCTGACGCGAGCGGTCCTGGCGACGGCGACGGCAACGCCGCCGGCGACCCGGCCGACACATTCGAGTTCGTCGCCGACGTCGGCGCGTTCGCCCGGCCGGTCATCAACGTCACGGTCCCGCTCTCATCCCTCATCGGGCTCACGGACGACCCGGGGATGCTCGCAGGCGGGGGCGTGATCAGCGCAGACGCCATCCAGCAGATCGCTCAGGACCCGCAATCGACCTGGTACCGCCTGCTCACCGACGATTCCGGCAGGTTCGTCGAGCTCTCCAGCACCGGCTACCAGCCCAGCGACCCCCTCTGGCGCACGGTCGTGGCGCGCGACGGCACCTGTGTCTGGCCGAACTGTCAACGCCCGGCGGTCCAGTGCGAGTGCGACCACCGGACACCGTTCCCGGCCGGCCGCACCTGCGAGTGCAACCTCGACTGCCTGTGCCACCGCCACCACATGGCGAAGCACTCCGAGGGTGTCTCGGTGAAACGGCTGGACGACGGCAGCTACGTCATCACCACCAAACGAGGAAGCACACTCACCCGCCGGCCGCCGGAGCTGCCGGCCTGACGCTCCAGCCCCCGCCGGACCAAGGGTCGCGCGCCCCTGGCACCCCGACCCCGCACCGACCAGGATGGTCCGGTGCCTCGCAAGCCTGCCCTCGCCACCGCCGCCTCCTCATCCGTCTATGTCGCGCTCGCCGCGACGGACACCTACCTGGCAGGCCGTCCAGGAGCGGCTGCCCGACGGGCGCGGTTCCTGGTCAAGCCGGCCCTGATGCCGGCGCTGAGCACGGCATTCGTGACAGCCACCCGCGGTCGGCGGTCGGCACTGGCCCGCGGCACGGCCGCCGCACAGTTCTGCTCCTGGGCCGGGGATACGGCCCTGCTGGGAAGGAGCGAGCCCGCCTTCCTCACCGGGGTCGGCTCCTTCGCTGCGGCTCACGTCGCCTACGGCACTGCGTTCACCTCGGTCCGGGGGCCGCGCCGGCCGACCGGGCTGCGGGAAGCTGGAGCGCTCTGGGCCACCACGGCCCCGCTGATAACGCTGGCCGCCCGACGACGAGAACCGCGACTGGCGGGCCCGGTCGCCGGCTACGCCACCATCATCTCCGCCATGTTCGCCAGCTCGACCATGCTCGGTCCGCAGTTGCCGGCCTCGTCACGCGCCAGCATCCAGGCCGGCACCGGGCTCTTCCTGCTCTCCGACACCTTGCTCGGCATCCAGAAGTTCCTGCTGCCGCAACCCAGCGCCCGGCTGGAACGCGCGGTGATGGCGACCTACACGCTCGGGCAGGGGCTCATCGCACTCGGCGTCGCGACCGTGCCCGAGAACGAGTGAAGGGCGGGCCACCACTGGGCGGCCCGCCCTTCTTACCCTCATGCCTCCGACCTGGGTCGAGGAGGTCGAAAGCAGGAACTGTGGGTCGGTCAGCGGCCGACGGGCACCGCGATCTCCTGGCCGACATAGACGCCGGCGCCGGACAGCGCGTTGAGCTGCTCGATGTGGTGCACCATCTCGCGAACCTCGCCGGGGGCCGCCACGCTCGAGGCGATGCCCCACAGCGTGTCGCCCTGCTGCACCATCACGGTGCGGGTCGGCTCCGGAGTGCCGGCCTCACCGGTGGCGGCCGAGGTGGGGCCGAGGACCGTGAGCGCCACCAGCGCGAGGCCGAGGAACAGCACGGTCAGCACCAGCCGACCGCGCCGCGTCAACCGCACGGCCGCGGGGGCTGCAACGCGCCGCGCCATCGGTCGTGCAACCGGCCGGGTGGTGCGGCTGCCGAAAACTGGGGTGACGACGATGGTGCTCATCTCAGGCCTCCCGAAGGTGGAGTCGGTCGCTGTGTCCGATCGCTTCATGGAGACAGGTGTATCGAGGGCCACCGACAGTTTCGGTGGGGAGGACTCGAAGAAGCGTTCGATCGAACATGTGTGCGACGTTAGAGCACCTGTTCGAACGAATCAAGCATCGACCGAACATGTGTTCGATCGGCGTGTCGCCCGGAGCGCGGTCACGCGTCTCGCCGGCTGCGCTCCATCACGCGGCGACCCATCGCCTCGAAGAGGGCGAACCCGGTGCGGGACCGGGACGGGATCAGCGCTCCGGCCCGGACCAGCGGCGAGCGCCAGGCGGGGAGGGTCCGCACCACCCGGCGCCGGCCGACGAGGTCGACCGCGACCGCGGCCACCTCGGCCGTCGTCCGCAACCGCCCGCTGGAGTGCACCATCGCCTTGGCGCGCCCGTCGGGACGCATCGCGGCCACCAGGTCGGTGTCCACCCCGTCCGGGCAGACGGCATGCACCCGCACACCGGCCGGGGTCTCCCCCGCGAGAGACATGGACAGCGACAGCACGGCCGCCTTCGTCGCGGCGTACACCGAGAGCCCGGGCACCGGCCCCAGCGCCGAGACGGACGCGATGTTCACGACGTCCCCACCGCCGGGCCCGAACGCGCCGAGCGCCGCGCGGGTCCCCCAGATCACCCCGAGCAGGTTCACCTCGACGAGCCGGCGCACCGCCTCCGACGAGAGCTCGGTCAGCGCCCCGTCGTCACCGACGCCGGCGTTGTTCACCCACACCGCGAGCCGGCCGTACGTCGTCGCCTCCGCCACGACCGCGGCATGGGACTCCTCGAGCCGCACGTCCTGGGCCACGCCCGCGACCGCGCCGATCTCCCGGGCGGTACGGCGCACCTCCTCGGCCGAGAGGTCGGTCAGCACGACGGCGTACCCGCGCTCAACGAGCAGCGCACCGACCGCGCGGCCGATCCCCCGGGCGGCCCCGGTGACCACTGCGACCTTCGCCCCGACGTCCACGGACGCGTTCGACATGTGTCCAGGAAACCACGACACGCCGTTCGAACAGATGTTTGAACAGAGTCGGTTCCGAGCACTACCGTGGGCTCACCAGGACGCGAGGGAGATGAGGCAGGCCATGGCAGCAGGCAAGGGTGCAGGGTCGGATCCGGCGAAGGTGACCGAGCTGCCCGACGGTCCCCCGGACGCGAGTGGGCTCACGACCCGGCAGCAGCGCGTCCTCACCGTCATCAAGGACTCGATCGAGCGCCGGGGCTACCCGCCCAGCATGCGGGAGATCGGCGAGCGGGTCGGCCTGACCAGCTCCTCCTCGGTGGCGCACCAGCTGCGGGTGCTCGAGGAGAAGGGCTACCTCAAGCGCGACCCCAACCGTCCGCGGGCCCTGTCGGTGTTCGACCCCGACGAGGCGAGCGCGGTCGACGAGACGGGGGTCGGCGACGCGATGCCGGCGGCCAACTACGTCCCCCTGGTCGGCCGGATCGCGGCCGGTGGTCCGATCCTGGCCGAGGAGCGGGTCGAGGAGATCTTCCCGCTGCCCAAGACCCTGGTCGGCGACGGCACGCTCTTCCTGCTCGAGGTCGCCGGTGACTCGATGATCGACGCCGCGATCTGCAACGGCGACTACGTCGTGATCCGGCAGCAGCCGACCGCCGAGAACGGCGAGATCGTCGCGGCGCTGCTCGACGGCGAGGCCACCGTGAAGACGTTCCAGCGGCGCGACGGCCACGTGTGGCTGCTGCCGCACAACGAGGCCTACGACCCGATCGACGGCACCCACGCGACCATCCTCGGCAAGGTCACGGCGGTGCTCCGCCGGGTCTGAGCCCGCGGCGGGCGCTCACGCCGTACAGTTCGGGAGGCTTCGTCCCGCTCCGGAAAGGCACCCTGTGCGCACCCGCGTCGTGCTTCCGCTCCTCCTGTCCGCTGTGCTGCTCCCCTTCTCGCCGGTGGTCTCCCCCGCCGTCGCCGCGGATCCCCCGCCGACGCCCGGGCAGGAGGCCTTGGCCGAGGCCAAGGCGCTGTTCGACGGGAAGCCCGGGACCATGCCGCAGGAGCAGGGCGACGCCACGACGGTGCTGCTCGACCTCGCTGCGAAGGTGCACGAGCTCGACGGCTCGCAGCGCCGCAGCGCGGAGCGGCTCCTGGCCCGTCCCACCGCCGCGAAGAGCACGGACTGGTCCGAGGAGCATTACTACGCCGCGAACGCCCAGGTCGAGCACACGTGCGCCGCGCACGTGTGCGTCACCTACGCGACGAACACCGTTGACGCCGTCGCCCTCGACGACAGCGACGGCAACCAGGTCCCGGACTGGGTGGACACCACCGCCTCCGTCGCCGAGAGCGTCTACGGCCGCATCGTCGACCAGCTCGGCTACCGCGCCCCCCTGTCCGATGAGACGGTGCAGGGCGAGCACGGTGTCGACGGGAAGCTCGACATCTACCTCAGCGACCTCTCGGACTCCGGCGGCGCCTACGGCTACTGCACCCCGGAGAGCGACCACAAAGGCTCGGCACGCACCGATCCCGGCTACTGCGTGCTGGACAACGACTTCGTCGGCTACGGCGGCGTCCCGCTGCAGCTGCTCCAGGTCACCCTGGCGCACGAGTTCTTCCACGCCGTGCAGTTCGCCTACGACTGGCGCGAGGACACCTGGCTGATGGAGGGCAGTGCCGCCTGGATGGAGGGCGAGGTCTACGGCGAGGTCGACGACAACATCCAGTTCCTCTCCGGCAGCCAGCTGGTCTCCCCCGGGTGCCGCTCGACGCCGCCTTCGGCGATCACACCTACGCCTCCTGGCTGTTCTTCGAGTTCCTCAGCGAGCAGTACGGCGGCCCCGGGATCGTCCGCGCCGCCTGGCAGCGGGCCGACGCCTCAACCGGCGCGCGCAACCAGTACTCCCTGCAGGCCGTCCGCAACGCGCTGGGCAGCCGCGGCGTGGACTTCACCAGCGCCTACACCGCCTTCGGCGAGGCGAACCTGTCGCCGTGGACCAGCTACGCCGACGGCACCGGCTACCCGTGGCCGCAGGTCGGCAGCAGGATCACGCTGACCGGCAGCCGCCCCGGCACCGGGACGCGCAAGGTGTGGACCGATCACCTGAGCACCGCCCCGGTCACGCTGCGCCCGGACCGCACCCTGCGCGGCACCCGCACGCTGCGAGTCCGGCTCGACATGCCGACCACGAGCCATGGCTTCACCGCCACGCTGCTGGTCCACCGCCGGGACGGCAGCACCGCGCGGCGCCCCGTCCGGCTGTCGAACACCGGTGCCGGCTCGGCCCGCGTCGACTTCACCCGCTCCCGGGTCGCCTCGGTCGTCCTGCTGATGGTCAACGCCAGCACCCGCCTCGACTGCGGCCACGGCACCGTGCTGTCGTGCCACGGGCTCGCCCGCGACGACGACGCCCCGGTGCTGTTCAACGCGACCGCGGTGCGCGGCTGAGACCCGGTCAGCTCAGCTGGACCAGCAGCAGCGGCCCGCCGTCGTAGCGGCCGCCGTCGATCGCGACCACCAGGCCGTCGGCGTAGGCGATCGCCCCCTCCACCTGGTCCGAGGGCTTGTTCAGCAGCGAGCCGATGATGCTGTGTCCGTGCACGATGCACTCCCCGCCGAGGGCGTTGAGCATGTCGTGGGCGGCCCGTTGGCCGTCCGGGCCCGTGAAGTCGTAGCGCGCGGTCAGCGACGCGAACACCTCCCACAGCGCCTCGCCGTCGTCGCCGCCGGTGAGCAACGAGGTGACGGTGGCGTTGATCTCCTCCACCGAGCCGCCCCACTCGAGGTAGTCGTTGGCATCGGAGTGCATCAGCAGGAACTCATCGACCCGGGCCATCACCGGCAGCTGGCGCAGCCACTCGACGTCGTCGTCGGTGAGCGCGTCCTGGTCGGAGGCGTGGCCGCCGTTGGGCTGCCAGACCTGGCCGAACCGGCTCTGGGGGAAGAGCTTGTAGCCGAGCGCGAGCGCCTCGTGGTTGCCCATCAGCACGTGCACCTGCTCGGGCGCCTGCCGCTGCAGCGACCGGACCAGCCGGAGCGCGCCGATGCCGTCCGGCCCGCGGTCCATGAGGTCGCCGAGGACGTACAGCAGCCGGTCGCCGCCGGTCCAGCGGTCCTCCCCGTCGACCAGGCCGGCCTCGCCGAGGCTGTCGCGGAGGTCCTGGGCGTAGCCGTGGATGTCGCTGACGACGTACAGGGAGCTCATGGGCACATCTTCTCAGTGTCCGCGGCGGGACCTAGTCGATGGTGAAGGTGTCCTGCATCCCGCCGCTGGTGTTGACGTAGGTCGCGGTGAGCCGGCGCGGCGTGACCGCCACCTTCGTCCAGCCGGTCGTCCGGTCCCCTGCCTTGACGAACCAGCGACGGTCCGGGTCGTTCGGGTCGATCCCCTGGTAGCGGCCGCCGACCCGGCCGGAGGTCACCTGCACCAGACCGCGCCCGGCCCGGTAGGCGTTGTCGGCCCCGTTGTCGACGACGCAGTCGCGGTCGAAGTGCCCGGCGCGCAGGCTGGTGCAGCCGGTGCGCAGCCGGATCTGCTTGCTGCGCTCGTAGAGGTGGTTGTGCCCGACGAGCAGCAGGTCGACCCGCTTGCGGACCAGCAGGTTCATCACCGGGGCACCGGCGTCGCAGCCGTGCGCACGGCCGGTGGAGAAGCACGGGTAGTGCATCCCGACGATCACCCACGGGATGCCGGCCGCGCGGGCCCGGTCGATCTTGCGGACCAGCCAGGCGCGGTCGGCGGTGCCGCTGCGGTAGTCGTAGGTGTGGCCGCCGACCTTGAGCCGGGGCGAGATCATGATCACCGCGGCGAGCGGGTCGGTGGCCGGGTAGCGGAAGGTGTACTGCGCGGCGTAGGTCCCGGCCGAGCCCAGCTTGTCCCCCAGGCAGGCGGCCATGTTCGCGACCCGGCCGTCGGGGCCGCCGTCGGCCTCGTGATTGCCCGAGACCAGCTCGAACGGGAAGCCCGCGCCCTTGGTGGGCAGGTGAGCGGTGACGTAGTCGCACCAGGCGGAATCGCTGGCGGTCTGGTCGTAGTCGAGGTCGCCGAGCGCCAGGAAGAACCGGGCGTCGGAGGCGTCGAGCTTCGCCAGGCCGGCCGAGGTCAGGTCGTTGGCCCCGAGGTCGCCGCCGGCGCCGAAGGTGAAGGAGCCGTCCGCGGCGGACCCGGCGGCCGCCGACGCGGCGGAGGACTCCGTGCCCGCCACCGTCGCGGAGCGGTCCGGTGAGGGACCGCCGGCCTCCGGCGCGCCCGTCGCGCAGCCACCCAGCGTCAGCATCAGAGCGAACGCGATCCCCGAGGCCAGGGAGGAGGCTAGACGCAGCATGCCTGGACGCTAACACTCAGCCGCCCGGTTCCCGGCCGTTGCTGCGACCCCACGCCGCGGCCTCCACCCGGCTCGTGGTCCCGGTTTTGCGCAGCAGGTTCGACACGTGGACGCTCACCGTCTTCTCGCTGATGAACAGCGCCTCGGCGATCTCCGAGTAGGTCCGGCCGGACATCAGGTGGCCGAGCACCTCGTGCTCGCGCGGGGTGAGGTCGCTGCCGCGCGCCGGTCGGACCGCCTCCGGCTCCTCGGCGGCGTCGAGCGGCAGCCGGGCGGCATGGGCGACCGCCTCCACCTCGCCCTCGAGCCGGCCGGCCCCCATCTCCCGGGCCGCGGCATGCGCGTCGCGCAGCGGTACGACGGCCTCGCGCCGGCGTCGCTGCGCCAGCAGGGCCTCGGCGAGGCTGCGCCGGGCGTCGGCGGCGTCGTAGCGCAGCCCGGCCCGGTCCAGCAGGGGCACGGCACGCGCCCAGCGCTCGACGGCGTCCGGGGAACCGAGGCAGCGGCCCAGCTCCGCCTCGAAGAGCGCCGCAGCGGCCGTCCGACACGGCGTCGGCTCGCCGGACCCGCGGCCCGAGGCCCTCTCCCGGGTCGCCAGCACCCGCTCGATGCCACGGCGGCGCTCCTCCGGGGGCAGCGCCGCCGCCGCGCGGGCCGCCCACACCATCAGCTCGTCGCCGTGGGCGGCATCCGCGGCGGCGAGCCGCGGCACGGTGCGCTCCAGGGCGTCGAGCGCCTCCTCGACCGAGCCGGCGGCCAGCAGCAGCTCTGCGTGCAGCGCGGGCCCGTGCAGCCCGGGGTGCTCGTCGAGGTCGCGCCCCGGCTCGGGTCGCCGGTCCACGTCCGGCCCGGCGCTGCCCGGGCGACAGGTGCGCAGCGAGACCACCGCGGCGGTCTCCCGCGCCGCGGGGCCGACGACGCCGTCGGGCCGCGACGCGAGCAGCTCGCGCAGGATCGCCGCCGCCTCCTCCAGCCGCCCCACCACCAGCAGCTCGGTCGCCGCCACCGTGGCGAGGAGCGCGGTGACGCTGTCGGAGCCCGCACCCCCGGCGAGCCCCCGGACCAGCACGTCCGCCGCCTCGACGTACCGGCCCTGCCGGTCCAGCACCTGCGCGAGCGCGAGCCGGGCGCGGCCGACGTACTCCGGTCCGCGGGCCCCCCCGGCGAGCCGGACCGCCTCGCTCGCCCACTGCTCGGCCTCGAGGTGGTCGGCCCGGGTGTGGACGACCGCGGCCAGGGCGTACGAGCGGGCCGAGCGGTGTCCGCAGCGTCGCGCCGCGGCCAGGGCCTCGCCCGCGCGCTCGGTGGCGGCGGCCCGGTCACCGCTCCACAGCTCCGCGTCGCTGAGGTCTGCCAGCGCCAGGACGTGCTCCTCGGAGTCGGGTACGGCGGCACTGATTCGCATCGCCTCGCGCAGCTGCGCGAGCAGACCCGCGCGCGGGCCCCCGCCGGTGCCGGCGATCTGCCAGCGCAGCCGCAGCACCCGGGACGCGGTCACCGGGTCACGCTCGGGGACCACCAGCGGCCACGCCGCCTCCAGCGCCTCGACGGCGGAGGCCGGGTCGCCGCCGAGCCACGCGATCCGCGCCGACTCCGCCAGCAGGGCGGCCGGTGGACCGGCCCGGACCCGGCACCCCGGTGAGGTCCGCGGCCACAGCCCCCAGGCCCGCCGGCGCAGCGCCCACGCCTCCGGGTACGCCCGGACCTCCACCGCCCGGTCCCCGGCCAGCAGGTAGTGCCTGAACGCGTCGTCGTGCAGGCCGGCGCCGGCGTAGTGCCGCGCGAGGTCTCCGTAGGTGCCGGCGTCGCTGCCGCCCCCGCCCCGCAGCACATCCACGAACACCCGGTGCAACCCGGCCACCTCCTCCGGCAGCAAGGTCGAGTCGAGAACCTCGGCCAGCAGCGGGTGCCGGAACCAGATCCCTCCCGAGCGTTCCACCTCGACCACCCCGGCGGCCGTCGCCTCGTGCAGTGCCTCGACGAACGGCTCCGGGACCGCAGGCGGCACCGGCCTCCCCGCGACCCCGCCCAGCACCTCCGGTGCGACCGGCCGGCCGGCCACCGCCAGCACCTGGGTCAGCCGCCGCGCCTCCGGGCTCAGCGTGTGCCAGCCGGCCATCAGCGTGGTGCGCAGCGCTGCCGGCAGCTCCGGCGGCAGCCGGACCGCCGACGGCGGCAGGTCCCGCACCAGCAGCTCGGTCAGCGAAGGATTGCCTCCGGTGCTCGCCCAGACCTGCGCCACCAGGGAGCGCCGGGGCACGTCCCCGAGCAGCGCCGCGACCTGCTCGGCGGTCTCGTCCTCGTCCAGGCGCGCCAGCGGCAGGTCGACCACGCCCGGCATCCGGACCAGGTCGGCCAGCCAGCCGTGCAGCGGATGCCCGTCCGAGAGCCCCACGTCGCGGCACGTCGCCAGCACGGTGAGCGCTCGACGGTCCAGGTCGGAGACCACGTAGGCGAGCACGTCGAGCGAGCCGGCGTCGGCCCACTGCAGGTCATCGACCACCAGCACGACCGGTCGCACGGTCGTGAGGTGGCCCAGCGCCCGGTCGACCACCTGCAGCACCCGCCCCGGCGGCAGCTGCTGCGACCGCCGCGCGGCCGGCAGCAGCGCGTCGAGGTCCGGCACCGCGTCCAGCAGCCCCCGCGCCTCCACCGGCCCGCAGCGGTCCAGCCAGCCCTGGAAGGCCGTGACGAGGGGAAGGTACGGCGCCGTGCCGGAGCCGAGCCGCAGGCACCGAGCCCACAGCACCGCGAAGCCGCCAACCCCGGCGCGATCGACGACGGAGCTGACCAACCGGGTCTTGCCGATGCCGGCCTCGCCGCGCACCAGGACGGCGGCGGGAGCGCCCTTCACGGAGGAACGGATCGCCCGCCGCAGCAGCTCCTGCTCGGCCTTGCGCCCGCAGATCGGGCCACCCCGGCCCCCGACGGCCTCAGCCACCTTCCCACTGTGCTCCGCACCCCGGCACCCGTCAGTAGCCAATCGGGTCTAGGCCCCCACCCGCACCTGAGGGAGCCCGCGGCCGGTTCTGAGGGGCTGTCCCCGATGCGGTCGGTCCGGCCGCGGGCGAGAGTGGCAGGAGGTGAAGCAGTCGCCGCGAGGAGGACCCGATGACCAGCAGACCGCTCGTCCGCTCGCTCGGTGTCGGCCTCGCTTCGGCGGTGGCGGCGCTCGCCCTGGCCGGCCCGGCCGCGGCCATGAACCTGCCCGACCCGGGGACGCTGGGCGGGCCACCGACCGCGCCCGCCGATCCGCCGGCGGCTCCCGGGCCGAGCGACCCGTGGACCGAGGTCTCGGCGGCTGTGCTCGGCGCCATCCTCCTCGCCGGCGCCGGCGCCACCGCGATCAACGGCTCGCGCGAGCGCCGTCAGGCGGACAGCCGCTTGAGCGCGTCCACCACCACGGCGCGCTCGGTGGTCGGCCACATCGGCGGCAGCGAGGCCCGCAGGAAGCTGCCGTAGCGCGCCGTCACCAGGCGGGGGTCCAGCACCGCCACCACGCCACGGTCGGTGGTGGTGCGGATCAGCCGGCCGGCGCCCTGCGCGAGCAGCAACGCCGCGTGGGTCGCCGCGACCTGCATGAAGCCGTTGCCGCCGGCCCGGTCCGCGGCCTTCTGCCGCGCCGACATCAGCGGGTCGTCGGGACGCGGGAACGGGATCCGGTCGATCAGCACCAGCTGGCAGGTGTCCCCGGGCACGTCGAGGCCCTGCCACAGCGACAGCGTCCCGAACAGGCAGGCGTGCGGGTCCTCGACGAAGAGCCGGGCCAGCTCGGGCAGCTGCGCCTCCCCCTGGGCGAGGATGGTCAGGTGCGGCAGCCGCTCGCGCAGCGCCTCGGCGGCGGCGTCGGCGCCCCGCCGCGAGGAGAACAGCCCCAGCGTGCGGCCGTCGGCGGCGTCGACCAGCGCGGCGATCTCGTCGATCTGCGCCGTCCCGAGGCCGTCGCGCCCCGGCGGCGGCAGGTGCCGGGCGACGTAGAGGATGCCCTGCTTGGCGTAGTCGAACGGCGACCCGACGTCGATCCCGCGCCACGGCAGCCGCCCGTCGTCCTCCCGCTCGCCCACCGCGGCCTCGGTCAGGGCCGGCTCGTCGATCGAGTGGTCGACGCGCTCGCTGGGCTTGAGCCCGATGCTGGTCGCGACGGTGTTGAAGTCGCCGCCGAGCATCAGCGTGGCGCTGGTGAAGATCACCGTCTTGTCGGTGAGCAGCTTGTCCCGGAGCTGGCCCCACACCTGCAGCGGAGCCACGCAGAGGTAGTCGCCGCCGCGGCCGCGGTCGCGCTCGGAGAGCCACAGCACGTCGCTGTCGTGGTGGGCCGCCATCCGCTCGGCGGTCGCGAAGATCTCCTGGACCCAGCCGCGGGCCTGGGTGCGGCCCGCGTCGGACTCGCCGTCGGCGCCGGCCTCCTTGGGGAACGCCGAGATCAGCGCCCGGGCGGCGTCGCGGACCAGCGCGAGCGCGTCCGCGAGCTCGGTGGGCAGCGTGTCGAACCGCCCCGGCCCGCAGTCCTCGAACGCGGTGCGCAGCGCCTGGGCCGCGTCGGCCAGATCGTCGGCCTCGCTGCCGCCGCCGCTCGAGCCCGAGACGTGCTTCTGGCTGCGCCGCGCGGCCCGCTCGATCTCCGGGACGCTCAGCTCGTCGGTGGCCGCCTGGGTGACCCGGGCGGTCAGCTCGTGGGCCTCGTCGATCACCACGACGTCGTACTCGGGGATCATCGGGACGCCCTCGATCGCGTCGATGGCGAGCAGCGAGTGGTTGGTGACGATGACCCGCGAGCGGGCGGCGCGCTCCTTGGCGACCTCGGCGAAGCACTCCTCGCCGAACGGGCACCGGGTCGCCCCCAGGCACTCGCGGTGGTTGACCGAGACCTGGCGCCACAGCCGGTCGGTGTGCTTGGGCGCGGAGTCGCGGTCGCCGGGGCCGCCCTGGTCGACCTGCTCCTCGGCCCAGGCCCGCAGCTTGAGCACGTCGGCGCCCATCGTCCCCTCCGGGACGTCGACGAGCGTGCCCTGGTCGTCCGGCACGCCCTCGCGGACCCGGTGCAGGCAGGCGTAGTTGGAGCGGCCCTTGAGGACGGCGTACGACGGGGCGCGGCCGTCGAGCAGCGGGGTCGCCGCCTTCATCAGCGCCGGGATGTCGCGCTCGACGAGCTGGTGCTGCAGCGCGAGGGTGGCGGTGGCGACCACGACCCGGCGGTCGTGCAGCAGCGACGGGACGAGGTAGCCCAGCGACTTGCCGGTGCCGGTGCCGGCCTGGACCAGCAGGTGCTCGCCGGTGACCATGGCCCGGGCGACCGCCTCGGCCATCTGGATCTGGCCGGGGCGCTCCTGGCCGCCGAGCGCCTCGACCGCACCGGCCAGCACCTCGCGGACCGCGCTCGGCGGCGGGGGCGAGGGGCTCGTGGAGTCGGCGTCTTCAGGCACCGAAGCACCCTATCCGCCCGGGCGGACACCCCGGACGGCTGCCGAGGCGCACCGTGCGATCACGCCGGTCAGGGGTTGATCTGGGCGGCGAGCCGGGCGGTCATCAGCGCGAAGACCACCTTGTGCGCCGGCAGCTCGGCCCACCAGAACGCATGGCCGAGCGCCCCGGCCGGCTCGAAGACGGTGCGCGCCACCAGCCGGCTCAGGCCCGCGGCCCGCGGCTCCACGCACAGCTCCAGGTGGGCGGTGCCGGGCAGCCGCATCAGCGCCCGCAGCCGCAGCACCGGGAACTCCGCGGACTCGACCTCCCAGAAGTCGATCGCGTCGCCGGGCGCGGGTCGCCGGCCGGGCCCGGTCAGCCGGAAGCCCGGGCCGCCGACGGCCCGGTCGGCCACACCCCTCAGCCGCCACAGGCCCCGGGGGACGTAGCGGCTCGGGTCGCCGCCGGTCGCGAGGACGACCGACCACGCGGCCTCGACCGGCACGCTCAGGTTCTGGACGTGCTCGTCGACGTACGCCATGCCCCTCCCCCGACGGACGGTCAGGCCGGCGCGGTGAGGTAGGGCGCGAGCTCGCCGGCGAGGTCCTCGTGGACGCGGCCGCGGACGACCGTGCCCTCGCCGGTGTGCTCGAGGTGCTCGATCTCACCGGCGGTGTGGATCCGGTTGAGCAGGTCACCCCGCTCGTAGGGCACCAGCGCCTCGAACGGCATCCCGGGACGCGGCAGCTCGGACTCGATGGTGGCCAGCGCGGCGGCGATGCCCTCACCGGTCCGCGCGGAGACGACCACCGAGTGCGGCTCACGCTGGCGCAGCCGGGCCAGCACCATCGGGTCGGCGGCGTCGGCCTTGTTGATCACCACGAGCTCGGGGACCCGGTCGGCGCCGATCTCGGCGAACACCTCGCGCACGGCGGCCAGCTGGCCCTCCGGGTCGGGGTGGGAGCCGTCCACGACGTGCAGGATCAGGTCCGAGTCGGCGACCTCCTCCAGCGTCGAGCGGAACGCCTCGACCAGCTGGTGCGGCAGGTGCCGGACGAACCCGACGGTGTCGGACATGGTGTAGATCCGCCCGTCGGAGGTGGTGGTCCGCCGGGTGGTCGGGTCCAGCGTCGCGAACAGCGAGTCCTCGACCAGCACGCCCGCGTCGGTGAGCCGGTTCAGCAGCGAGGACTTGCCGGCGTTGGTGTAGCCGGCGATCGCCACCGAGGGGATCTGGTGCCGCTTGCGCTCGGAGCGCTTGGTGTCGCGGGTGGTGCGCATGTGCTTGAGCTCGTTGCGCAGCTTGGCGATCTTGGTGTTGATCCGGCGCCGGTCGGTCTCGATCTTCGTCTCACCGGGACCGCGGCCACCGATGCCGCCGCCCTGCGAGCCGACCCGGCCACCGGCCTGCCGGGACAGGTTGCCACCCCAGCCGCGCAGGCGCTGCTTCATGTAGCTCAGCTGCGCCAGCTCCACCTGGGCCTGGCCCTCGCGGGACTTCGCGTGCTGGGCGAAGATGTCGAGGATCAGCGCGGTCCGGTCGACGACCTTGACCTTGACCCGGTCCTCGAGGTTCCTCAGCTGGGAGGGCGCGAGCTCGCCGTCGCAGATGACGGTGTCGGCGCCGGTGGCCTGCACGATCTCGTGCAGCCCCTCGACCTTGCCGCGACCGATGAAGGTGGCCGGGTCCGGCTTCTGCCGGCGCTGGTAGAGCGCGTCGAGCACCTGGGAGCCGGCGGTCTCGGCGAGCAGCGCGAGCTCGGCCATGGAGTTCTCGGCGTCCTCGACCGAGCCCTCGGTCCAGACGCCGACCAGCACGACCCGCTCCAGGCGGAGCTGGCGGTACTCGACCTCGCTGATGTCCTCGAGCTCGGTGGACAGCCCGGCGACCCGGCGCAGCGCGTGCCGCGCGGCGAGGTCGACGTCGCCCGCGCTCTCCTCGGGGTCGTCGCCGTCGAGGTCGGCGTAGCCGGACTCGAAGCCGTCGTCGGTGTCCTCGTCGTCCCAGCCCTCGGTGTCGGAGAGCTCGGCGTCGAGGTCGAACGGGGTGGTGGGGTCGTTCGTGTGTGCGTTCGTCATATGTCCGTTCAGGATGGCACGCGACCGATCATTGTCGCGAAGGAATTTAGATCCAGGTTCCCTCGGCGACGATCACCGCGGGGCCGGTGAGCACTACCCGGTCCTCGTCGGTCCAGGTCACTTCCAGTGTTCCTCCCAGAACGTCCACGGCGTACGGCGTATTCCGGTCGGCCCCGTCGGCCAGGGCGCTCGCCACCATCGCCGCGCAGGCGCCGGTGCCGCAGGACCGGGTCTCGCCGGAGCCGCGCTCGTGGACCCGCATCGCGACGTGCCCCGCCCCCCGGCGCACCACGAACTCGACGTTGACCCCCTCGGGGTAGTCGGCCGGGTCGTGGCCGGGCGGCTCGAGCAGCGCGCCGGCGTCGTCGAGGGAGTCGACGAACGCCACCGCGTGCGGGTTGCCCATCGACACGTGCAGCGCCGGCCAGGACCGCTCCCCCACGGCCACCTTGGTCTCGCCGAGCACCTGCGGCCGGCCCATGTCGACGCTCACCGCCCCGTCGGGGTCGCCGTCCTGGAACGTCACGACCAGCACCCCGGTGCGGGTGCCGATCGGCAGCGGCTGCCCCGGGTCGGCGCCCTCGTGCGCGACGAGGTAGCGCGCGAACACGCGGAGGCCGTTGCCGCACATCTCCGAGGTGGAGCCGTCGGCGTTGCGGTAGTCCATGAACCACTCGGCCCGCCCGCGCGCCGCGACGCTGGCCGGGTCGTCGTACGACGCCGTCCGCACCACCCGGAGCACGCCGTCGGCCCCGAGGCCGGCGTGCCGGTCGCACAGCCGGGCCACGAGGCCGGGGGCGAGGTCGCCGTGCACGGAGCCGTCCGGGTCCGGGAGCACGACGAAGTCGTTCTCGGTGCCGTGCCCCTTGAGGAACCGGAAGCCGTGGGTCATCGGCCCAGTCTAGGCGCGGCAGGCGTGGCTGCCGGGAACTGTCGGAGCCCTGTGTGAGCGTGGAGCCATGAACAGCTCAGAGATCCTCATGCAGCGAGGCACCGAAGGGCTCTGCCCCGACTGCGCGGAGGTGCGCATCCTGGTGCCCGCCGACGACGCCGGGGCAGCGGCTTCGAGTTCTGCTGCACGTCCTGCGACGCCGCCGTCGTGCTGCTCGACGGCATCGCAGGACGTGCCCTGCTCAGTCGGCTGGCGGGTTAGCCGACCGGCGCCTCGGAGACCACCAGCGCGGAGCCGCCGCCGCGACGGGTGGGCTCGCTGACCGCGGTGAGCAGGCCGTCGGGGCCGAACTCCACCGCCGTGGCCGCCCCGATCTCGGCGGCGCTGGTGAACGAGTCGCCGGACTTCTTCAGCACCCAGCCGTACGGCGCGAGCGCGCCGGCGTACTCGGCGATGAACTCCGGCTCCGCGGTGACCGACGTGGTGTTGCGCTGGCTGGCCCGCGGCTCGGCGAGCGCGGCCTCGATGTTCATCCCCCGGTCGATCCGGTTGAAGAGCATCTGGGTGACCGTGGTGATGATCGTCGAGCCGCCCGGGGAGCCGAGCGCCAGGAACGGCTTGCCGTCCTCGAGCACGATGGTCGGCGACATCGACGAGCGCGGCCGCTTGCCGCCCTCGATCCGGTTCGGGTCCTCGGCGTTCCACACCGCGGAGAAGTCGGTGAGCTCGTTGTTCAGCAGGAACCCGCGGTCCTCCACCAGCATCCCGGAGCCGCCGGTCTGCTCGATGGTGAGGGTGTACTCCACCACGTTGCCCCACTTGTCGGTGACGGTGAGGTTGGTGGTCTCGACGTTCTCGGTGTCCTTCTGCGCGGCGGCGGACCGGGCGGTGGCGCCCGCGCAGACCCCGTCGTAGCTGCCGACGTCCTGGGCCGGCAGCGTGCCCGTGGTCGCGTGGTCGGGGTCGATCTCGCAGGCCCGCTCCGCGGCGAAGGTGTCGGAGAGCAGGTCCTCGAGCGGTACGTCGACGTACGCCGGGTCACCGACGTAGGCGCCCCGGTCCGCGAAGGCCAGCGCGGTCGACCACAGGTAGTGGTGCAGCTGCGCGCCGACGTCCATGGTGGAGGTGTCGAACTGCTCGAGGATGTTCAGCGCCTCGCCGACCGTGGAGCCGCCGGAGGAGACCGGCGCCATCCCGTAGACGTCGTAGCCGCGGTAGTCCGAGTGCGTCGGGTCCTGGAAGATCGCGTCGTACTTCTTCAGGTCCCGGACCTTCATGTAGCCCGGCATCACCGGCAGCGTGGTGTCCGGGCTCTTCGGCGGGTGCTGCACCGCGTGCACGATCTCGGTGGCGAGCCGGCCGCGGTAGAACGCCTTCATGCCCTTGCGGGAGAGCAGCCGGTAGGTGTCGGCCAGGTCCGGGTTGCGGAACACCGAGCCGACCGCCGGCGCCTCGCCGCCCGGCAGGAACAGCTCCGGGGTCGTGGTGTAGGCCTCGAAGCGCTTCGCGTTGTCGGCGGTCTGGTCGTGGAAGGTCTGGTCGACGATGAAGCCGCGGTCCGCCAGCCGCGTCGCGGGGGCGAGCGCCTCGGCGAGGTCGTAGCTGCCCCACGCCTCCAGCGCGTCCTCCCAGGTCGCCGGCGACCCGGGGACCCCGACGGAGACGCCGCTGGTGACCAGCTCCGGGGTGAACCGGTAGGGCTGGCCGGTCGCGGGGTCGATGAAGGCGTCGTGCGGCATGTCTCGCGGCGCCTCCTCGCGACCGTCGAGGGTGTGCACCTCGCCGGTCTTCGCGTCGTAGTAGACGAAGAAGCCGCCGCCGCCGAGGCCGGCGCTGTAGGGCTCGGTGACGCCGAGCGCCGCGGCGGTGGCGACCGCCGCGTCCACGGCGTTGCCGCCGGCCTTGAGCACCTCGATGCCGATCTTCGAGGCCTCCGGGTCGACCGAGGTGACCGCGCCGCCGTAGCCGACGCTGGTGGGGGTCTTGGTGGGGTAGTACTTCTCGCCGGCCACGGCGGAGTCGACCGCCCCGGCGGCGAGTCCCGCTCCGGCGACCGACAGCGCGGTCAGCGCGGCGAGGGCCGCGGCCGGTCGGCGGTGGGGACGACGATGGTGGTGCCTCATGGGTTCCTCCCGAGAAAGATGCTGGCGCCCCACCTTGTCCCTTTGGTCAGGGAACGCGCAAGAGCGCCGCCGGCACCCGGCCCGGGTCGTCCCAGTCCACCCAGGCGATCCGGGGGTCGCGCCGGTTCCACGACTCCTGCCGGCGGGCGAAGCGCCGGGTGCCGGTGATCGTCGCCTCGAGAGCCTCCTCCTCGGAGATCGCGCCGTCGAGGTGGCTGAGCACCTGCTGGTAGCCGAGCGCCCGCGAGGCCGTCCGGCCCTCCCGCAGACCGAGCGCCACGAGCCGGCGTACCTCCTCCACGAGGCCCGCCTGCCACATCTGCCGGACCCGCCGCTCGATCCGCTCGTCGAGGGCCGGCCGCGGGATCGCGACGCCGACCTGCACGACCCGGTCGTAGTGGTAGCTCAGCGACGGCAGCGTCGCGCTGAACGGCCGGCCGGTGATCTCGATGACCTCCAGCGCCCGGACCACCCGGCGGCCGTTGGTGGCGATCACCTGCTCGCCGGCGACGGGGTCGAGACCGGCCAGCCTCCGGTGCAGGACCTCGGGGCCGACCGCGGCCAGCTCCTCCTCCAGGCGCCGCCGTACGTCGGGGTCGGTGCCGGGGAACTCGAAGCGGTCCAGGACCGCCCGGGTGTAGAGCGCGGAGCCGCCGACCAGCACGGGGGTCACGCCCCGGCTGCGGCAGTCGTCGATCACCTCCCGCGCCCAGCCCTGGAACTGCGCGACCGTCGCCGGCTCGGTCACGTCGAGCACGTCGAGCAGGTGGTGCCGGATCCCGCGGCGCTCCGCCACCGGCAGCTTGGCGGTGCCGATGTCCATGCCGCGGTAGACCTGCATGGAGTCGGTGTTGACGATCTCGCCGCCGAGCGCCTCGGCGAGCGCGAGCGACAGGTCGGTCTTGCCCGCCGCGGTCGGACCGACGACCGCCACGACCGGCGGCGCGTCCGGGGCCGGAGGCCTTGCGTCGTCACCGATCATGGAGGCGAGTCTTTCAAACCGCGAGAGGACCGACGACATGGGTTTCCTGGACAAGGCCAAGGCACAGCTGACCAAGGCAGTCGACCAGCACGGCGACAAGATCGCCGAGGGCATCGACAAGGCGGCCTCAGCGGTCGACAAGCAGACCGGCGGGAAGCACACCGACAAGATCGCCAAGGGTCGTCAGGGCGCGAAGGACGCCCTGGAGAAGCTCGACGGGAAGAACGACGACCTGCGCTGAGCCGTCCGAGGGGCGGTCCGGGCACGTTTCCCGGTGCCGGGGCCGGGTACGGCGTTGGCATGGCATCCGACCAGCAGGTGAAAGGTGGGCCGGCCAACCACGCCGCCCACACCGACCTCGATGCGCCCACGCCGCCCGGCGGCCCGCTGCGGCAGGACCGGCCGGACGCCAATGTGTTCGCTACCGGGTCGGTCGACCCGGCCCCGCCGGGCCCGGACCCGGACATCCACCCGAGCGGCACCCCGGACGGGCCCTCGACGATCCCCGACCCGCAGCCCGAGTCGGTCCAGTCCGAGAACGCCGGGACGTCGATGGACCAGCCGTCCGACGGCTCCGGCAGCGAGTGAGGAGAGACCGATGACGAACCGCACCTCCGCTGGCGGCGAGGCCGACGAGCTCGGCCGGGCCGGCAACCCCAGCGCCGAGAGCCCCGAGCACCTTGCCGGCGACCTCGGGATCAGCAGCGAGCGACAGGGCCCGTTCGAGGGCATCGACGGGACCGGCACCGCCGGGACCGCCATCGGGCACACCGACGGCACCCTGGAGACCCACCCGGAGGTCACCAGCTCGTCGCAGCCGGGCGAGACCCACCCGCAGGACCCCGCCGAGGGTCCCGACGACGAGCCCGGCCAGAACGGCGACGCTCCCCGCGTGCATCCCCAGGACCCGGCCGAGGGACCGGACGACGACCGCGCCGCCGAGCAGTCGCGGGTCTGGGGCACCGCCGAGGAGAACGCCGCGGACGTGCCCGGCCAGCGGCTCGACCCGGAGCGGAACCCGGGCCACTCGCACGGCTAGCCTCGCGGGCATGAGCCCGTCGCAGCCCCGCTTCGCTGTCGTCCCCGCCGCCTACGTCGTGTTCCTTCGCGGCTCGGGCGGCGACCGGGAGGTGCTGCTGCAGCTGCGCCGCGGCACCGGCTACATGGACGAGCACTGGGCCTGTGCGGCGGCCGGCCACGTCGAGCCCGGCGAGTCGGTCTTCGCCGCCGCCGGCCGGGAGGCCGGCGAGGAGGTCGGCGTCAGCGACGTCGAGCTCGCCCCGCTGTGCGCGATGCAGCGCAGCAACGGCACCGGCCTCGCCGTCGACGAGCGGGTGGACTACTTCTTCACCGCCACCTCGTGGAGCGGCGAGCCGCGGATCGTCGAGCCCGAGAAGTGCGCGGACCTGCGGTGGTTCGCGCTGGCGGCCCTGCCCGACCCGGTGGTCCCCCACGAGCACGCCGTGCTCGCCGCCCTGGCCTCCGGTCAGGTGCCGCCGGTGATCAGCTTCGGCTTCTAGCCGACCGCGCAGCCCGACGCCTCCGGCAGGGGCGCGGGCACGCCGAGACCCGGCAGCCCGAGGGAGACGGCCGCGCCGGTGGTCGGGGCCGCGGTCCGGGCCTCCCAGGCATCGCCGGAGCGGGTCCGCCGGACCGAGCGCACCGGGGCGTCCGAGACCAGGTGGTGCGGCGCGCCGTACGTCACCTCGACCTCGACCACGTCCCCGGGGCGTACGTCGACCACCCCGCCCGCCGCGTCGACCGCGGTGAAGTGCACCAGCCGGTTGTCGCGGGCGCGGCCGCTGAGCCGGTGGGTCTGCTCGTCCTTGCGGCCCTCCCCCTCGGCGACCATCAGCTCGACGACCCGGCCCTCGAGGCGGCGGTTCTCCTGCCAGGCGATGTCGTTGACCAGCGCGACCAGCCGCTCGTAGCGCTCCTGGACCACCGCCTTGGGCACCTGCTCCTCGAGCACCGCGGCCGGGGTGCCGGGACGCTTGGAGTACTGGAACGTGAACGCGCCGGAGAAGCGCGCCTGCTCGACCACCTTCATCGTCTCGAGGAAGTCCGCCTCGGTCTCCCCCGGGAAGCCGACGATGATGTCGGTGGTGATCGCGGCGTCCGGGATCGCGGCCCGGACCCGGTCGATGATCCCGAGGAACTTCTCCTGCCGGTAGGAGCGGCGCATGTCCTTGAGCACCTTGTCCGAGCCGGACTGCAGCGGCATGTGCAGGCTGTGCATCACGTTGGGGGTCTCGGCCATCGCCGCGATCACGTCGTCGGTGAAGTCCTTGGGGTGCGGGCTGGTGAACCGGACCCGCTCCAGCCCGTCGATGTCCCCGCAGGCGCGCAGCAGCTTGCCGAAAGCCAGCCGGTCGCCGAACTCCACGCCGTAGGAGTTGACGTTCTGCCCCAGCAGCGTCACCTCACTGACGCCCTCGTCGACCAGCGCCCGGACCTCGGCGAGCACGTCGCCGGGGCGCCGGTCCTTCTCCTTGCCGCGCAGCGCGGGCACGATGCAGAACGTGCAGGTGTTGTTGCAGCCCACCGAGATCGACACCCATGCGGCGTACGCCGACTCGCGCTTGGTCGGCAGCGTGGACGGGAAGACCTCCAGGGACTCGAGGATCTCGACCTGCGCCTCCTCGGCCACCCGCGCGCGCTCCAGCAGCACCGGCAGCGAGCCGATGTTGTGGGTGCCGAAGACCACGTCGACCCAGGGCGCCTTCCGGGTGATCTCGCCGCGGTCCTTCTGCGCCAGGCAGCCGCCCACCGCGATCTGCATGCCCGGGTGCTTGGCCTTGACCGACGCCAGGTGGCCGAGGTTGCCGTAGAGCTTGTTGTCGGCGTTCTCGCGCACCGCGCAGGTGTTGAACACCACGACGTCGGCCACCTCGGCACCGCCGGTGCTGTCGGCACCTGCGGCCGGCACGTAGCCGGCGTCCTCGAGCAGGCCGGTGAGCCGCTCGGAGTCGTGCACGTTCATCTGGCACCCGTAGGTGCGGACCTGGTAGGTGCGGGGCATGGTCTCAGGCGTGGCAGTCATGACCGGTCAAGGGTACGGCGGCGCGCGGGCCGCCCGGTACACGACCGGTGCACGACCGGGAACGGTGCTTGGATGGCCGGCATGACACGCGTGCTGGTGGCTCCGGACAAGTTCAAGGGCTCGCTCACGGGCCTGCAGGTGGCCGAGGCGCTCGCCCGGGGGCTGCGGCGGCGCCGCCCCGACCTGGAGTTGGAGACCCTGCCGGTGGCCGACGGCGGCGACGGCACCCTGGACGCCGCGGTGGCGGCCGGCTTCGAGCCGGTGGAGGTGACGGTCAGCGGCCCCACCGACGAGCCGGTGCGCACCAGGTTCGCCCGGCACGGGGACACCGCGGTCGTCGAGATGGCCGACGCTTGCGGCCTGTCCCGGCTGCCCGGCGGCCGGTTCGCCCCGCGGACGGCGACCAGCCGTGGGCTCGGCGAGGTGATCGCCGCCGCGCTGGACGCCGGATGCCGCAGCGTGGTGGTCGGCATCGGCGGCAGCGCCAGCACCGACGGCGGGGCGGGGATGCTGGCGGCACTCGGCGCCCGGCTGCTCGACGAGCACGGCGGCCCGCTGCCGGACGGCGGCGAGCCGCTGGCGGGGCTGGTCACGCTCGACCTCGACGGGCTGCACCCCGGGCTGCGCGACAGCGAGATCGTGGTCGCCTGCGACGTCGACAACCCGCTGACCGGCGAGCACGGTGCGGCCGCGGTCTACGGCCCGCAGAAGGGCGCTTCCGACGACGACGTACCGCTGCTCGACGCGGCGCTCGGGCACTGGGCCGACGTGGTGGCCGCCGCGACCGGGCAGGACCGGCGCGACGTCGCCGGAGCCGGGGCCGCCGGCGGCGTCGGTTTCGGCATGGTGGCGGTGCTCGGGGCGGGTTTGCGGCCCGGGATCGACCTGCTGCTCGACCTCCTCGAGTTCCCGGAGCGGGTCCGGGGAGCCGACCTGGTGGTCACCGGCGAGGGCTCGCTCGACGCGCAGAGCCTGCGCGGCAAGGCGCCGGTGGGCGTGGCCGCGGCGGCCCGGCACGCCGGCGCCCGGGTGGTCGCGGTCTGTGGACGCAACACCCTTGACGACGACGCGTTGCGCGGGGTGGGGATCGCCGCGGCCTACGCCCTGACCGACCTCGAGCCCGACCCGCAGACCTGCATGCGCGAGGCCGCGTCGCTGCTCGAGCGCGTCGGCGAGACCCTCGCCGAGGAGCAGCTGGGATAGCCGCCCGACCGGGGTCAGCCCTTGTCGGGGTCGGCCGCCTGGTTGAGCGTCTTCATCTCGGCCGCCAGCGCCTTGGCCTCCGCCGGGTCGAGCAACGGCTCGGTGAGGTGCTCAGGAGCCTCCTCGTCGCCCTCGAGCGCGGCGGCCTCCTCGGCCGCGATCTCCTCGACCTCGGCCCGCTGCAGCCCGGCGTCGCCGTGCTCCTCGTCGCGGGAGGCGCCGCGCGGCTCGTGGGCCATGCCGGCCCCGCCGCCGCCGAGGTCCGCCTCTTCCGCCGCGAGGGTCTGCCCGACGACGTCGATGGGCGGCTCCGCCGGCGGCGCCGGCTCCGCGAACACGGTGTCCGGACCGGCGGGATGACGGTGACCGTCGTCGACATGGCCGCGGGGAGCGCTGGTCTCCTCCTCCTCGGCGACCGTGTCCTCGACGACCACGAGGGTCTCGTCCACCCAGCCGACGATCAGGTCGCCCTCGGCATGGCCGACGCGGGAGGACACCGCCCGAGTGGTGGCACGCAGGGCCGCGCCGGTCAGGCCGACCGCGGTGCCAGCCAGCCCCACGGCCGCCGATCCGGCGGTCTCGACCGCCGCGACCGGGAGCCCGGCGATGTTCTTCACGAGGCGGAACGGGTGCAGGGGGTTCAGTGCGTCCAGTGCGTTCATGTGGGTCTCCTCATCGCCAGCCAGGGGCCGGGAGTGCTGTCGTGCTGTTCACAGGCCTCGCTCGCGTCGCGCGGGTCAGCGCGGCGGCAGCTTGTCGCCCGGCAGGTCCTTCACCGACGTGCTGACCGGCTTCCGGGCCGCCGTGGTGGCGGGCGAGGTCTTCTTGGCGGGCGCCTTCTTCGCGGGGGTCTTGGCGGGCGCCTTCTTGGTCGCAGCCTGCGCGACGTCGGCAGGAGAGGCTTGGTGGGCCGCCTCCAGGTCCTCGGCCGTGGGCTCGATGAACGTCTCCGCGGCCGGCTCGGCGGCCGCAGGGGCCGCCTGGGCGGTCTTCTTGACCGGAGCCTTCTTCGCCGGGGGTGCAGCTGCGGCCTTCGTGGCCGGGGCCTTCTTCGCAGGTGCCTTCTTGGCCGGGGCCTTCTTCGCGGGTGCCTTCTTCACGGGGGCGTGGTCCAGGTCCGCCGGAGACGCCAGGTGCGCGGCCTCGAGGTCCTCCCGGTCCGGCTCGACGATCGTCAGCGGCTCGACGGTCGCGTCCGGCTCGGCGACGTCGGGGCTGGGGCCCGCACCTGTGGCAGCCTTCTTGGCCGGCGCGACCTTCTTGGCCGGCGCCTTCTCGGCGGCGGGGGCCGCCTTCTTCGCGGGGAACGGCTCCCGCGAGACCGGTGCCAGCGGGTCGCCCTGGGGCCGGGCCGGCTCGTCCAGCCGGCGGGCGGCCGGTGCAGCCGGGCTCGACTCGGCCGGCGTACGGCGGCCCCGCCCGGTCACCTGGGAGACGACGCCCTCGGCCACGGACAGACCCAGCGACGCGGTGCCCTTGGCCTGGTCCACCACCTTGGCGGCGGTGTCCAGGGGATGGGTGAGGGCACTGACCGCGGTGTCCTTCAGCTTGCCGATCGGAGCGGTCAGGGGGTTCTTGCGGGGCATGCGGCGCCTTCCTCGGTGGCCTGGTGAAGCCGTACTTCGGATTGAAGCACAGGGCCCCATACCCACCCCGGCGGTCCCGGAGTCATGTAACAGATAGACCACGAGCGCCCCTCGGAATAGTCAGGAAGGGTCATCAACCGCTAGTTTCCCCGGCATGACTGGTTCTCCGGGCACGCCTCTCGTCGTCCTCGACCACGTCGACAAGTGGTTCGGCGACCTGCACGTCCTCCAGGACATCAACCTCAGCATCGCCCGCGGCGAGGTGGTGGTGGTGATCGGCCCGTCCGGGTCCGGCAAGTCCACCCTGTGCCGCACGATCAACCGGCTCGAGACCATCGACAAGGGCACCATCACCCTCGACGGCGAGCCGCTCCCCGCAGAGGGCAAGGCACTGGCCTCGCACCGCGCCGAGGTCGGCATGGTGTTCCAGTCCTTCAACCTCTTCGCGCACAAGACGATCCTGGAGAACGTCACCCTCGGCCCGACCAAGGTCCGAGGGATGGACAAGGGCGAAGCGGACACCAAGGCCCGTGCGCTGCTCGAGCGGGTCGGGGTCGCGAACCAGGCCGACAAGTACCCCGCCCAGCTCTCCGGCGGCCAGCAGCAGCGGGTCGCGATCGCCCGCGCGCTGGCCATGGAGCCCAAGGTGATGCTCTTCGACGAGCCGACCTCCGCGCTCGACCCGGAGATGATCAAGGAGGTCCTCGACGTCATGGTCGACCTCGCCGAGGGCGGCATGACGATGGTCGTGGTGACCCACGAGATGGGCTTCGCCCGTACGGCGGCCAACCGGGTCGTCTTCATGGCCGAGGGCCAGATCGTCGAGGAGAACACCCCGGAGGCGTTCTTCACCGACCCGCAGTCGAGCCGCGCGCAGGACTTCCTCGGCAAGATCCTCAAGCACTGACCACACCCGACCTGGCCCGGGGGGACTCCTCTGGATGGGCCAGGGACAGCACGGACAGAAGGAGACAACATGCGTTTCAAGCGCACCAAGGCAGCCTTCGCGGCTGCAGGACTCGCCCTCACCCTCGCCGCCTGCGGCGGTGACGGCGGCGGCAGCACCGACGTGAAGGTGGCCGACAACCCGGAGTTCGACTCGGGGACCACGATGGCCAAGCTCAGCGACGCCGGCAAGATCACCATCGGCGTGAAGTTCGACCAGCCGGGCATCGGCTTCCTGGCACCGGGGGCGGACGCCCCGGAGGGCTTCGACGTGGAGATGGGCCGGATCATCGCCGCCCAGCTCGGCATCGACGACAGCAACATCGAGTGGAAGGAGACGGTCTCCGACAACCGGGAGCCCTACATCAAGGACGGCACCGTCGACCTGGTGCTCGCCTCCTACTCGATCACCGACGAGCGCCGTCAGGTCGTCGGCCAGGCCGGCCCGTACTACGTGACCGGCCAGCAGCTGCTGGTGCGCGAGGAGGACAAGGACTCCATCACCACCCCCGAGGACGCCAAGGGCAAGAAGGTCTGCTCGGTCACCGGCTCCACCTCGCTGCAGCGGATGGTCGACGAGTACGGCGCCGACCCGGTGCCGTTCGCGACGTACTCCGAGTGCGTCGACCAGCTCGAGAACGGCACCGTCGACGCGGTGACCACCGACGGTGCGATCCTGCTCGGCTACGCCGCGGAGGACCCCGACAAGCTCGAGGTCGTCGGTGAGCCGTTCTCCGAGGAGAAGTACGGTATCGGCTTCAAGAAGGGCGACGAGGCGATGTGCACCTTCCTCCAGGACGCCATCAAGAAGTCGTTCGACGACGGCACCTGGGCCAAGGCCTTCGAGTCCACCCTGGGCGAGTCGGGCGTCGAGACCCCCGAGCCGCCGACCGTCGACTCCACCTGCTGACGCCACGTCCGCAGCCGCGGGCGGGACCCCCGGGTCCCGCTCGCGCCAGGAACCTAGATGAGGCGCTGACTCCATGGACACATTGATCGACAACCTCGATCAGATCCTCCGAGGCTTCTCCAACACGCTGTGGCTGTTGCTGTTCTCGGGAATCTTCTCGACGATCCTCGGCACGCTGCTGGCCAGCTTCCGGGTCTCGCCGGTCGCCTCGCTGCAGGCGATCGGAACGTGGTACGTCAACACGTTCCGCAACACGCCCTTGGTGCTGATCCTGGCCCTGGCGATCTACGTGATCCCGGTGCTCGGCTTCAACAGCCTCGGCTTCAGCATCGGGTTCCGCCAGTTCGACACCTTCTTCATCGTGGCCACCCTGGGCCTGTCGAGCTACACCGCGGCCTTCGTCTGCGAGGCGGTGCGCTCGGGCGTGAACTCGGTGCCTGCGGGCCAGGCCGAGGCCGCCCGCTCGGTCGGCATGAGCTTCACCCAGTCGTTGCGCCTCGTGGTGCTCCCCCAGGCGTTCCGCACCGTGATCCCGCCGCTGGCGAGCACCTATATCGCGCTCGCGAAGAACACCAGCGTGGTGGCCATCTTCGGGGTGCCGGAGGCGGCCTACGTGATGCGCAAGCTCAGCAACCAGTACTCCTCCGACCTGTGGGCGATCTTCCTCGGGATCGCGCTGGGCTACATCCTCATCGTCGCGGTGATCTCCACCGCGGCAACGTTCCTCGAGCGGCGACTGGCGGTGGCCCGATGAGCACCGTCCTGTTCGACACCCCGGGCCCCAAGGCCCAGGCGCGTCACCGCATCATGACCGTGATCGCCGCGGTGCTCGCCGTGCTGCTGCTCGCCTGGGTGCTGTGGAAGCTCTACGAGGAAGGCGAGTTCCAGGCCTCCGTCTGGGAGGACATGAGCCAGCCGAACATCTGGGAGGCCTACTGGAAGGGTCTCCTCGCGACCTTGAAGGCCGCCGCGTCCGCGATCGTCCTCTCGGTGGTTTTCGGCGCCGTCCTGGCCATCGCCCGGCTCTCGGATCGGGCCTGGGTCCGGTTCCCGGCGCGGGTCGTCGTGGAGTTCTTCCGCGCGGTGCCGCTGCTGCTGCAGATCATGTTCGTCTACTTCGGGCTCGGCCTGGGGCTCTACTGGAGCCTGGTCCTCGCTCTGACGCTCTACAACGGCTCGGTGCTCGCCGAGGTGTTCCGTGCCGGCATGCTGGCGGTGCCACAGGGCCAGTCCGAGGCGGCGTACGCGATCGGCATGCGCAAGAACCAGGTGATGCGGCTGGTGCTGATGCCGCAGAGCATCACGATCATGCTGCCGGCCATCGTCAGCCAGTGCGTGATCGTCCTGAAGGACACCGCGCTGGGCCAGATCGTGTCCTACCGGGAGCTGGTCGTGGAGTCCCAGGGCATCGCCGGGTTCATCCACCACACGTTCGTGCCGCTGGCGGTCGCCGCCGCCATCTTCATCACGATCAACTACTCGCTGTCCCGGTTGGCGATCTACCTCGAGGCCCGGATGGCCCGTCGCGGTCAGTCGTCGGGTCAGAAGGTCGACCTGGGCACGATCAACGCCGCTCAGAACGCCGGGGTCTGACTCACCGGGCCGGCTTGTCGGTCACCCAGAGCCGGATGACGCCCTCGACGACCACGGTGCCGTCCTCGCGCAGCGCGCGAACCCGCACCGGAACGTCGGGGTCGTCGCCGAGCCACCGCTCGGGGTCGGTCTCGGCGATGCAGGTGATGTCGCTGGTCGCCTTGGCGGTGTAGGCCACCTCCATGCCCTTGGGGATCCACCGTCTCTGCGCCGGCACGCTCGCCTCCGCCAAGGCCCCCATCGCGGCCTCGAGCCCGTTGCAGATCGCGATCACGTGCACCGTCTTGAGATGGTTGTGCACCCGCCGGCGCTTGCGGATCACCAGCTCCGCGTGGTTCGGGCGCAGCTCGGTGAACCGGGGCCGGATCGTGGCGAAGTACGGCGCCTTCCGGCCGAAGAGGAAGGAGAAGGCGCGGCGCCCCTGGGGCAGCCCGGAGAGACGGTCGTAGAGGCGCAGCACGGTCGGCATGACCAGAGCCTAGATTACTCGGCAGTAACCAGACCGGCCGAGGCGGCGCCGAAGACCCGGCGGACGTCGAGGCGACACCCGACCACGGTGTCGGCTCCCCCGTCGGTGCGCGGCTCGTCGAACCACAGCCCGCGGACGAAGCCGAGCTTGTCGAGGACCCGCAGCGACGCGACGTTGCGGTGGTCGGGGGCCGCGAAGAAGGACGGCGCCTGCGGGTAGTGCGGCCGCACCACGTCACGCAGGAACTGCCACAGCATCCGGGTGCCGAGCCCGTGCCCGACCCAGGACCGCTCCCCGATCGCGTAGTCGAAGCCGACCGCGTCCGGCGCCGCGGTGAGCAGCGCCCAGTCGGGATGGTCCCCGATGAGGTAGTCCTGCACGAACCCGACCGAGCGGCCGTTGATCTCCACGACCCAGCGCCGGGTCGGCTCGGTGCCGTCGATGGCCGGCCCGTAGTGCGCCTCGGCCCGGTCCAGGTCGGCCGCCTCGTCGTTCCACCACCGCGCGACGTGCGGCTCGTGCACCCAGCGCACCACGTCGGGCAGGTCGGCCCGGGTGAGCGGGCGGAACCCGATCACGGCCCGGGGCACGGCGGCCACCCGGGCCACCGCGTCCTCGCGCGGGTCGAGCCTGAGGTGGTGCAGGCCGACCGTGTCCGGGACGTCGCAGGCCAGCAGGGCCTGACGCTCCGCCAGGTCGACCGCCCACGGCTCCAGCCCGTCGAGCCCCGCGGCCCGCAGCGCCCGCAGGCAGCCGCCGTACACCGACTCCCCCGCGTGCCGCAGCGTCTGCACGACCCGGAAGCCGCCCTCGCCGGCCCCGGAGGCGGGCCGCAGCACGACGCTGGAGCCGCGCGGGGTGCCCATGGGCTCAGCGGGCGATCTCGGTGGCCCGGGACTCCCGGACGACGGTGACCTTGATCTGACCGGGGTAGGTGAGCTCCTCCTCGATCTGCTTGGCGATGTCGCGGGCCAGGACCTGGGCTTCGATGTCGTCGACGACCGACGGCGAGACCATCACCCGCACGTCGCGACCGGCCTGCATGGCGAACACCTTCTCGACCCCCTCCTTGGCCAGCGCGATCTCCTCGAGCCGGTGCAACCGCTGCACGTAGGCCTCCAGCGACTCGCGGCGCGCTCCCGGTCGGCCGCCGCTGATCGCGTCGGCGGCCTGGGTGAGCACCGCCTCGACGGTGCGCGGCTCGACCTCGTTGTGGTGGGCCTCGATCGCGTGGACGACGTCCTCGCTCTCGCCATAGCGGCGGGCGAGCTCAGCGCCCACGATGGCGTGCGACCCCTCGGCCTCGTGGGTCAGCGCCTTGCCGATGTCGTGGAGGAAGGCCCCCCGCACGATCGACTCGCGCGAGAGGCCGAGCTCGTCGGCCAGCATCCCGGCGATGTGGGCGGACTCCACCAGGTGTCGCAGCACGTTCTGCCCGTAGGAGGTGCGGTACTTCAGGCGGCCCATCGTGGCCAGCAGCTCGGGGTGCAGGTCGGCGACCCCCGCCTCGACCGCGGCGTCGTCGCCGGCCCGGGCGCAGAGAGCGTCCACCTCGCGCTCGCACCGCTCGTGGACCTCCTCGATCCGGGTCGGGTGGATCCGCCCGTCGGCCACCAGCTCCTCGAGCGTCAGCCGGCCGACCTCGCGGCGGACCGGGTCGAAGCAGCTCAGCAGCACCGCACCGGGGGTGTCGTCGATGATCAGGTTGACGCCGGTGATCTGCTCGTAGGCACGGATGTTGCGTCCCTCCCGGCCGATCACCCGGCCCTTCATGTCGTCCGAGGGCAGCGGCACCAGCGAGACCACCGACTCCGCGGTCTGCTCGGCGGCGAGCCGCTGGATGACGGTGCCCAGCACCTTCTTGGCCCGCATCTCGGCCTCGTCCTGCGCGGCCCGCTCGATGTCGCGGGCCAGGATCGCGGCGCTGCGCTTGGCCTCGGCCTCGATGGTCTCGACCAGCTGCGCCTTGGCGTCCTCGGCGGTGAGGCCGGCGAGGCGCTCGAGGAGCAGCCGGCGCTCCTCCTCGATGTCGAGCAGCTCGAGGCGGCGGGCCTCCTGGGCGGCCTCGGTCTCCGCGAGCTGGTGGGCCCGCTCGTCGAGGTGGCGCTGCTCGGCGTCGAGCCGCTCCTCGCGCTCGGCGAGGCGGTGCTCGCGCCGCTCGATGTCCTGGCGCTGCTCCTGGAGGTCCTGGTGCAGCTCGTGCTCATGCCGGGCCGCGCGGTGGCGGTAGAACAGCAGCACGGCGATCGTGGCGACCGCGAGCGCGGCGATGACCCCCAGCACGGCCACGAGGATCTCGGTCACGCCGGTCACGTCCACGAGCCGCTCCTTCTCTATGGCGCGAGGACGGCTCGCCGACGAAGGCGTCCCCAGGATGCGGGAACGCCCTCCCCACGGCCGGTGTCAGGGCCGCTGTGCCGGACTGCCTGTCGTTCGCGTCCCGGCCGGAGCCGGGGTGTGTGTCGGGTCAGACCCCGGAGAACCGGGGTGTCGATGCTGCACCTTTGAATCTAGGTCGCGGGCAGGGGCCGGTCAAGGAAGGTCCAGCTCCTCGGCCCCCTCGGGCTCTTCGGCGCCGTGACCCACCGCGTCCAGCTCCTCGCGGACGACGCGGAAGGCGACCCCGGGTGGGTAGCCCTTGCGGGCGAGCATGCCGCCGAGCCGGCGCACGGCGGTGGTGCGGTCCAGCCGGGCGGCGGTGCGGAGCTTGCGCCGGACGAGCAGCCGGGCCGACTCGATCTCGTCGTCGGGGTCGATCTCGTCGAGCGCCTCCCGCGCCACCTCGTCGTCGACGCCCTTGCGGCGCAGCTCCTGAGCCAGCGCCCGGCGGGCCAGGCCCTTGCCGGGCTGGCGGGACTGGACCCAGGACCGGGCGAACGCCTGGTCGTCGACCAGGCCGACCTCCTCGAAGCGGTCCAGCAGCCGCTCGGCGACCTGGTCGGGCACGCCCTTCTTGGCCAGCTTGCCGGAGAGCTCGGAGCGGGTCCGGGCGGCCCCGGTGAGCTGGTCGAGCAGGATCTTGCGGGCGACCGCCTCGTGGTCGGCCTCGGGGCCGAGGGCAGCCTGGTCCTCCGGCGGCGGGGCCGGGTCGCCCCCCTGGGCGGCCAGCCAGGTCTCGACACCGAGCCGGACGTCCCCGGAGACAGGACCGCCCGTCTGGTCCCCTGGGAGGGTGGGACCAGACGGGCGGTCGTCGGGAGGGATGTTCACGCCGTGTCGGAGCTGACCCGGCTCAGAAGTCGATGCCGGTGGGCTCCGCCGGAGCCGGGGCCGGGGCGGCAGGCGCCTCCGCGTCCAGCGTCGGCAGCACCCCGAGCTTCTCGAGGATCCGCTTCTCGAGCTCGTTGGCGAGGTCGGGGTTGTCCCGCAGGAAGGCGCGGGCGTTCTCCTTGCCCTGACCGAGCTGGTCACCCTCGTAGGTGTACCAAGCGCCGGCCTTGCGGACGAGGCCCGCCTCGACGCCGACGTCGATGAGCCCACCCTCGCGGCTGATGCCCTGGCCGTACATGATGTCGAACTCGGCCTGCTTGAACGGCGGCGCG
Organism: Nocardioides mesophilus; assembly: GCF_014395785.1. Classification (GTDB taxonomy): domain Bacteria; phylum Actinomycetota; class Actinomycetes; order Propionibacteriales; family Nocardioidaceae; genus Nocardioides_B; species Nocardioides_B mesophilus. The sequence continues at coordinate 3,643,140 of NZ_CP060713.1, read as the reverse complement.
ACCTTGTTCTTGACCACCTTGACGCGGGTGCGGTTGCCGACCATCTCCTGGCCGTCCTTGAGCGTCTCGATGCGGCGCACGTCGAGCCGGACCGAGGAGTAGAACTTCAGCGCCCGCCCACCGGTGGTGGTCTCCGGGGAGCCGAACATCACCCCGATCTTCTCGCGCAGCTGGTTGATGAAGATCATCGTGGTGCCGGCGCCGTTGAGGGCACCGGTCATCTTCCGGAGCGCCTGGCTCATCAGCCGGGCCTGCAGACCGACGTGGCTGTCGCCCATCTCGCCCTCGATCTCGGCGCGCGGCACCAGCGCCGCGACCGAGTCGACCACGATCAGGTCCAGCGCACCCGAGCGGATCAGCATGTCCGCGATCTCGAGGGCCTGCTCACCGGAGTCGGGCTGCGAGACCAGCAGCGCGTCGGTGTCCACACCGAGCGCCTTGGCGTAGTCGGGGTCGAGCGCGTGCTCGGCGTCGATGAACGCCACGATGCCGCCGGCCCGCTGGGCGTTGGCGACCGCGTGCAGCGCGACCGTCGTCTTGCCCGAGGACTCGGGCCCGTAGATCTCCACCACCCGTCCGCGGGGCAGGCCGCCGAGGCCCAGCGCCACGTCGAGGGCGATCGATCCGGTCGGGATGACCTGCAGCGGCGCCCGGACGTCGTCGCCGAGCCGCATCACCGATCCCTTGCCGAACTGTCGCTCGATGTTCGCGAGCGCGGCGTCGAGCGCCTTGTCGCGGTCTCCACCAGCCATGGAAGTAGTCCGTTCGTCTGTCCGCCTCGAGGGGGAACCTGCTGTCTTCTTCATCGTCAATGACACTAGAGAGGTCCTCCGACAGTTCGCGAGCTCGATGGCGCGACCTGGGGAAAGAATCCCGTGCAGTCGTCGACCGTTTCCGACGCTCCGAGCCTAGCCCGAACACCTGTTCGACCGCGACCGACACGCCCGAGGCTCCCGACGCCGTGCAGACCGGGCCGCGCTCACAGGGCCGGGACGTCGTCCACAGCCGCGTCCGGACGGGCCGCCGCACGCCGCGCGAACTCGGCCGCGGTGACCACCCCGGTCACCAGCAGGGCCGCGAAGATGTTGAGGGCCACGAAGCCCAGCCGGCCCATGACGACGCCCGCGACGACGCCGGCCGCCGCCGCGGTCAGGCCCATCACCAGGTCGGCCGCCCCCTGGACGTCGGTGCGGACCTCGATCGGCGCGGACTCCGACAGCAGCGTCGAGGCGGCCACCGTGCACAGCGACCAGCCGAGGCCCAGCAGGAACAGGCCGGCCCCGATCCGCACGGAGGCGCCGTCCGGCGAGCCGCCGGCGAGGAACAGCGACGCGAACAGGACGGCCGCGCCCAGGCCCATCACCACGGGGCGGCCGAACCGGTCCGCCGCCCAGCCCACCACCGGGGAGAGCGCGAACATGCCCAGCACGTGCACGCTGATCACCAGGCCGATGACCTCCAGGCTCGCGCCGCCGTGGTGCATGTGCAGCGGGGTCATCACCATCACCGCGATCATCACCGCGTGCGCGAGGGCCAGCGCGGCGATCCCGGCCCCCACGCCCGGCCGGGTGCGGACGGTGGCGACCACCCGCGACCAGGAGGTCCCGGCGGCGGTGGCCACGACCGGGTCCCGGTCCAGGGCCGCCTGCTTGGCGACGGTCAGCGGGTCCGGACGCATGAAGAGCGCGATCACCACGGCCGCGGCGAGGATGCCGATCGTGCCGAAGAGGAACGGGCCGGTGAGCGCGGGCAGCCCCAGGCCAGCCGCGGCGCTCCCCGCCGGCCCGGTCAGGTTCGGGCCGGCGACCGCGCCGACCGTGGTCGCCCAGACCACCAGCGAGAGGGACCTGGCCCGGTGCTCGGGACGCGCCAGGTCGGTGGCCGCGTAGCGGGACTGGGCGTTGGCCGCCGTCGTCGAGCCGAGCAGCACGGTGCCGGCGAGCAGCACCGCGAACGAGTCGACGACTCCCGCGACCACGCACAGCGCCGAGCCGGCCGCGCCGAGCAGGTAGCCCAGCACCAGGCCGGGCCGGCGCCCGCGCCGGCCCATCAGGTGCGCCAGCAGGAAGGACGCCACCGCCGCGCCGAGCACCTGGGTGGTCTGGGCCAGCCCGGCGAGCTCGGCCGAGCCGGTGATCTCCTCGGCCAGCACGGCGGCGACCGCGATGCCGATGGTGAGGCCCAGCCCGCCGAGGCTCTGGGTGACCACCAGGGTGCCGAGCGTGCGGCGCTGCACCTGGGCGACGCGGTGGTCCGGCCAGCGCATCCCGCCACCGAAGCCGCGGGCCACGCCGCTCGCCCCGCCGGAGACCCAGCCGGCCAGCCTGCGGCCGACCTGCTCGCTCACCGCAGGCTCGCCGGCAGCTCGAGGACCTCGGCGACCGCTCGCCAGACCGCCTTCGGGGACTCCCCCGCGGCGAGCGCCTCGTCGACCGTGCGGCCGCCGAGGGCTGCGATCACCTGCTGCTCCGCCCAGTTGCGGGCGTACGCCGAGGACCCCAACGCCTCGGTCATCCGCTCCCAGAACTCCGTGTGTCGCACGGGCCCGAGCCTACGGTGTCCCGCCCCGACGCACGCCGACACCGGGACCTGGAAAGATGGCCCGCATGGGCCATGACGTGACGATCCGCCCCGCCGACGAGGACGACCTGCACGACATCGCGACCATCTACGCGCACGAGGTGGCGAACAGCATCGCCACCTTCGACCTCGAGCCGCCCACCCTGGCCTACTGGCAGGAGAAGCTCGCCGGCAGGCACGCCGGCGACCACCTGCTGGTCGCGGTCGACTCCGACGACGACGTGGTCGGCTACGCCTACTCCTGGTCGTTCCGGCCCCGGCCGGCGTACGAGCTCAGCCGGGAGACCTCGATCTACCTCGACCCGTCGGTCCGCGGCAAGGGCGTGGGCCGGCTGCTCTACCCGGCGCTGCTCGAGGAGATGGCCGCCTCCGGGGTGCACACCGCGGTCGCCCTGATCGCGCAACCCAACCCCGGCAGCGTGCGGCTGCACAAGGCGGTCGGCTTCCAGCACGTGGGCTCGATGCGCGAGGTCGGCTTCAAGTTCGACCAGTGGATCGACGTGGAGTGGTACCAGAAGATGCTCGGACCGGCCTGAGCGCGACGGCCCGCACCTCTCAGCCGAGCAGCAGCGTGCCGAGCCGCCGCGAGACCACCCGCAGGCCGACCAGGCCCATCACGACCAGGTAGAGCACCGAGACCAGCGACGCCACCGAGACGGCGCCGGTGGTCAGCTCACGGCACAGCACCACACCGCGGTAGAGCGGCGTCGCCTCGACCACCCACCGCAGCCAGCCGTCGTAGGTCGTGACCGGGAAGAACGTCGCCGAGAACAGGAACATCGGCATGATCGAGAGCTGGACGAACTCGAAGTCCTGCCAGCTGCGCATGTACGTCGTCAGGGCCATGCAGACCGCGGAGAAGCCGAACCCGACCAGCAGGGTCGCCGGCACGACCAGCACCGCCCACCAGGAGCTGACCAGCCCCATCGCCAGCATCACCAGCAGGAACCCCGCGGAGTAGACCCCGCCGCGCAGCAGCGCCCAGGTGATCTCGCCGCGGGCCACGTCGGCCGGGCGCAGTGGGGTGGCCAGCACGGCGTCGTACAGCTTCTCGAACTTGAGCTTGAAGAAGACGCTGAAAGTGGAGTCGAGCACCGCGCCGTTCATCGCCGAGGCCGCGAGCATCGCCGGCGCCACGAACGCGGCGTACTCGATCGTGCGGCCGTTCACCTCGAACCCGTCGACGAGCTGGCCGACGCCGATCCCGATCGAGAACAGGTAGAACACCGGCTCGAGGAAGCCGGTGAGGAAGAAGACCTTGCTGCGCCGGTGCGCGAGGTAGTTGCGCGACACGAGCCGCCACGACGGGGACCAGCCGGCGCGCGGCCGGACCAGAGCGGTGAGGACGGCCATCAGTGCACCAGCCGCCGGGAGAGCCGCCGCACCGACCACCACCAGCCGAGGGCGGTCAACGTGCCGAGGTAGGCAAGGTGCACCAGCGCCGGCCCCGGCTCCAGGGTGCCGAGCGTGAGCATCCGGGTCAGGTCCACGCCGTGCCACAGCGGGGTGACCACGGCCACCGCCTCCAGCGGCGCGGGCAGGTTCGAGATCGGGAAGAACGCCCCGGAGAACAGGAACAGCGGGACGATCATCACCCGGTAGATGACCGCGAAGGCGGACTGGTCCTTCAGCCCGGCGCTGACGCCGTAGAGCGGCGTGGCGAACGCCATCCCGACCAGCAGCGTCGCCGCGAACGCCCCGAGCGCACCGGCCGGCGAGGCGAACACGTCGAAGAAGGCGAGCACCACCAGGAACGCCGCGCTGGTCGTGGCGACCCGGAAGAGCACGAACAGCAGGTGCGCGGCCACGATGTCGCTGATCCGCAGCGGCGTCGCCACCATGCCGAGGTAGGTGCGGTCCCACTTGATCTTGCCGAGCACCGGCCAGGTCACCTCACCGGTCGCGATCTGCATCACGTGCGCGGCGACCAGACCGGGGGCGATGTACGCGAGGTAGCTGGGGGCGCCCTGCAGGTCGGCGCGGGCGGGGTCGATGTAGCGGCCCAGCAGGACCCCCATCGCCACGACGTAGAACAGCGGCGTCACGAACGAGGTGAACACCGAGCCGCGCCAGGTGCGGCGGTAGGCGGTGACCCAGTAGTCGGCCTGCCGCGCCACCATCGCCGCCCGGCTCGTGCCCGGTGCCGTCGGGACCCCCGAGGTGCCCATCACTCCACCAGGGTGCGGCCGGTGAGGTGCAGGAAGACGTCCTCGAGGGTGGACCGGCGCACCAGGGCCGCGGCCGGGACGAGCCCCAGCTGGGTGACCCGCGCCAGGGTCTCCTCGCCGTCGGCGGTGTAGAGCAGCAGCCGGTCCGGGAGCACCTCGACGCGCTCGGCGAGGTGGCTCACGCGCTCGCCGAGCTCCTCGTGCTGCCCGACCCCGAAGCGCAGCTCGGTGACCTCCCGGGTCGAGTGCCGGCGGATCAGCTCCAGCGGGGAGCCCTCGGCCACGATCCGGCCGCCGTCGATGACCACGAGCCGGTCGCACAGCTGCTCGGCCTCGTCCATGTAGTGGGTGGTGAGGACCAGCGTCACGCCCTCCTGCTTCAGCCGGAACAGCCGGTCCCAGAGCGTGTGGCGGGCCTGCGGGTCGAGGCCGGTGGTCGGCTCGTCGAGCAGCAGCAGGTCGGGCCGGTTGATCAGCGAGCGGGCCATCGTCAGCCGGCGCTTCATGCCGCCGGAGAGGTCGTCGACCTTGGCGCCGGCCTTCTCCCCGAGCTGGAAGAAGCCGAGGAGCTCGTCGGCGCGGGCACGCGTCTCGGCCCGGGGCAGCCCGAAGTAGCGGCCGTAGACGACCAGGTTGTCGCGGACCGTCAGCTCGGTGTCGAGGGTGTCCTCCTGCGGGCAGACCCCCAGCCGGGCGCGGATCCGGGGGCCGTCCACGGCGGGGTCGAGACCGAGGATCTCCAGGGTCCCGCCGCTGGGCGGCGACACCGCCGCGATCATCCGCATCGTGGAGGACTTGCCGGCGCCGTTGGGCCCCAGGAAGCCGAACGCCTCGCCGGAGCGGACGTCGAGGTCGATGCCGCGCACCGCCTCGACCTCGCCGTAGGTTTTGCGCAGCCCCACCGCCCGGATCAGCGACGCGGGACGCCCGGCCGCGGCGGCCGCGGCGGCCGTGGCGCCGGGCAGGAGGGCAGGTTCGGGGCCGGACACCCCTCGACCCTAGACCGGCCCACCGACAGGATCACCCGACTTTGCGAAGCGGACGGACCGCCCCACCCTCGCCCCCGGGATCCGGCCAGGCGTGGTTGTCGGTGCCGTCGGGCAGGATGGACGCCGTGGCGAGGAGAGACCGGACGGCGGAGGTGCTCGACGTCTTCAGCGCGCCCACGCGCACCTGGTTCGAGGCCGCCTTCGCCGAGCCGACCCCGGCGCAGCTCGGTGCCTGGACGGCGATCGCCGCGGGCCGCAACGCGCTGGTGGTCGCCCCGACCGGCTCCGGCAAGACCCTGTCGGCGTTCCTGTGGTCGCTGGACCGGATCGCTACCGGGGAGCGGCCGGCCGACAAGCAGCACCGCTGCCGGGTGCTCTACGTCAGCCCGCTCAAGGCGCTCGCCGTCGACGTCGAGCGCAACCTGCGGGCGCCGCTGACCGGGATCCGGCACACCGCCGAGCGGCTCGGCGAGCAGGTCCCGGACATCACCGTCGGGGTCCGCTCGGGCGACACCACCGCGCAGGACCGGCGGCGCATCGCCACCAGCCCGCCCGACATCTTGATCACCACGCCCGAGTCGCTCTTCCTCATGCTGACCTCGCAGGCCCGCGAGGCGCTCCGGGGCGTCGAGACCGTGATCGTCGACGAGGTGCACGCGGTCGCCGGCACCAAGCGGGGGGCCCACCTCGCGCTGTCGCTGGAGCGGCTCGACGAGCTGCTGCTCCAGCAGGACAAGCAGCCCGCGCAGCGGATCGGCCTGTCGGCGACGGTCCGCCCGGTGGAGGAGGTGGCCCGCTTCCTGGGCGGCTCGCGTCCCGTCGAGGGGGTCGCCCCCACCTCGACCAAGGAGTGGGACCTCCAGGTGGTCGTCCCCGTCGAGGACATGACCGAGCTCGGCGTCGCGGCCGAGGAGCCCGCCGAGGGCTCGGCCGCCGGCGGCCCCCAGCGCGCCTCGATCTGGCCGCACGTGGAGGAACGCGTCGTCGACCTCGTCGAGCAGCACCGCTCCACGATCGTGTTCGCCAACTCCCGCCGGCTCGCCGAGCGGCTGACCGCGCGGCTCAACGAGATCGCCACCGACCGCGCCGCGGCCGGCGCGGACGAGCAGGCGAGCGGCGCACCGGTCGGCGGCCCGCCGGCGGAGCTGATGGGGCAGGCCGGCCGGTCCGAGGGGGCGCCGGTGGTCATCGCCCGCGCGCACCACGGCTCGGTCTCCAAGGAGCAGCGGGCGCTCATCGAGGACGACCTGAAGCGCGGCACGTTGCCGTGCGTGGTCGCCACCTCCAGCCTGGAGCTCGGCATCGACATGGGTGCGGTCGACCTGGTGATCCAGATCGAGTCGCCGCCCTCGGTGGCCAGCGCGCTGCAGCGGGTCGGCCGCGCCGGGCACCAGGTCGGTGAGGTCTCCCGGGGGGTGCTGCTGCCCAAGCACCGCAGCGACCTCGTGCACACCGCGGTGGCCGTCGAGCGGATGCGGATCGGGGCGATCGAGTCGCTGCGGGTGCCCACCAACCCGCTCGACGTGCTCGCCCAGCAGGTGGTCGCGGCGACCGCGGTCGACGCCTGGGACGTCGACCGGCTCTTCGAGCTGGTGCGCCGCTCGGCGCCGTTCGCGACGCTGCCGCGCTCGGCCTACGACGCGACGCTGGACCTGCTGAGCGGGCGCTACCCCTCCGACGAGTTCGCCGAGCTGCGGCCCCGGATCGTCTGGGACCGCGTCAACGGCGAGCTGAGCGGTCGGCCGGGAGCACAGCGGCTGGCGGTGACCAGCGGCGGCACCATCCCCGACCGAGGGCTGTTCGGGGTGTTCCTGGTCGGCGAGAAGGCCAGCCGGGTCGGCGAGCTCGACGAGGAGATGGTCTACGAGTCACGGGTCGGTGACGTCTTCGCGCTCGGGGCGACCTCGTGGCGCATCGAGGACATCACCCACGACCGGGTGCTGGTCTCCCCCGCTCCCGGGCAACCGGGCCGGCTGCCGTTCTGGAAGGGCGACCAGCTCGGGCGTCCGGCCGAGCTGGGCGCGGCCATCGGCGCCTTCACCCGCGAGCTGGGCGCGCTCGACCGGGACCAGGTGCTGTCCCGCTGCCGCGACGCCGGCCTCGACCAGTGGGCCGCGGACAACCTGGTGATGTTCCTCGAGGAGCAGCGCGAGGCCACCACCACGCTGCCGACCGACCGCACCGTGCTGGTCGAGCGGTTCCGCGACGAGCTCGGCGACTGGCGGATGGTGGTGCACTCGCCCTACGGCGCCCAGGTGCACGCGCCGTGGGCGCTGGCGATCGGGGTCCGGCTGCGCGAGCGCTACGGCATCGACGCCCAGGCGCTCCCCGGCGACGACGGCATCGTGCTGCGGATCCCCGAGACCGACCAGGAGCCGCCCGGCGCCGAGGTGGTGGTCTTCGAGCCCGACGAGATCGAGGACATCGTGACCGCCGAGGTCGGCGGCTCGGCGCTGTTCGCGTCCCGGTTCCGCGAGTGCGCGGCCCGCGCGCTGCTGCTCCCCCGCCGCGACCCCGGGCGCCGCTCGCCGCTGTGGCAGCAGCGGCAGCGCAGCGCACAGCTGCTCCAGGTGGCCTCGAAGTACCCCTCCTTCCCGATCGTGCTGGAGGCGGTGCGCGAGTGCCTGCAGGACGTCTACGACGTGCCGGCGCTCGTCGGCCTGATGCGTCAGCTCGCCGCGCGGAGCATCCGCACGGTCGAGGTGAGCACCACTGCGCCGTCCCCGTTCGCCCGGAGCCTGCTGTTCGGCTACGTCGCGGCGTTCATGTACGAGGGCGACAACCCGGTCGCGGAGCGGCGCGCGGCCGCGCTCTCCCTCGACCAGGGCCTGCTCGCCGAGCTGCTCGGCCGGGCCGAGCTGCGCGAGCTGCTCGACCCCGACGCCCTCGCCGAGCTCGAGCGCGAGCTGCAACGGCTGACCGAGGACCGCCGGGCCCGCGACGCCGAGGGGGTGGCCGACCTGCTGCGGCTGCTGGGCCCGCTGTCGACCGCCGAAGTCACCGCCCGCAGCGCTACCGACCCCGCGGGCTGGCTGGAGATGCTGCGCGAGGCTCGCCGGATCGTCGAGGTGCGCATCGGCGGGGCCGCCTGCTGGACCGCCGTGGAGGACGTCGCGCGGCTGCGCGACGGGCTCGGCGTGCCGGTGCCGGCCGGCACCCCCGAGGTCTTCACCGAGCCCGTGGAGGACCCGCTCGCCGACCTGGTCGGCCGCTACGCCCGCACCCACGGGCCGTTCCTCGTCGCCGACGTGGCCACCCGGCTGGGCCTCGGCGTCGCGGTGGCGCACCAGACCCTCACCCGGCTCGCCGCCCAGGGCCGGGTGCTCGAGGGCGAGTTCCGGCCGGCGGGCGCGGGATCGGAGTGGTGCGACGCCGACGTGCTGCGCCGGCTGCGCCGCCGGTCGCTGGCGGCGTTGCGCAAGGAGGTCGAGCCGGTCGAGCCGGCCACGTTGGGACGGTTCCTGCCGGCCTGGCAGAACCTCGTCTCCTCGGGCAGCCGGGCGCTGCGCGGGGTCGACGGCGTGCTCGCGGTCGTCGAGCAGCTCGCCGGCTGCGCGGTGCCCGGCTCGGCGCTGGAGCCGCTGGTGCTCGGCAGCCGGGTCGTCGACTACGCCCCGGCGATGCTCGACGAGCTCACCGCGAGCGGCGAGGTGCTCTGGGCCGGGCACGGCACGCTGCCCGGCAACGACGGCTGGGTCTCGCTGCACATGGCGGACGCCGCGCACCTGACGCTGCCCGACCACGCCGAGGTCGAGCTCACCCCCGTCCACCAGGCGGTGCTCGACGCCCTCGACGGGGGCGGCGCCTACTTCTTCCGCCGGCTCTCCGACCTCGTCGGCGGCGCGGTCGGCACCACCGACGACAAGGTCCTCGAGCCCGCGCTGTGGGACCTGGTCTGGGCCGGGCTGCTCTCCAACGACACCCTCGCCCCGGTCCGGGCACTCACCGCCACCGGGCGTACGGCGCACCGCAGCCGGCGGCCACCGCCCCGGGCCCGGGTCTCGAGCCGCCGTCCGGCGATCGGCCGGGCCCCGCTGCCTTCGCGGACCGGTCCGGCCACGATGGCCGGCCGCTGGTCGCTGCTGCCCGCGCTGGAGCCGGACGCGACCCGACGGGCGCACGCCTCGGCCGAGGGCCTGCTGGAGCGGCACGGCGTGGTGACCCGCGGTGCGGTGACCAGCGAGCGGGTGCCCGGTGGCTTCGCCGGGGTCTACAAGGTGCTCTCCGCGTTCGAGGACTCCGGCCGGTGCCGGCGCGGCTACTTCGTCGCCGGGCTCGGCGCCGCCCAGTTCGGGGTTCCGGGCGCGGTGGACCGGCTCCGCACCTTCAGCCGCGAGGTCGGCGCGCCCGGCGACGACGACGCCAAGCCGGTCGCGGTCGCCCTCGCGGCCACCGACCCGGCCAACCCCTACGGTGCCGCACTGGCGTGGCCCGAGCGGGTCGTGGCCGAGGACTCGTCCGGCGGCCACCGCCCGGGCCGCAAGGCGGGTGCGCTGGTGGTGCTGGTCGACGGGGAGCTGGTCGTCTACGTCGAGCGCGGCGGCCGGACGCTGCTGACCTTCAGCGACGACGCCGAGCAGCTGACCCCGGCGCTGGCGGCCCTCGCCGGGGCCGTCCGCGGCGGCGCCCTGGGCAGGCTCACGGTCGAGCGGGCCGACGGCGCGAGCATCCTCGCCTCCGGGGAGCGCCCCGAGGTGCTGCGCCAGTCGCTGGAGGGCGCCGGGTTCGTGGCGACGCCGAGAGGGCTTCGGCTCCGTGCCTGAGGGCGACACCGTCTGGCGCACCGCGCAGCGACTCGACCAGGCGCTGACCGGCCGGACACTGCGCAGCACCGACTTCCGGGTGCCGGCGCTCGCGACCCTGGACCTCTCCGGGCAGGTGGTGACCGGGACCGTCTCCCGCGGCAAGCACCTGCTGACCCGGATCGGTGCCGACCACACCCTGCACACGCACCTGAAGATGGAGGGCAGCTGGCACCTCTACCGGCCCGGCAGCCGCTGGCGACGTCCGACCCACGAGGCGCGGGTGGTGCTCGGCACCGACGACTGGTCGGCCGTCGGCTTCGCGCTCGGGATCGTGGAGATGGTCCGGCGGTCCGAGGAGGACGACGTCGTCGGTCACCTCGGGCCCGACCTGCTCGGCCCCGACTGGGACGAGCAGGAGGCGCTGCGCCGGTTGACCGCCGACCCGGCCCGGCCGATCGGAGAGGCCCTGCTCGACCAGCGCAACCTCGCCGGCATCGGCAACCTCTACAAGTCCGAGCTGTGCTTCCTGGCCGGCGTGAACCCGGCCCGTCCGGTGGCCGAGGTCGCGGACCTGCCGCGCCTGGTGCGCCGTGCGAAGGCGGCGCTGGAGGCCAACAAGGAGCGCGTCGAGCAGACACTCACCGGCGACACCCGGCGCGGCAAGCAGACCTGGGTCTACCGTCGCGACCGCCAGCCCTGCCGCCGCTGCGGCGCCCGGATCCAGGTCGACATGCAGGGGCCGCAGACCCAGGAGCGGGCGACCTACTGGTGCCCGGCCTGCCAGCCGGCCTAGGAGCCCGCGCGGGCCCGAGGTCAGGCGGGCAGGTCCAGGCCGAGCTGTCGGTGCAGGTGCTCGCGGCAGGCCGCCTCCAGCTCGACGGGGTGGTCGGGCCCGAGCAGGTCCCGGGCCGCCGGCAGGAAGATCGCCGCGACGGCCAGGTGTGCCCGGACGACCGCGCCCCGCTCGGCCCACACCGGTGGCAGCGCGGCCAGCGCCGCCAGCTCGTCGGCGGGCAGCACCCGCGACAGGTGCAGCGCGCCGCTCAGCCGGGGCCCCTCGACGCGGTAGCGCAGCAGCGTGGTCAGCAGCTGACGCAGCAGCATCGCACCGTCGGCGGCCGTCACCAGCTCACCGCGCCCCACGACCACCGGCAGCAGCCCCAGCACCCGCAGGAACTCCTCGGTCATCCCCCGCACCGCGGCCCGGTCCGGACCGGTGGCCGGCAGCGGCGCCGGAGAGACCCCGTCGCGGTTCAGCAGCTCCTGCACGCCGTCCGCGTCGAGATCGTGGAGCTGGGCGGGTCCGCCGACCACGACGTCCCAGCGCAGCCAGCCGGGCAGGATGTGGTGGAACACCGGCGCGGGCCCGAGCCGACGGGCCAGCAGCGGCCGGTAGTGCGGTGCGACGTCGGTGAGCCAGCCACCGACGTACGCCGCGAGGTGCGCCTCGGCGACCAGCACGAACAGGTCGACGTCGCTGAGCTCGTCGGCGGTGCCGGAACCCCGGCTCCCGGTGAGCCAGACGCCGCGCACCCGCGGATCGCTGGATGCCTGCGCGAGGAACCGGTCCAGCAGCGCGTGCCAGGACGGCGGGGAGGCCACGGGAGCCCGGTGGGCGCGGGTCAGGCTGCGGAGGCGACGACGTCGCCGGACCGCGAGCGCTTGGCGGCGCCGGGCTCGAGGCGGCGCGAGCGCAGGCCGGCGTCCTCGAGACGGATCGCGACAGCGGCCTCCTCGAGCGCCACGGCGTCGCTGACCTCGGAGAGGATCTCCGAGAGCGGCACGTCGAGGGCCGAGCAGATGGAGGCGAGCAGCTCGGAGGAGGCCTCTTTCTGGCCCCGCTCGATCTCAGAGATGTAGCCCAGGCTCACCCGGGCGTCGGCCGAGACCTCGCGCAGGGTGCGTCCCTGACGCATCCGCTGCGAGCGGAGCACCTCGCCGAGCAGGCGTCGGAAGAGAACCATGTCCGTGCTCCTTCCTGTCGCCTTCGCTGATTCGACACCTGGTGCGGGACCGGTATCGGATGAGGCTAACGCTACCGGTTCGGGAAAACTTCCCACAGGGGACCTGGGGAAAACCCCTGGGTGCCCAGACCAGGTGGCTCGGACTAGACGGGCCGGCCGACCACGACCTCGAGGACCGCGATGACCGCCCGGCGCGCCGACTGCCTCCGGATCTCGGCCCGGTCTCCGTCGAGCCGCAGCTCGAAGGTCCGGGTCTGCTCCCCGTCCGCGATGCCCAGGAACACCAGTCCCACCGGCTTGTCCTCCTGCGCGTCCGGGCCCGCGACACCGGTGGTGCTGACCGCGACGTCGGCACCGAGCAGTCCGCGGACCCCCTCGGCCATCTCCGCGGCGCACTGCGCCGAGACCACGCCGTGCTCGGCGACCGTCCGCTCCGAGACGCCGAGCACGCTGACCTTGACGTCGGAGGCGTAGGCGACCATCCCGCCGCGGTAGCTGGCGCTGGCACCCGGGACCGCCGAGACCAGCTCGGCGAGACCGCCCCCGGTCAACGACTCCGCCGTCGCCAGGGTGAGCCCCCGGGCGCGGAGCGCCGCGTGCAGCTCGGCCGCGCGTTCCCGCGCCTCGTGGTGCAGGTCCCGCTCCAGGTCCTCGGCCATCCTCGGATCATAGGCGAGGCCGCGGCCCGGGCGAGGTGAGTCGCCAGGGCCACGGCCTCAGGTCGTGCAGGCGCGGCGGGTCAGCCGACCACCACCACCACGCTGAGCGGGGTGGTGCTCTCGTGCCCCGCTGCGTCGGTGTAGCTGAGGGTCAGCTCCTTGGTGCCGGCGTCGGCGAACTCCGGGAGCCGGAGCCTGGCCGTGCCCTCGGACACCGTTGCGGTGGCGAGCAGCCGGTCGCCGTCGGAGACGGTCACCGTGCCCTCCTCGGCGGGCACCCCGGACTGGCTGATCCCGACGGTGACCTTCGCCCGGGTCTTGTCGGCCTTGATCTTCTCCGGCCGCACGGTGACCTCGAACGTGGCCGCCGGCGTGGTGTCGATGCCGAACAGGATCGGGTCGTGGTCGGAGGCCCGGTAGGGCGTGCTGCCGTCGTAGAAGTCGGTCGCGTTGTAGTTGAAGCGGCTGTACTCCAGGGCCACCGACTCGACCGAGTTGATGTTCCACACCGCTGCCCCCGTGGTGGAGGCCAGCGCGGCGTCGTTGGCCAGGCCGTGGTCGAGCGAGCCGATCAGGCCGCCGAACAGGTAGGTGTGGCCGGCGTCGAACCGGACCCCGAGGTCGGTGTAGCCCTCCTCGTCGAGGGCGAGCATCGGGTCCTCGTAGGTGTAGGAGTTGAAGTCGCCGTCGAGGTAGACCTTCGCCACGTCGCGGTCGGCCTGCAGCTGCTGCACCCAGGCGGTCATCGCCCGCACCTGCTCGACACGACGCGGGTTCCAGGCACCCTGGCCGTGCTCGGCGTTGGGGTCGCTCGCGTCCTTGGGCGCTGAGCCCTTGGACTTGAGGTGGTTCACGACCAGCATGAACCGGTCCGTCCGGGTCGCCCCGACGGGCGCGAACACCTGGGCCAGCGGGTCGCGGGCGTTGACGAACGGGTCCTCGGCTCCGTCCTTGATCCGGATCACCGACTCGCCCTCGGCGCGCACGGCCGCGGGCTTGTAGATGAACGCGGTGCGGATGAAGTCCTCGGTGCTCGCGTCCGGCCGCACGGTCGGCGTCGGGACGTAGGCCCAGACGTCGGCTCCGGCGTCGGCGTTGAGCGCCTGGACCAGGGCCGCGAGGGAGGCGTCCCGGTCGTGGCCGAACTTGGCGGAGTTCTCGATCTCCTCCAGCGAGACCACCTCGGCTCCCAGCGAGTTGATCGCGGTGACGATCTTGGCCTGCTGCCGCTCGAAGTCCTCGGCCTCGGCCGCGCCCCGGGCATCACAGCCACGGTTCACGGTCACCGGGTCCTGCTCGGTGCGGTCGTAGTAGAACGTGCAGCCGGCGAGGTCGACCCCGAGGTCGGTGAAGTAGTTGAGGACGTTGAAGCTGGCGACCTGGAGGTCGCCGCCGACGTCGGCCGGGCGCGCGGTCCGGGTGTCACCGAAGGTGGCCGGTCGCACCCCGTTGGTGTCCCCGGCGGTCAGCTGGTCGGTGGGCTGCAGCCGCCACTGGCCGAACCGGTAGTCCACGACGACCGGTCGGGTGAAGGTCACCGGCTCGCCGACCCGGATCGTCGGGTCGTCGGTGAGCCACGGCAGCGGGGTGTCCTCCCCGGCGTCGGAGTAGAGGAAGTTGGTGCTCGCACCGTCGTCGAGGGTGACGAAGGCGGCCTGGTTGTGCGCGGCCACCGCGTCGGCCTCCGCGGAGCCGAACGGCGCGACGTCGGTGGGCTGGTACAGGGGCTCGTCCCCCTGCGCGATCCCGATCTCGCCGTACTGGTTCAGGGCGTAGTTGTCGCTCACGGTGAAGTCGCCCGCAGGAGCCACGAGCATCCCCTCGAGGGCCTCGCGGGCGGCGTCGGTGCCCGGCCAGCCGGTCAACGCCGGGGTCACCGGAGCGAGCGGCTCGGCCAGCTCCACGATGTCGGCGGCCGACCCCGGCGTCAGCTCGGTGAGCCCGCCGAACTCGCTGACGGTGCCGGTGACCTTCACGGAGTCGCCCCGGGCGAGGCCGGCGTCCATCGCGGCCACGGTCGAGCTGCCCCAGACGAAGAGCGCGTCCGAGGAGCCGTCGAGCGTCTGGCCGGTGCCGCCGGTCTGGAGGTAGAAGCCCCGGAAGCCGCCCTCGGCGTAGGTCGCGGTGACCACGCCGGTGGTGGTGACGGTGTCCCCGGCGACGGGGCTGGTCGCACCGTCGCCCTGGATCTCGGCGACGGACAGCTCCACCGGCGGCTGCGGGGGCGGCGCGGTGCAGGCGGCGCCGCACGCGGTCGGCGTCATCGCGGTGCCGGAGAGCCGCGTGAAGTCGGTGCTGTTGTCGTCGGAGTCGGCGCCGCCGGTCCGGCTGATCGAGGAGGTGTTGCTCGGCGCCGGCGCGGGGCCGGCGTCGGCCCTGGCGTTCTCGAAGGTGTTGCTGGCGCCGTACCCGACCAGGTCGACCAGCCCGGTGTCGCCGGCCTGGTCCCCGGTGCCCGGGTTGTAGGCGGAGGTGCCGGCCACCAGCAGGACCGTGCCGGTGCTGCCGGACAGGTTGACCCCGGTGTCGGTCTGGTCGGGCGTGGCCGGCAGCGGCGCACCGACGGTGGTGTCGCTGCTGGCCAGCTGCAGCAGGTAGCTGGCGCCGCCCGGCAGCTCGACGTCGGCCAGGGCCACCACGCCCGAGGGGTTGGTGGTGCCGGTGGCGCTGCGGTACTGCACCGAGAGGCCGCCGAGGTCGATCGCGGCCGAGGTCGGGTTCAGGATCTCGACGAAGTCGTTGCGGTAGGTGGCGACCGAGTTGCCACCGCCGCCGTACACCTCGTTGAGCACCAGCCCGGTGCCGGCGGGATCGGCCTGGGCCGAGGGGGCGAGGGCGACCGTGGACCCGATCAGGGCCGTGGTCAGGGTCAGGAGCAGTCCGGTAGCGCGTGGCGACCGGGGTCCCGAGAGGGATCTCATGGGCGGGTTTCTCCCCAGATAGGACAAGAAGCGAGCAATGACCCCAGGAACCTATGCGGTCCCGGTGGCCACCGGAAGGAGGACGCGTGAACTTTTCGGACAGGTACCCTGGCCCGCATGCCGTTGCCGATCGAGGAGTACGCCGTCATCGGCGACACCGGTACGGCCGCCCTGATCGGCAGCGACGGCTCCCTGGACTGGCTGTGCCTGCCGCGCTTCGACTCCCCCGCATGCTTTGCCGCGCTGCTCGGCGGCCCGGAGAACGGCCGCTGGCTGCTCGGCCCGGTCGGCGAGGCCCGCTGCGAGCGGCGCTACGTCGGCCACACGCCGGTGCTGGAGTCGACGTACACCACCGGGACCGGCAGCGTGCGCATCGTGGACTCGATGCCGATCGCCGACGGCCGGGCCGACGTGGTCCGCCAGGTCACCGGCCTCGAGGGCACCGTCCGGCTGCGTCACGAGTGGGTGGTGCGCTTCGGCTACGGCCGGATCCGGCCGTGGATCCACCGCGCCGACAACGACGGCGTCGAGGTGATCACCGCCGTCGCCGGACCGGACCGGCTGGTGCTGCGGGGGCCGCGGCTGCCGCGCTCGGCCGACGGCATCCACGAGGACGAGTTCGACGTGCGCGCCGGTGAGGAGCTGACGTTCTCCCTCACCTGGGTGCCCTCTCACCGCGAGCTGCCCGAGCCGCTCGCGGTCGAGGGCCGGATCGAGGAGACCCTGCGCCTGTCCGAGCAGTGGGTCGACCGGTGCACCTACCGAGGCCGGCACCGCGACCAGGTGCTCCGCTCCCTCATGACGCTACGGCTGCTGACCCACGGCGGGACCGGCGGCATCGTCGCCGCGCCGACCACCTCCCTGCCCGAGGACTTCGGCGGCGGCCGGAACTGGGACTACCGGTTCTGCTGGCTGCGCGACGCCTCGCTCACCCTGGAGGCGTTCCTGGCCTGCGGCTACCACCAGGAGGCCCGGCTGTGGCGTGACTGGCTGCTCCGCGCCGTCGCCGGCGACCCCGCCGACCTGCAGATCATGTACGCCGTCGACGGCGGCCGCGAGCTGCCGGAGCGGGAGCTCGACCACCTCGCGGGCTACGCCGGCTCCACGCCGGTGCGGGTCGGCAACGCCGCCGTCGACCAGCGCCAGACCGACGTGCTCGGCGAGGTGATGGCGGCGCTGCACATGGCTCGCGAGCTCGGTCTCGACGACACCGAGGACTCCTGGGCGCTGCAGACCGTGCTCGTCGAGGAGCTCGCCGAGCACTGGCAGAAGCCCGACCACGGGCTCTGGGAGATCCGCGGGCCCGCGCAGCACTTCACGCACTCGCGGGTGATGGTCTGGGTGGCCTTCGACCGGGCCGTCCAGGCGGTCGAGAAGCACGGCCTGCCCGGACCGGCCGACCGCTGGCGCGAGGTGCGCGACGCCGTACGCGCCGAGATCCTGGAGCGCGGCTTCGACCCGGCGCGGGGCACGTTCACCCAGCACTACGACACCACCGAGGTCGACGCCGCCCTGCTGGTGCTGCCGAGCGTGGGCTTCATCGACGGCGACGACCCCCGGATGCTCGGCACCATCAAGGCGGTCGAGGAGGACCTGGTGGTCGACGGGCTGGTGCGGCGCTACCGCACCGAGTCCGGCGTCGACGGGCTGGGAGGCGGCGAGGCGGCTTTCCTGGCCTGCTCGTTCTGGCTGGTCACCGCCTACGCGCAGGCGGGCCTGGTACCGGAGGCGCGCGAGCTGCTGGACCGGCTGCTGCTGATCCCCAACGACCTCGGGCTGCTGCCCGAGGAGTACGACCCGGTGAACGAGCGGTTCGTCGGCAACTACCCGCAGGCCTTCTCGCACCTGACCCTGGTGGAGGCGGTGCAGGCGCTCGACCTCGCCGAGGGCGGCGCCGTCACGAGCTCGCGCGGAGCCGGCCTTCCCGGCGTACCGCTAGCGCCTTGACGACGTAGTCGGCACCGGTCACCACGGTGAGCAGCACCGCGGCCGCCATCACTACGACGGCCACCCACCACAAGGCCCGGCCCACCGGCTCCCAGGCGCCCTCGAGCAGCAGCAGCGGCAGCAGCAGCCCGCTCAGCGCCGCGGTCTGCAGCACGGTCTTGAGCTTGCCGCCGCGCCCGGCGGCCATCACGCCGTAGCGGATCACCCAGAACCGCAGCGCGGTGATCCCCCACTCGCGCACCAGCACGACGATCGTCACCCACCACCACAGGTCCCCGACGATCGAGAGGCCGACGAAGGCCATCCCGGTGAGCGCCTTGTCCGCGATCGGGTCGGCGATCTTGCCGAAGTCGGTGACCAGGTCGTGCTTGCGGGCCAGGTCCCCGTCGATCTTGTCGGTGATCATGGCGGCGCCGAAGAGGAACCAGGCGACCAGCCGCCAGCCGACCGAGTCGCCGTTGTCGTGCAGCAGCGCCCAGGCGAAGAACGGCACCATCACGATCCGCAGCGTGGTCAGCGCGTTGGGGACGTTCCAGTTGCTCACCTGCTTGTCGCTCATCGCGGGTCTCCCCCGGCCTCGACCCGGGCGACCAGGTCGACACCGTCGGAGCCGGTCACCACGGCGGCCAGCACGTCGCCGACGCGGACCCCGGCCGGGAGGTCGGTCAGGCTGGTGGTGCCGTCGACCTCGGGCCCCTGGTGGGCGGCCCGCCCCTCCGCCGTACCGCCCTCGACCTGCTCGACGAGCACCTCGACCCGCTCGCCCAGCCGCTCCTCGGCGCGCTGCGCGGTGAGCTCCTCGACGAGCCGGGTGACGTGCTCGGCACGCTCGTGGATCTCGTCGTCGTCGAGCTTGCCGTCGTACGTCGCCGCCTCGGTGCCGTCCTCGTCGGAGTAGCCGAACACGCCGACCACGTCCAGCCGGCCGGCCTCCAGGAAGTCGCAGAGCACCTGCAGGTCGTCCTCGGTCTCTCCGGGGAAGCCGACGATGACGTTGGAGCGGACGCCCGCCTCGGGCGCGTGGGAGCGGATCTGCTCGAGCAGGCCCAGGAAGCTCTCCGGGTCGCCGAAGCGGCGCATCCGGCGCAGCACCTGGTGAGAGGCGTGCTGGAAGGAGAGGTCGAAGTATGCCGCCACGCCCGGCGTCCCGGCGATCGCCTCGACCAGGCCGGGACGGGTCTCCGCGGGCTGCAGGTAGGAGACCCGGACCCGCTCGACGCCCTCCACCGCAGCCAGCTCGGGCAGCAGCGTCTCGAGCAGCCGCAGGTCGCCGAGGTCCTTGCCGTAGGACGTGGAGTTCTCGCTGACCAGGAACAGCTCCTTGACGCCCTGGGCGCCGAGCCAGCGGGCCTCACCGAGGACGTCGGAGGGCCGCCGGGAGACGAAGGAGCCCCGGAACGACGGGATCGCGCAGAACGAGCACCGTCGGTCACAGCCGCTGGCGAGCTTCAGCGGCGCCATCGGCCCGCCGTCCAGGCGCCTGCGCACGGCCCGCGGACCGCTCGACGGCGTCGCCGCCTCCGGCAGGTCGGGCTCGAGGATGGTGTGGCCCGGCACCACGACCGCGCCGGGGTCGCGCTCGGTCGGCGAGATCGGCAGCAGCCGGCGGCGGTCCTGGGGCGTGTGCGGGTGGTGCTTCTCGCCGGCCAGGATGCCGCGCAGCTTCGCGGCGATGTCGGGGTAGTCGTCGAAGCCGAGCACCGCGTCGGCCTCGGGCAGCGTCTCGGCGAGGTCCTTGCCGTAGCGCTCGGCCAGGCAGCCGACCGCCACGACGGCCCGGGCGCTGCCCTCGGTCTTGAGGTCGGCGGCCTGGAGCAGCGTGTCGACGGAGTCCTTCTTCGCGGCCTCGACGAAACCGCAGGTGTTGACCACCACGGTCTCGGCGTCGGCGGCGTCCTCGACCAGGCGGAAGCCGCCGGCCTCGAGACGTCCGGCCAGCTCCTCGGAGTCGACCTCGTTGCGGGCACAGCCGAGGGTCACGAGAGCCACGGTCGTCAGGGCAGGAGTGGGTGCAGTAGTCATGATTCGTGGTCGAGTATGACCGTCGGGAGCCCCCGGACGCGAACCGGCGGTCTCGGCACCCCCGGCCGAGCGTCCCGTTCGGCGTCCATCCGGCGTCCCGTCCGGCGTCCTCGGGGCTCCGTCAGCGGGCCGCCGGGCGCCGGAAGGTACGGCGGTCCGGCTCCCCGTCGCCGCCGACGAGGCCGCGGTCACGGCCGCGCACCAGCACCCGGACGGCCCCGGCGTCGGCCGCCCGGACCGTCATCGGCGGGTCGACCTTCAGGCTCTTGCGCTCCCCCGCGGCGAGCCGGCCGGCCCACACGACCGTGCCGTCCCCGTCACGGACCAGGACCCGCTCGACCGGAGCGCCGTCGGCGGCCACCAGCGTGACCGGCATCGGCGCCGCGGCCGCGGCGGCGGCCTCGCGGGCGTCCCGCTCCTGCGGCAGCCCGGCCGAGCCGTTGAGGGCCGTGCCCGGTGTCTGGAGGAGGGCCGGCGGCTCGGTCTCGAAGAGCCGGATCACCCCCCACGCCATCACCAGGACCAGCACGGCGCCGATCAGCAGCCCCCAGTTGGGGCCGCCCACGGTGCGTCGCATGCTCCCGGTCATGCCGGTGGCGAGCTCGGCCTCGAAGACCCGCCGCGCGTTGATCGGAGCGGTGGCGTAGCGGTCGTCGAAGCGCTGCAGCAGCGGCGCCGGGTCCTGCCCGAGCACGCGCGCCAGGGTGCGCAGGTGGCCGCGGGCGTAGAAGTCGCCGCCGCACGGCGCGAAGTCGTCGACCTCGATCGACTCGATCACGTGCGGACGGATCCGGGTCCGGTCGGCCAGCTCGTCGACGGTGAGGCCGAGCCGGGTGCGGGCGGCCAGCAGCTCGGGTCCGACGACCGGGTCGTAGGCCGGCTCGGTGACGAAGTCGTCGATCACCAGCGGCTCGACGGGGTCGCCGAGCCGCGCGATCGGCCGGACGGTGCCGCTCGGGCGGGCTCGAAGACCAGGTCGACGCTGCCCGGCCGGCGCAGCTCGCGCCCTTCGGGCAGGGTGCCGCGCCGGTCCGCGGAGGGGTCGGCGTGCAGCGCGGTCGCGCCGTGCACCGGGCCGCCGGTGGCCGGGAGGTCCCGGGTCACCTGGGCGCGCAGTCCCGGACGGGGCATCCGCAGGGGCGCGGCGACAGCAGCCGGCAGCAGCAGCGCCGCCGGGGCCTCCGGCGAGACCGGGGCACCCTCGGGCGCCGGCGCAGTGGAGCTGGTGCCACGTCCCTTGGCGACGCGGGAGACGATCGTGCCGAGGTTGCCGACGAAGGTACGGCGTCCGGGCCGGCGGACCGGCTCCTTGGCCGACTCCTCCGACTCCTCCGGCTCCTCGCCAGTCGGCTGACCGTGCTCAGCGGGCTCGTCCGGGTCGGTCTGCTCGCTCCGGTCCTCGGCGGGGGTCGGGGGAACCGGTGCCCACACGCTCACCGGGGCGGCCGGGCGCTCCGACACGTCCGGGCGGGACTCCTGGCCGGCCGGCTCCGGCGGCGCGGACAGCGCCGTCACCACCGGCAGGTCGCGGGCGTGGTCGGTGGGCCGGGTGCCGCCCGGCTCGATGGCCTCGACCGGTGCGGCGGCGTCGGTGGCCTCAGTGGCCTCGGTGGGCTCGGTGGGCTCGGTGTCGGCGGACCGGGTGCGGGCCGCGGCGCGCCGGCTCGGCTCGGGCTGCAGCAGCACGACCTCGCTGCGGCCGTCGCAGAGCGCCGCCAGGTTCGCCAGCAGGTCGGCGGAGCCGGCCCCGGACCGGGTGGTCAGGCCCAGCGGCACGGCGAGCGCGCCGCCGTACAGCTTCTGGTTGAGCCGGGCGGCGCGACGCCCCCGCGGCTCGAGACCCTCGAGGGCCCGCGGGAGGCTGTGCGGGCGGAAGACGAGCCGTCCGTCGCGGACCGCGTTGCCTCTCGGCAGCAGCTCCACCGCGGCGACCGCGTCCCACGGCAGGCCGCGCCACTGGCGCCCCAGCCGGATCCGGACCCCGAGCGGGTCGGCGACCACCAGCGGCGTGCGGGCGTCGAGCAGCGTGGAGAGGTAGTAGCCGCCGACCCCCGCCATCAGCGCGCAGAGCAGCCAGTCGAGGGGTGCGCCGCTGCCCACCGCGCGCCACAGGTAGGCGATGGCGATGGCGCAGGCCGCGCCGCCGACCAGGGCGGCCAGCCCGGCGTTTCGACGGACCACGACCGACGGGCTGCTGAGCATCGCCTCGTCGGTGCCGTCCTGCGTGTCGGCCCCGTCGTGGAACCGGTCCTCCTGGTGCATGGCGCTCACTGCTCCCCCTGCAAAGTCGCGATCACGTCGTCGAGGTCGTCGGGCTTGATGAGTACGTCGCGGGCCTTGGACCCCTCGCTCGGGCCGACGATGCCGCGGCTCTCGAGGATGTCCATGAGTCGCCCGGCCTTGGCGAAGCCGACCCGCAGCTTGCGCTGCAGCATCGAGGTGGAGCCGAACTGCGTGGAGACGACCAGCTCGACCGCCTGCACGACCAGGTCCAGGTCGTCGCCGATGTCGTCGTCGAGGTCGCGCTTCGACTGCGCGGCGACGGTGACGTCCTCGCGGTAGTTCGGCTCGAGCTGCCCCTTGCAGTGCTTGACCACCTGGTGGATCTCGGCCTCGGTGACCCAGGACCCCTGGACGCGCACCGACTTCCCGGCACCCATCGGCAGGAACAGGCCGTCACCCTGGCCGACCAGCTTCTCGGCCCCCGGCTGGTCCAGGATCACCCGGCTGTCGGCCAGCGACGAGGTCGCGAAGGCGAGCCGGGACGGCACGTTGGCCTTGATCAGGCCGGTGACCACGTCGACCGAGGGTCGCTGGGTGGCCAGGACGAGGTGGATCCCGGCCGCACGGGCCAGCTGGGTGATCCGGACCACCGAGTCCTCGACGTCGCGCGGCGCGACCATCATCAGGTCGGCGAGCTCGTCGACCACCACGAGCAGGTAGGGGTACGGCGCGAGCACCCGCTCGCTGCCCGGCGGGACCTTGACCTTGCCGGCCTTGACCGCCTTGTTGAAGTCGTCGACGTGCCGGAAGCCGAAGGCAGCGAGGTCGTCGTAGCGCATGTCCATCTCGCGCACGACCCACTGCAGCGCCTCGGCGGCCTTCTTCGGGCTGGTGATGATCGGGGTGATCAGGTGCGGGACGCCCTCGTAGACGTTGAGCTCGACCCGCTTGGGGTCCACGAGGATCATCCGGACCTCGTCGGGCGTGGAGCGCATCAGCAGCGAGGTGATCATCGAGTTCACGAAGCTCGACTTGCCGGAGCCGGTCGCACCGGCCACGAGCAGGTGCGGCATCTTCGCCATGTTGGCGACCACGAAGCCGCCCTCGACGTCCTTGCCGAGCCCGACGATCATCGGGTGGTGGTCGTTGCGGGCGATCGGCGAGCGCAGCACGTCGCCGAGGGAGACGATCTCCTTGTCGACGTTCGGGATCTCGATGCCGATCGCGGACTTGCCCGGGATCGGGGAGAGGATCCGCACGTCGGCCGAGGCGACCGCGTAGGCGATGTTCTTGCCGAGCGCGGTGACCTTCTCGACCTTGACCGCGGGGCCGAGCTCGACCTCGTAGCGGGTGACCGTCGGGCCCCGGGTGTAGCCGGTGACCTGGGCGTCGATGTCGAACTGCTCGAGCACCTCGGTGAGCCGGCCGACCACCTCGTCGGAGGCCTTCGAGCGCGCCTTGTGCGGCGAGCC
This sequence comes from Nocardioides mesophilus, assembly GCF_014395785.1. Classification (GTDB taxonomy): domain Bacteria; phylum Actinomycetota; class Actinomycetes; order Propionibacteriales; family Nocardioidaceae; genus Nocardioides_B; species Nocardioides_B mesophilus. The sequence continues at coordinate 3,619,450 of NZ_CP060713.1, read as the reverse complement.
CGGCTTGAGCACGTCGTTGCCGGGCAGCGAGTAGGCGATGTCGCCCGAGAGCGCCAGCTGCTCGACCCGGGGCGGGAGCGGGGTGTGCGGCGGTGCCTCGACCCGCTCCTCGTCCTCCCCCGTGTCGGCGTGGGCGCCGGAGAGCACGGGAGGGGTCACGGCGTCGGGGTCCGACGACTCGGCGGTCGCCTTCTTCTTGCGGCCGAGGAACGCCCGCTCCTCGAGGACCGGGGTCGCGTAGGGCTCGTCGCCCAGGTCCGGGTCGACCTCGCCGTCGGCGTCGGTGCCGTCGGCGGGACGACGGCGGGAGCGGCTGCGCCTGATCGGCTGGGTCTCCTCGGCCGGGGCGGGCTGCTCGGCCGCCGTACCTCGTCCGAGCAGGCGGTCGCGGGCCTCACGAAGCCGCGCCGGCACCTGGTAGAGCGGGGTCGCGGTGATCACGAGCACGCCGAAGAGGGAGAGCAGCACCAGCAGCGGTACGACGACCAGGGTGCTGCGCAGCAGGTCCATGCAGAGCGAGGCGACGACGAAGCCGACCGCACCGCCCGCCTGCTGGAGGTCCGAGGTGTCCCCCGCGGACGGCTCGGGCATCCCGTTGCCGATGTGCACCAGCCCGAGCACGCCGAAGAGCAGGGCGCCCCAGCCGATGACCTGCCGGCCGGCCGGTCCGTTCGTCTCGGGGTCGCGCAGGTTGCGCCAGGCGACGAAGCAGAGCAGGAACGGCATGAACCAGCCGACCAGCCCGACCGAGCCGGCCACGACGGTGCGGGTGAAGTCGCCGACGCCGCCGGGGAGCTGCCACCAGACCGCTGCGGCCACCACCACGGCGAGGCCGATCAGGAAGAGGCCGGCGCCGTCGCGGCGGTGCTCCGGCTCGAGCTCGCGGGCGGTGTGCCCGACCTTGCGCACGCCGGCGCCGATCAGGTGGGCCAGGCCCAGCCAGACGGCGCTCACCGCCCGCCCGAGGGCAGCGAAGAGCGATGCGATAGGTCCAGGCCCGTTGCGAACCGCTCGCGGTGCCGGACGGGAGGACCGCTTGGAGGCGGTCGACCTGCCCTTGGCCGCGGGCTTCTTGCTGCGGGACTGGCTACCGGACGACCGGGTCCTCGAGGAGCCAGAGCCGGTGCTGCCTGTGGCCCTGCTCCTCGACGACGCCGGCGGGGAAGACGTGCGGGTCGCCATGGTCACCAAACTACACAGCGGCCACTCCAGTCCCATGCCTCACACGCCGGATCCGGCGACCGGTCCACACCGACCGGTGCCGGGAGGCGACCTCCGGCCCGGCTCCCTGGGGTCGAAGGTCCCTGGGGACCGGCGGAGCCGCGCTCCTAGCGTGGATCGCGGCCGGGCGCGCGCCGCGCCGACGCCCAGAGAGGACCTGTCGTGGACACGCTCGACATCGCCCGGTGGCAGTTCGGCATCATCACCGTTTACCACTTCCTGTTCGTGCCGATCACGATCGGCCTCTCCGCGCTCGTCGCCGGCCTGGAGACGGCCTGGGTGCGCACCGGAGGCGAGAAGTACCTCCGGCTCACCAAGTTCTTCGGGAAGCTGTTCCTGATCAACTTCGCCATCGGCGTGGTCACCGGGATCGTCCAGGAGTTCCAGTTCGGGATGAACTGGAGCGACTACTCGCGCTTCGTCGGCGACATCTTCGGAGCCCCGCTCGCGATCGAGGGCCTGCTGGCGTTCTTCCTGGAGTCGACCTTCCTCGGCCTGTGGATCTTCGGCTGGGACAAGCTGCCGCGCCCGCTGCACGCCGCCTGCATCTGGCTGGTCCACCTCGGCACGCTGCTCTCGGCGTACTTCATCCTCGCGGCGAACTCGTGGATGCAGCACCCCGTCGGCTACACGTTCAACCGCGACACCGGCCGGGCCGAGCTGAACGACTTCTGGGCGGTGATGACGAACAAGGTGCAGCTGGCGACCTTCCCGCACACGCTGACCGCCTGCTACATGACCGGCGGCGCGTTCATGCTCGGCGTGGCCACCTACCTGCTGGTGCGCCGGCGGACTCCGGACGCGGACCGGCCGATGTACCGCACCGCCGTCCGCCTCGGTGCGGTGGTGACCCTGGTCGGCGGCCTGGGCGTCGCGATCTCCGGGGACTACCAGGGCAAGATCATGACCGACGTGCAGCCGATGAAGATGGCGGCCGCCGAGGCGCTCTACGACACCGAGGCGCCCGCCGCCTTCTCGCTGTTCACGGTGGGCACCCTCGACGGCTCGCAGGAGAAGTTCGCGGTCAAGGTGCCCCGGCTGCTCTCCTTCCTGGCCACCGGCAGCTTCGACGGCGAGGTGCAGGGCATCAACCAGCTCCGGGCGCAGTACCGCAAGACCTACGGCCAGGACCCCGGGGCCGCCTACTACACCTCCGGCGACTACACCCCGGTGATCCCGGTGACCTACTGGACGTTCCGGCTGATGATCGGGCTCGGCGTGCTGGCCGCCGCCGCGGCCGCGCTCTTCCTCTGGGTCACCCGGCGTGGACGGGCGCCGACCGGCAGGGCGCTGGTGATGATCGCGGCCGCGCTGCCGCTGCTGCCGGTCCTGGCCAACTCCTTCGGCTGGATCTTCACCGAGATGGGACGCCAGCCGTGGGCGGTCTTCGGCCTGATGACCACCGCGAACGCCGTCTCCCCCGGCGTCAGCCCCGGCGAGGCGCTCACCTCGCTGATCGCCCTGACGCTGCTGTACGGCGTCCTCGCCGTCATCGAGGTCGGCCTGATGCTGCACTTCATCAGGAAGGGCGCCGACCCGTTCGTCGAGCCGCCCTCACCGACCCTCGGCCGGCCGAGTGACGAGCCGCTCACCTTCGCCTACTGACCGCGCGGACCGCTCCCACCGGCCGCCACCACCCCTCCCACATCCCCGGGCCCTGCGACAAGATCGGAGACCTCACCCATGGAGCTCACCACCGTCTGGTTCGGCCTGATCGCCGTGCTGTGGATCGGCTACTTCTGCCTGGAGGGGTTCGACTTCGGGGTGGGCATGCTGCTGCCGGTGCTGGCCCGCGACGACACCGAGCGGCGGGTGCTGATCAACACCATCGGCCCGCTGTGGGACGGCAACGAGGTGTGGGTGCTGGTCGCCGGCGGAGCGACGTTCGCCGCCTTCCCGGAGTGGTACGCGACCTTGTTCAGCGGCTTCTACCTGCCGCTGCTGCTGATCCTGCTCGCCCTGATCGTGCGCGGCCTCGCCTTCGAGTACCGCGCCAAGCGCGACGAGGACCGGTGGCGACGCCGCTGGGACACCGCGATCGTCGTCGGCTCGGTGGTCCCGTCGCTGCTGTGGGGGGTCGCGTTCGCGAACCTGCTCCGCGGGGTGCCGATCGACGCCGACAAGGAGTACGTCGGCGGCTTCTTCGACCTGCTCAGCCCCTACGCGCTGCTCGGCGGGGTGACCACCCTGCTGCTGTTCCTCACCCACGGCGCGCTCTTCATCGCGCTGAAGACCGACGGCGACATCCGGCACCGGGCCCGCGACCTGGGCGTCCGGGTCGGCGTGGCCGCGGCCGTGGCCGCGGTGGCCTTCCTCGCCTGGACTCAGGGGCTGACCGGGTCGGCCGGATCCGCGGTGCTGTTCGTCCTCGCCGCGCTCGCCCTGGTCGCCGGGCTGGCCGTCGCGACCCGCGGCCGGGAGGGCTGGGCCTTCCTCGGCACCTTCGTCGCGATCGCGCTGGCCGTGGCCGGCCTGTTCACCGCCCTGTTCCCCGACGTGATGCCCTCGTCGCTGGACCCGGCCTGGTCGCTGACCACGACCAACGCCTCGGCGACCTCCTACACGCTGACGGTGATGACCTGGGTCGCGGTGCTGTTCACCCCGATCGTGCTGGCCTACCAGGGCTGGACCTACTGGGTGTTCCGCTCCCGGATCTCCACCCGGCACATCCCCACCGACCCGGGGACCTCGTCGTCCCCGGCGCCGCAGCCGGTGTCGTGAGGCCGCTCGACCGGCGGCTGCTCCCGCACCTGCGGCCGGCCCGGGCCGCGCTCGGCGGGGTGGTGGCAGCCGGGGCGGCCGGTGGGGTGCTGCTGGTCGCCCAGGCCTTCGCGGTCGCGGACCTGCTCACCGACGCGCTCGGCGGCCGGCCACTGGCCGGCTCCGCGACGCTGCTGGGCCTGGTCGTGCTCGGCCGCGCCCTGGCCGGCTGGGCGGGCGAGCGGTGTGCGAGCGCGGCGGCGGCCCGCGTCGGCCGGGCACTGCGCCGCCGGGTCGTCGCCGCGGCCCTCGCGCTGGGGCCCGCCGCGCTGTCGCGGCACAGGACCGGCGAGCTGGCGCTGCTGGCCACCCGGGGCGTGAGCGCGGTGGAGCCGTACCTCACCCGGTACCTGCCCGCCCTGGTGCTGGGCGTGCTGCTGCCGCCGGTGACGGTGCTGGCGATCCTGGCCGAGGACCTTCGTGCCGGGCTGGTGGTGCTGCTGACGCTGCCGCTGGTCCCGGTGTTCGCCGCCCTGGTCGGAATGGCCACCCGGGACCGTGCCGACCGGCAGTGGCGGTTGCTGTCGTCGCTGGCCGGGCACTTCCTCGACGTGGTCCGGGGCCTGCCCACCCTGGTGGTGCACGACCGGGCGCGCTTCCAGGGCGAACGGATCCGCGAGGTCACCCACCGCTACCGGCGCGCCGGCGTGGAGACGCTGCGGATCGCGTTCGCCTCCTCCGCGGTGCTCGAGCTCGTGGCCACCCTGTCCGTGGCGCTGGTCGCCGTCCTGGTGGGCCTGCGGCTGGCCTCCGGCTCCCTCGACCTGCACACCGCGCTGGTGGTGCTGCTGCTGGCCCCGGAGGCCTACTGGCCGCTGCGCCGGGTCGGCGCGGAGTTCCATGCCGCCGCCGAGGGCACCGCCACCTTCGAGGAGGTGGACCGGCTCGCCCGAGAGGCTGCGGAGTCCGGCGGGCACGCGCCGACCGGGACCGGTGCCGGTGACGGGCCCGAGGACGGCATCGACGTACGCCGGCTGACCGTCCGCTATCCCGGACGCACGGTCCCGGCGCTCGACGGGGTCACCGTGCACGTCCCGCCGCGCGGCATCACCGCCGTCACCGGGCCGTCCGGCTGCGGCAAGTCGACGCTGCTCGCCGCCGTGCTCGGGCACGTCGAGGCGGAGTCCGGCTCGGTCACGGTGCGAGGCCGCACCGGCCCGGACCGGCAGGAGCTCGTCGCGTGGGTACCGCAGCGCCCCTGGCTGCTGCCCGGCAGCGTCCGCGACAACGTACGGCTCGGCCGGCCGGATGCCGACGACGCGGCGATCTGGCAGGTGCTGGAGCTGGTGCGGCTGGCCGACCACGTCGCCACGCTGCCCGAGGGCCTCGACGCCGAGGTCACCGAGGACGGCGCCAGCCTCTCGGCCGGGGAGCGCGCCCGGCTGGTCCTGGCCCGCGCGGTGCTCAGCGACCGCCCGTGGGTGGTGCTCGACGAACCGACCGCGCACCTCGACGCGGCGACCGAGGCGGCGCTCGCCGACGCCCTGGTGCACCTGGCCCGGACCCGCGGGGTGCTGCTGGTCGCGCACCGACCGGCGCTGGTGGAGATCGCCGACCACGTCATCGCGCTTCCCGCTCCTGCGGACCACCCGGCGGAGGACCCGGCGCGTCTGCCGGCTGACGACCGCCCCGCCCCGGTGCCGACCGACCACCATGCCGCCGCAGCCGCCGCAGCGGCCGCGGCCGAACCCGGTCCGGGTGGCCCCGTGAAGGCGCCCGCGGCCGGAGTCGCGACGGCGCCCACGCCTGCGCCGTCGTCCGCGGTCGACCGCTCCGGTGTCCGCCGCCGGCTCGTCGCCGGCACCGTGCTCGGCTCGCTCGCCGCCGCCTCCGGGGTGGCGCTCACCGCGACCGCGGGCTGGCTGATCGTCCGCGCCGCGGAGCAGCCGCCGGTGCTGGTGCTGCTGGTGGCCATCGTCGGGGTCCGCACCTTCGGCCTGGCCCGGCCGGCGCTGCGCTACGTGGAACGGCTGGTCTCGCACGACGCCGCCCTGCGGCTGCTGGCCGACCGGCGGGTCCGGGTCTATGACGACCTCGTGCCGCTGACACCCGGGCGGCTGGGCCGGCAGCGGGGCGACGTGCTGGCCGGGGTGGTCGACGACGTCGACGCGGTGCTGGACCAGGAGCTGCGGGTGCGTGCGCCGCTGGCCGTGGCGGGTGTCGTCGGCACGGGCGCTGTCCTGCTCGCCTGGCTGCTGGCCCCCGGCACGCCGGCGGTGGCGGCCACCGTGGCCGGCGTCCTGGTGGTGGCCGGTCCCGTCGCCGGCGGCCTCGCGTTCCTGGGCGCCCGGAGCGGTGAGCGGCTCTTCATCGAGGCGCGGGCCGCCGCCTCGTCCTGGGTGACCGCCGTCCTCCAGGGCGCCGCCGACCTGACCGTGTGGGCCGCGGTCCCGGCCGCGCTGGACCGCGTCGACCGGGCCTCGGACGCCGTCGCCGCGGGCAGTCGCCGGGCGGGTGCGGGCCTCGCGGCCGGCCGTGCGCTCGCGGTGCTCGGCGGGGGCCTGGGCACCGTGGCAGCGGTGGCCGCCGGCGCGCCCGCCTACGCCCGCGGCGACCTCAGCGGCCCGGTGCTGGCGCTGCTCGCGCTGCTCCCCCTGGCCCTGGTCGAGGTGCTGCTCCCCGTGGCCGACGCGGGCGCCCTGGTTGTGCGCACCCGGGCTGCGGCGGCGCGGCTGGACCGGCTGCACCGGACCGTGCCCGCGGTGACCGAGCCCGCCGACCCTGCGCCCGCGCCCCGTTCCGCGGAGCTGGTACTGGACCGGGTGAGCGCCGGCTGGGGCGGTCGGCCGGCGTTGCGGGACCTCGACGTCCGGCTCCCCGTCGGGACGCGGCTCGGCGTGGTCGGCCCGTCCGGCTCCGGCAAGTCGACGCTGGCCGCCTGCCTGCTGCGCTTCCTCGACCCCGACCACGGTGAGGTCCAGATGGCGGGCACCGCACTCCCCCGGTTGAGCCTGCACGAGGTCCGTCGGCAGGTCGGGCTCATCGACGACGACCCGCACGTCTTCTCCACCTCGCTGGCGGAGAACGTCCGGCTGGCACGGCCCGAGGCATCCGACACCGAGGTGGAGGGCGCGCTGCGCGCCGCGCACCTGGGGCCGTTCCTCGACGCGCTCCCCCTCGGCCTCGCGACCGTGCTCGGTGAGGGGCACGCGGCGGTCTCCGGCGGCGAGCGTGCCCGGCTCGGGCTGGCGCGGGCGCTGCTCGCCGACCGCCCGGTGCTCGTCCTCGACGAGCCCACCGCGCACCTCGACGCGGGTACCGCGCGCGCGGTCTCCGACGACCTGCTCGGCCGGACCGGACCCACGCTGGTGTGGATCACGCACAGCCCGATCGGTCTGGACCGGATGGACGCCGTCCTGGACCTCGGCCCCGACGCGGCAGCGGTCCGGACCACCAGTGTGTCCAGATCGGGTGGTTCCGGGTAGTTCTGCCTCGGGACGCACCGCTCAGCAGCGACAATCGCGGCGTGGATCTCCTCCAGGTGACGGCGCGCGTCATGACGCTCGCCCAGTCCGGCCGGTCGGCCGAGGCGCTGGAGCTGGGAGCCCGCACCCTCGAGGAGCTGGAGAAGCCGGACGAGACGGCCACGCCGGCCGAGCTCGCCGGCCTGTGGTACGCCGTGGCGGTCGGCCACCACGTGCGCGGCGAGCACACCGAGCAGGTGCAGGCGACCCGCCGGTGCCTGGAGCTGGCCCGGTCGGTCGACGACCCGGGGTGGATGTCCAACGCGCTGTCGCTGCAGGCGATGGCGCTGATCCGGGCCAACACCGTAGAGCCGGCGCTGCTGGATCTCGCGCAGGCGGAGGTCGAGCTGGCCGCCTGCACCGACGAGGGCCTGGCCTCCTGGGCGCACACGGGTATCGGCTACTGCTACCTCGAGCTGCGTCTCTACGAGCTGGCCCAGCCGCACCTGGAGGCTGCGCTCGCGATCGAGGCCGCGCCGGTGCCGCTCGAGGAGGATCGGGTGATCGACCTGGTCAACCTCGCCGAGCTGCACCTGCGGTGGGCCGACGAGCTGGAGCGGGCGACGCCGTACGACGGGTCAGCCGAGGAGGCCGAGGAGCACCGCGCGATCGGGCACGACTACGCCGCCGACGGTCTGGTCGAGGCCGAGCGGACCGGTGCCGCGAGCCACGCCGAGCTCTGTCGGGCGATGGAGCTGGTCTCGCGGCCGGTGGGTCAGGCCGAGGCGTCGCTGCCGGAGCTGTGGACCGAGTGGCGCAGCCGCGAGCACCATGCCTACTCCGGTGGCCGGGCCACGGTGGGCGGTGCGCTGGCCCGCGCGCTGTGGCGCAGCGGTCGCACCGACGAGGCCCTCGAGGTGGCCCGGGAGGCTGCGGACGAGTCCGGCGACGCGGGTGACTGGCAGGTCACCGCGGGGGTGCGCTGGCTGCTGGTGGAGATGGAGTGCGAGGCGGGTGTGCCCGGTGCCGCCGCGGGTCGCGAGTACGCCGGCCTGCTCTCGCACGTCCTGTGGCAGCAGCGGCTGAGCACGCTGCAGGGCGCGACCGCCGCGCTGGACGTGGAGCGGCTGCGCGGCGACAAGCTGGCCGCCCAGCGGGCCGCGCGGGAGGATCCGCTGACCGGGGTCGGCAACCGGCGCGCGCTGGACCTCGCCCTGGCCGACGCGGAGATCCGCTCCCACCACGACGGCCGCCCGACCAGCCTGCTCATCATCGACCTCGACGACTTCAAGTCCGTCAACGACCGGCACGGGCACGTGCGGGGCGACGAGGTGCTCCGGGGGTCGCCGAGGCGGTGCGGGGCGTGGCCCGCAGCGAGGACCTCGTCGCCCGGCTCGGCGGCGACGAGTTCGTCGTGCTGGCCCACGGCACCGACCGGCAGACCGGCGAGGCGCTCGCCCACCGGATCGAGGAGGCGATCGCCGGAGTCCGGGTCGACGCGGTCGGCGCGCTCCGGCTGGCCGCCAGCGTCGGGGTCAGCACGGCGCCGCCGGCCACTCCCCTGGGCTTCCTGCTCGAGGAGGCCGACCGGGCGATGTACCGCGCCAAGCGCCGCCGCGGCTCCCCGGGCGGCTGAGACCGCGGCTCAGGCCTCGACCACGACCGGGATGATCATCGGACGGCGGCGGTGCCGGTTGGACACCCAGCGGCCGACGACCCGTCGGATCGTCTGCTGGAGCTGGTAGGGGTCGTCGACCCCCTCGCGCAGGGCGGCGTCGATCGCGTCGATGATCGGCTGCTTGATGTCCTCGAAGACCGAGTCGTCCTCGGCGAAGCCGCGGGCGTGGATCTCCGGCCCGCCGGCGACCTTGCCGCTGACGGAGTCGACCACGACGATCACCGAGATGAAGCCCTCCTCGCCGAGGATCCGCCGGTCCTTGAGCAGCGTCTCGCTGATGTCGCCCACCGACGAGCCGTCGACGAAGACGTAGCCGCACTCGACCTTGCCGGCGATGGTGGCCTTGCCGTCGACGAGGTCGACGACGATCCCGTCCTCGGCGACCACCACCCGCTCGGCCGGCACCCCGGTGGCGCGGGCGAGCTCGGCGTTGGCGTGCATGTGCCGGGTCTCGCCGTGGATGGGGAGCACGTTGCGCGGCTTGACGATGTTGTAGCAGTAGAGCAGCTCACCGGCCGAGGCGTGGCCGGAGACGTGCACCAGCGCGTTGCCCTTGTGGACCACGTTGGCCCCCCACCGGGTGAGGCCGTTGATCACGCGGTAGACGGCGTTCTCGTTGCCGGGGATGAGCGAGGAGGCCAGCACGACGGTGTCGCCCTCCTCGATGTGCACGAAGTTGTGGTTGCGCTGCGCGATCCTGGAGAGCGCCGAGAGCGGCTCGCCCTGCGAGCCGGTGGAGATCAGCACGGTCCGCTCGGGCGCGAAGCCGGCGAGCTCCTTGGCGTCGACCAGGGTGTCCGGGGGCACGTGGAGGTAGCCGAGGTCGCGGGCCACGCCCATGTTGCGGACCATCGACCGGCCGACGTAGGCGACCTTGCGGCCGTGCGCGACCGCGGTGTCCATGACCTGCTGCACGCGGTGCACGTGCGAGGCGAAGCAGGCCACGATGATCCGCTGGTTCCGGGCCTGGTGGAAGACCCCGTCGAGCACCGGGGTGATGTCGCGCTCCTTGACCGTGAAGCCCGGCATCTCGGCGTTGGTGGAGTCGACCATGAACAGGTCGACGCCCTCGTCGCCGAGCCGGGCGAACGCGTTGAGGTCGGTGATCCGGCCGTCGAGCGGCAGCTGGTCCATCTTGAAGTCGCCGGTGTGCAGCACCACGCCCGCCCCGGTGCGGATGGCGACCGCGAGGGCGTCGGGGATCGAGTGGTTCACCGCGATGAACTCGAGCTCGAACGGGCCGAACGTGATCCGGTCGCCCTGCTTGACCACGTGCTGCGCGGTCTCCTTCAACCGGTGCTCGCGCAGCTTCGAGGTGAGCAGCGCCAGGGTCAGCTGCGAGCCGACGAGCGGGATGTCGCCGCGCTCGCGCAGCAGGAACGGCGTCGCCCCGATGTGGTCCTCGTGGCCGTGGGTGAGCACCAGCGCCTCGACGGCGTCGAGCCGGTCCCGGATCGGGGCGAAGTCGGGGAGGATCAGGTCGACCCCGGGGTGGTGGTCCTCCGGGAACAGCACCCCGCAGTCGACGATCAGCAGCCGGCCGGCGTGCTCGAAGGCCGTCATGTTGCGGCCGACGTCACCGAGGCCCCCAGCGGGATCACCCGCAGGCCGTTCTCGGGCAGCGGTGCGGGCGCGGACAGCTCGGGGTGCGGTCGGCTCATGAAGCGCTCGCCGTCGTGCAGCTCATCACCTGCGGGTGTCCTCCATCAGTCCGGCTCGGTCGAGTACGTCGCCGATCTCGGCGACCAGGTCCTCGCCGGCCGGCACCAGGGGCAGCCGGACGGCGCGGGAGTCGATGACGCCCATCAGCTGCAACGCCGCCTTGGCGGTCATCGCTCCCTGGGCTCGGTGCATGATCACGTCGACGACCGGGACGAGCCGCCGGTAGCCGTCGAGGGCGGCGTCGAGGTCGCCGCGGTCGACGGCGGCGACCATCTCTGCGTAGGGCCGGCCGGCCACGTGACCGACGACCGAGACCACGCCGACGGCGCCGTGGGTCAGCCAGGCGAGGTTGAGCACGTCGTCGCCGGAGTAGAAGGCGAGCCCGGTCTCGGCCATCACCCGGACCCCGCGGTAGAGGTCGCCGACGGCGTCCTTGACCGCCACGATCCGGTCGTGCTCGGCGACCCGGCGGTAGGTCTGCTCGGCGATCGCGATCGAGGAGCGACCCGGGATGTCGTAGAGCATCACCGGCAGGCCGGTGGCGTCCGCCACGGTGGTGAAGTGGGCGGCCACGCCGTCCTGGGTCGGCTTGGAGTAGTACGGGGTGACCAGCAGCAGCCCGTCGGCACCGGCCTTCTCGGCCTGCGCGGCGAGCTCGACGGAGTGGGCGGTGTCGTTGGTCCCGACCCCGGCGACCACGGCGATCCGGTCGCCGACGGCCTCGACGACGGCCCGCAGCAGCCGGCCGTCCTCGTCGGTGGTGGTGGTCGGGGACTCCCCTGTCGTCCCGGAGACCACCACGCCGTCGTGCCCGTGGTCGGCGAGGTGCGCGGCGACCCGGGCGGCGCCCTCGAGGTCCAGCGAGCCGTCGGCGTGGAAGGGCGTGACCATCGCGGTCAGCACGCGACCGAAGGGAGCAGGCGCCAGAGTCATGCCGGACAGGTTATCGCCCCGAGGAGCGCTCACGGCCTCACGGCGCTCGTCCCTGTCCCGTGGCCGCGTCAGCGGCGCTCGAGCCACACCCAGCTGAAGGCGTCGTGGTCCTCGCGCCGGGTCTCGACCCACTCGTCCGGGTCGACCTCGGGTAGTGGGTGTCGCCCTCGGGCGACTGGTGCACCTCGGTGAGGACCTGGTGGGTCGCGAACGGCATCGCGGCCTCGTAGACCTGGGTGCCTCCACCGATCACGATGTCGGCGCCGGTCTCGGCGTGCACGCGGCGACCGGTCTCGAGCGCCCGCTCCAGGGAGTCCGCCACCAGGACGCCCTCGGCGCTCCAGCCGGGCTGCCGGGTCACGACCACGTTGGTGCGGAACGGCAGCGGGTGGCCGATGCCCTCGTAGGTCACCCGGCCCATCACCACGGTGTGTCCGCGGGTCACCTCGCGGAAGTGCTTCATGTCCTCCGGAAGGTGCCAGGGGATGTCGGCGTCCCGGCCGATCACGCCGTTGTCGGCGACCGCGGCGACCATGACGATGCGCGGCTCGCTCATACGGCGATCGGCGCCTTGATGCCCGGGTGCGGGTCGTAGCCGACGACCTGGATGTGCTCGAGGTCGAAGGCGTCGAGCTCGGAGACCGACGGGTCCAGGCGCAAGGTCGGCAGCGGGCGCGGCTCGCGGGTCAGCTGCAGCCGGGCCTGGTCGAGGTGGTTGGAGTAGAGGTGCGCGTCGCCGAGCGTGTGCACGAAGTCGCCGACCCGCAGGCCGGTCACCTGCGCCACCATGTGGGTCAGCAGCGCGTAGGAGGCGATGTTGAACGGCACCCCGAGGAAGACGTCGCCGGAGCGCTGGTAGAGCTGGCAGGACAACCGGCCGGGGCCGCCGTCGGGCGACGGCGCGACGTAGAACTGGAAGAGCGCGTGGCACGGCGCGAGCGCCATCTGCGGGATGTCGGCGACGTTCCAGGCCGAGACGATGTGCCGCCGGCTGTCCGGGTCGCGCCGGAGGTTCTCCACCACCTGGGCGATCTGGTCGACGTGGTCGCCCGCCGGGGTCGGCCAGGACCGCCACTGGTAGCCGTAAACGGGCCCGAGGTCGCCCCCGGGGTCGGCCCACTCGTCCCAGATCGTGACGCCCCGGTCCTGCAGCCACTTCACGTTGGTGTCGCCGCGCAGGAACCACAGCAGCTCGGCGAACACCGACCGGGTGTGCACCTTCTTGGTGGTCACCAGCGGGAAGCCCGCGGAGAGGTCGAAGCGCATCTGGTGCCCGAAGACGCTGAGCGTCCCGGTGCCGGTGCGGTCCTCCTTCTCCACCCCCTCGTCGAGGATGCGTTGCAGCAGGTCCAGGTAGGGGCGCACCCGGTCAAACTACACCGGGCATGGCCGGGCGAGGAGCCGTGTGGCACGTTCGTCCCATGGCCACGTACCTCGACGTCCATCCGGCGAACCCGCAGCCCCGCGCGATCGCGCAGGTGGTGCGGATCATGCGCGAGGACGGGGTGGTGGCCTATCCCACCGACTCGGGCTTCGCGCTCGGCTGCCGGCTCGGCAACGCCGACGGGCTGGTCCGGATGCGCCAGATCCGCGGCCTCGACGACAAGCACCACTTCACGCTGCTGTGCAAGGACTTCGCGCAGCTCGGTCAGCTGGTGCAGATGCCGAACGCCGTGTTCCGCAGCGTCAAGTCGCTCACCCCGGGCTGCTACACGTTCATCCTCACCGCGACCGCCGAGGTGCCCCGCAGGTTGCTGCACCCGAAGAAGCGCACGGTCGGGGTGCGGATCCCCGACCACAAGGTCGCCCTGGCGATGCTGGCGGAGATGGGCGAGCCGATCGTGACCACGACGCTGCTGATGCCCGGAGAGACCGAGCCGATGACCGAGGGCTGGGAGATCAAGGAGCTGCTCGACCACCAGGTCGACGCGGTGATCGACTCCGGCGACGTGGGCCGGGAGCCGACCACGGTCGTGGACTTCTCCTCCGGCGCGCCGGAGATCGTCCGCCGGGGTGCCGGGGACACCTCGCCGCTGGAGTGAGCGGCGCTGCGCTCAGGCGTCGTAGTCGAGCTCGACGCGGTCCGAGGTCGGGTGGGACTGGCAGGTGAGCACGTAGCCCTTCTCCACCTCGTCGGGCTCCAGCGCCCAGTTGGTGTCCATCTCCACCGTGCCCTCGACCACCTTGGCGCGGCAGGTACCGCAGACGCCGCCCTTGCAGGCGAACGGCGCGTCGGAGCGCACCGCCAGGGCGGCGTCGAGGACGGCCGGGCCGTCGGGGGCCAGCCGGAACGTCGAGCGCCTGCCGTCGAGCGTCACGGTGACCTCGGCTCCGGTGGCGCTGCCGTCGGACCCGGGCGTCGTACGACGGGCCGGGGGTGCGGACTCGACGTGGAAGACCTCGGCGTGCACGGAGCGCTTGGAGACCCCGGACTCGACCAGCAGCCGTCTCAGGTCCGCGACCATCAGGTAGGGACCGCACAGGAACCACTCGTCGGCGTCCTCCACCGGGATCAGGGTGTCCAGCAGCCGGCTCATCCGCTCCCGGTCCAGCCGCCCGGACAGCAGCTCGACCTCCTGCGGCTCGCGGGAGAGCACGTGGAAGAGCTGGAACCGCTCCGGGTAGCGGTTCTTCAGGTCCTCGACCTCGTCGAGGAACATCACCGTGGCGTGGGTGCGGTTCGCGTAGACCAGCGTCACGGTGGACTCCGGCTCCACCTCCAGCGTGGTGGTCATGATCGAGAGGATCGGCGTGATCCCCGAGCCGGCCGCGACGCAGACGTAGTGCTTGCGGTTCGCGGGGTCGAGCTCGGTGAAGAACCGGCCGCTCGGAGTCATCACGTCGAGGACGTCGCCGGGCTCGAGCACCTCGAGCGCGTGCTCGGAGAACGCGCCTCCGGGGAGCCGCTTCACCGCGACCCGCAGCCGGCCCGAGGTCGCCGGCGCGCAGATCGAGTAGTTGCGGCGCACGTCGTCGCCGGCGAGCTCGGTGCGGATGGTGAGGTGCTGGCCCTGGGTGAAGGCGTAGTCCTCGCGCAGCTCCTCGGGCACGTCGAAGGTGATGGCGACCGCGTCCTCGGTGACCGGCTCGACGCTGGCGACCGTCAACGGGTGGAAGACGGAGTGGCGGGTGCTCACGGGCTGCTCGTCCTAGAGGGGCTTGAAGTGGTCGAAGGGCTCCTTGCAGGCGGTGCACACCCACAGCGACTTGCAGGCGGTCGAGCCGAAGTGGCTCAGCTCGCGGGTCTCCGGGGAGCCGCACTGCGGGCACCGGACGGCCAGCGTCAGCGACACCGGCGCGCTCCCCTCCCGGCCCGCGGCGGCACCACGCACCGGCGGCGCGATCCCGAACTCCTCGAGCCGGCGGCGGCCGGTCTCGGTGATCCAGTCGGTGGTCCAGGCCGGGGCCAGCACCAGCTGCACCTCGACGTCGGTGTGGCCGGCGCGCTCGAAGGCGGCGAGCACGTCGGCGCGGATCGCCTCCATCGCCGGGCAGCCGGAGTACGTCGGCGTGATGACCACCTGCACGTGGCCGTCCGGGCCGACCCGGACCTCGCGCAGGATGCCGAGGTCCTCGATCGAGACGACCGGGATCTCGGGGTCCGCGACCCCGGCCGCGATCGTCCAGGCGTCCTGGCGGGCGAGCGTGGTCACCACGTCGCCCCCGGGTGGGCACGGGCCACGACCTGCAGGTCCTCGAGGAGCCGGTGCAGCGCCGGGGTGTGCTCGCCGCGGCGGCCGGCACCCACCGCATGGCCCGGGTCGTGGGGCACGATAAGCGTCGCCTCGGCCAGCACCGCGGTCAGCGAGGCCGTCACCGGCTCGCGCAGCTCGGCGGGGTCGACCGCGACCCGCGCCCCGACCAGGTCGGAGAGATCGTCGGGCAGCGGCGCGAACAGCTCCTCGAGGTAGGGCCACTCGGCGTCCAGCGCGTGCTGCACCCGCCGGTGCGACTCCTCGGTGCCGTCGCCGAGCCGCAGCACCCACAAGGTGGCGTGGTCGCGGTGGTAGTCGACCTCCTTGACCGCCTTGGCGGCCACCGCGGCCAGGGTCGGGTCGGCGCCGTCCTGCAGCCGTCGGTAGAGCTCGTGCTGGTACGTCGCGAGCAGCAGCAGCCGGACCACGGCGACCCCGAAGTCCCGGTCCTCCGGGTCCGCGGCCGGGTCGAGGGTCCACGGCCGCTCCACGAGCTGGACGTTGCGCAGCTCGCCGGCGTCGCGCCAGTAGGCCAGGTCGTCCTCCGAGCGCGGCGGCTCGAGCAGCGACCCGGCGTAGCTCAGCAGCGACCGGGCCTGCCCGAGCAGGTCCAGTGCGATGTTGCCCAGCGCCACGTCCTCCTCGATCTGCGGCGCGGCGGCGATCCACTCCCCCAGGCGCTGCGCCGCGACGAGCGCGTCGTCGCCCAGGGCGATCGCGTAGCCGGCCACCGGGGAGGCGGCCGCCGGTGCCGTGCTCACAGGTGCTCCACCCCGTCCGGGACGTGGTAGAAGGTCGGGTGCCGGTAGACCTTGTCGCCGGCGGGCTCGAAGAACGAGTCCTTCTCGTCGGGGCTGGTGGCGGTGATCTCCGCGGCGGGCACCACCCAGATCGAGACGCCCTCCTGCCGGCGGGTGTAGACGTCGCGGGCGTTGCGCAGCGCCATCTCGGCGTCGGAGGCGTGCAGCGAGCCGACGTGGACGTGGTTGAGCCCGCGGCGGCTGCGCACGAACACCTCCCACAACGGCCACTCGCGGCGGCCCGGGGACGGGGGCTGCTCACTCATGCCACGGCCTCCGCCCGGCGGGCGGCGTGCTTGTCGGCATAGGCGACCGCGGCGTCACGCGCCCAGGCGCCCTGCTCGTGGGCGCGGACCCGGTGCGCCATCCGCTCGGCGTTGCAGGGGCCGTTGCCCTTGATCACCTCGAAGAGCTCGCTGAAGTCGATCTCGCCGAAGTCGTAGTGGCCGCGCTCCTCGTTCCAGGCGAGGTCGGGGTCGGGCAGGGTCAGTCCGAGCGCCTCGGCCTGCGGGACGGTCATGTCCACGAAGCGCTGCCGCAGCTCGTCGTTGCTGAACCTCTTGATGCCCCAGGCCATCGACTGCGCGCTGTTCGGCGACTGGTCGTCGGAGGGGCCGAACATCATCAGGCTCGGCCACCACCACCTGTCGACAGCGTCCTGCGCCATCGCCTTCTGGGCCTCGGTGCCGTGCGAGAGCGTGTGCAGGATCTCGAAGCCCTGCCGCTGGTGGAACGACTCCTCCTTGCAGACCCGGATCATCGCGCGGGCGTAGGGCCCGTAGGAGCACCGGCACAGCGGCACCTGGTTGACGATCGCGGCGCCGTCGACGAGCCAGCCGATGGTGCCGATGTCGGCCCAGGTCAGCGTCGGGTAGTTGAAGATCGAGGAGTACTTCTGCCGGCCGTCGTGCAGCATGTCCAGCAGCTCGGCCCGGTCCGCGCCGAGCGTCTCGGCCGCGGCGTACAGGTAGAGCCCGTGGCCGGCCTCGTCCTGCACCTTCGCCATCAGGATCGCCTTGCGCCGCAGGCTGGGCGCCCGGGAGATCCAGGCCCCCTCGGGCTGCATGCCGATGATCTCGCTGTGCGCGTGCTGCGCGATCTGTCGCACGAGCGTCTTGCGGTAGCCCTCCGGCATCCGGTCGCGCGGCTCGACCCGGCTGTCGGCGTCGATGATCCGCTGGAAGTCCTCGAGGTCCGGCTCCGCCGCCGACGCCGTGGCGGTCTGGGTCCCGGGTGCGGTGAAGTCGTTGCCGTACATGCGTCCGAGCATACCGCGATGTGACAGTTTCGCGGCACTCCTGCGGCCCGGCTGTAACACGAGGGCGGCGGCTGAGAGGATCGGCGCATGAGCAACCCCTCCGCCGACGTCTCCGTCCGGGTCGCCTGGGGCGAGGACGCCGCCGCGATCGCCGCCGTGCAGGTCAAGGCCTGGCGCAGCGAGTACGCCGCGACCCTGCCCGCCGAGGTGCTCGCGTCGATGGACCCGGCCGACTTCGCCGCCGCCTGGGAGGCGTCGCTGGCCCGTCCCAAGGACGCGCGCAACAGGGTGCTGGTGGCGCTCGAGCGCGCGACCGTCCGCGGGTTCGCGGTGACCGGCCCCGCCTCCGACCCGGACACCGACCCGGTGGCTGACGGCGAGATCCTCGAGCTCAGCGTGGACCCCGACCACACCCGTCAGGGCCACGGCTCCCGGCTGGTCCAGGCGTGCGCCGAGACGCTGCGCGCCGACCGCTTCGAGCGCGCCGTCACCTGGCTGCCCAGCACCGACGACGTACGACGAGGCTTCCTGGCCGAGGCCGGGTGGGCGCCGGACGGCGCGCACCGGGAGCTGGACCTCACCGGGGACGGCAGCGTGCGGGTCAAGCAGGTGCGGCTGCACACCGACCTGAGCGGGCTCGACGCCTCGCAGGTTTGAACGTCTCACGATCCGGGCACCAGTCTGCTCACGCCGATCGTTCTCGTCACGAGGACGCAGGCGTGCGGGCGGCTCAAGACGGGGGCGGCCCTCCAGCCTGACCACAGGCAAGGAGCATGACGTGCTGGGCCCACTCCCGAAGTTGTACCGCGCGGTCGTCGCCTCGACCGCGGTGCTGTTGTTCGCCGGCCTCGGCGCCTGGCTGACCCTCACCCTCCCTCTGCAGATGCTGACCAGCGCCGGAGCGGCACTCGGCGTCGCCGTCGGAGCCCTGGCGGTGCTGGCGCTGCTCCACGAGCCGTCCGCCGCGCCCTCGCGCTCCCGCCCGGTGGGGCTGCGGCACCGGCCGCACTGATCCCCTCGCCGGCCTCCCCGGACCGGCGTCCGCCGTCGAACCAGGCACCCCGGCGCGCCGCGCTGTTCCGTAGAGTCGGCGTCCGTGCCCTCCGACGACCTGCCCGCCGCCGAACGCAACGGCATCCTGCGTGACGCGCTCGCCGTCGGCGCCGCCACCGGCGCCTACGGCATCTCCTTCGGAGCGGTCGGCGTCGCCGCGGGCCTGAGCGTGCTGCAGACCTGCCTGCTCTCCCTGCTGGTCTTCACCGGCGCCTCGCAGTTCGCGCTCGTCGGCGTGATCGCCGCAGGGGGTGCGCCCCTGTCCGGGGCGGCCACGGCGTTGATGCTGGGCACCCGCAACACCCTCTACGGCCTCCGCCTGGCACCGGCGCTGGGCTGGTCCGGCTGGCGACGCGCGGCGGCCGCGCACCTGGTGATCGACGAGTCGACCGCGATGGCGGTCAACCGCGAGGGTCGGGCGGCCGTGCGCACCGGCTTCCTCGGCACCGGCGTCGCCGTCTTCGTGCTCTGGAACCTGGCCACCTTCGGCGGGGCGCTGGCCGGCGAGGCGCTCGGCGACCCGCGGGCCTACGGGCTCGACGCGGCGGTCGGTGCGGCGTTCCTGGCGCTGCTGTGGCCCCGGCTGGGAGTACGGGAGCACCAGGTCGTGGCCGTGCTCGCCGTCGCCGTCGCGCTCGTCCTGGTCCCGTCCACCGCGGCCGGCGTCCCGGTGCTGGCCTCGGCCGGGGTGGCGCTGCTGGCCGGCGTCCTCTCGGTACGCCGGAGCGGGGAGCCGTCGTGATCTGGGCGGCGGTGCTGTCGACCGCGGCGGGCTGCTACCTGCTCAAGCTCGCCGGCCTCTCCGTCCCGCGCGCGGTCCTGGACCGTCCGCTGGTGGCCCGGGTCGCCGACCTGATGCCGGTGGCGCTGCTCTCCGCCCTGGTCGCCGTCCAGGTGCTCGCCTCCGGAGCGACGCTGGTGCTCGACGCCCGGCTGGTCGGCCTGGCGGTGGCCGTCGTGGCCCTGCTCCTGCGGGCGCCGTTCCTGGTGGTGGTGGTCCTCGCCGCCGTCGCGGCTGCGCTCGTCCGGCTGCTCTGAGCCGCACCCGGCGTCGACCCACCGCGAACGGCGGCCGGCCGGCCCCGTGGTGCGGGACCGGCCGGCCGGGTGCTGCTGTTCTCCCGTGGCGCGCGTGCTGCGACGCGGCAGGGCGCTCAGGGCTCGAGGCGACCGAGGATCGCCTGGACGTCTCCCGTCGTGCCGGCCTCGCGCAGCCGAGCCACCTGGGACTCGTCGAGGAAGGTGTGCGCGATCGGCCCGAGCAGCTTCATGTGGTCGTCGCCGGCACCGGCGATGCCGATGACGAACTCCACCTGCGAACCGTTCCAGTCCAGGCCGTCGGGGTAGCGCACGAACGAGATCGCGGTGTGGTGGATCCCCGACTTCGCCTCGTTGGTGCCGTGCGGGATGGCGAGCAGGTTGCCCATGTAGGTGGACACGGACTTCTCCCGCTCGTGCATCGCGGGCACGTAGTCGGCCTCGACCGCCCCGCAGCGCACCAGCAGCTCGCCCGCCTCGGTGATGGCCTCGTCACGGTTGGTCGCCGTCCCCCGGAGCAGGATCGCACTCTCGGCCAGCACCGACTGCTCGGTGGCCACCCCGGACCCGGCACCCGCCGCGGCTGCCCGCTCGGGGACAGCCGGGGAGGCGGCTGCGTGCTGGCCCTCCTCGGCGTTCGTGCTGCGCAGCAGCTCCACGATCTCGTCGTAGCGCGGGCTGTTCATGAAGTTGTCCACCGACACGTGCAGGGCGGACCCGGTGCGCTGCTCCGCACGGGTGGTCAGGTCGCGGTGGGTCACCACGAGGTCCCACTCGTCGGAGAGGCTGGAGATCGCCTTGTTCACCACGGTGACGTCGTCGAAGCCCGCGCCCTGCACCTTGCGGCGCAGCACCGAGGCGCCCATCGCGGAGGAG
This sequence comes from Nocardioides mesophilus, assembly GCF_014395785.1. Lineage (GTDB taxonomy): Bacteria > Actinomycetota > Actinomycetes > Propionibacteriales > Nocardioidaceae > Nocardioides_B > Nocardioides_B mesophilus. The sequence goes on along the minus strand of NZ_CP060713.1, from coordinate 3,599,072 downwards.
CCCATCCCGGCGTCGCAGGCGAAGACGATGGAGTGGATCGGACCCTGGTGACCCGAGCTCCGGGCACCGGCACCCGCGAGGGTGCTGGAGGCGATCGACGCCTTGCCCTTGCGGGCCTCCATGTCGGCGGTCGCCGCGGCCAGGTCGCCCTCGCCGCGGGTCGGGTCGATCCTGAGCAGGAACGAGGCCACCGCGAAGCTGACCGCCGCCGCCGCCAGCACCGACACGGTCACCCCGAGCAGGCTGCTCGGCGGCGCCGACGCCCAGACCGCGATGATCGAGCCGGGCGAGGCCGGCGAGCGCAGCCCGGAGTCGAAGGCGACGTTGGTGGCGACCCCGGTCATGCCGCCGGCGATCACGGCCAGCACCAGGACCGGCTTCATCAGCACGTAGGGGAAGTAGATCTCGTGGATGCCGCCGACGAACTGGATGACCACGGCGCCCGGGGCCGACGCCTTGGCGATGCCGCCGCCGAAGACGGAGAACGCGAGCAGCAGCCCGAGTCCGGGGCCGGGGTTGGCCTCGAGCAGGAAGAGGATCGACTTGCCGGCCTCCTGGGCCTCCGCGGTGCCGAGCGGGGTCAGGATGCCCTGGTTGATCGCGTTGTTGAGGAAGAGGATCTTGGCCGGCTCGATGAAGAGCGAGGTCAGCGGGAGCAGGTTGTTCGCGACGAGGGTGTCGACGAGCTTCGAGGCAAGGTTGCTGAACGCCTCCACGAACGGACCGGCGACCACGAAGCCGATGATGGCCAGGAAGCCACCCCAGATGCCGGCGGAGAAGTTGTTGATCAGCATCTCGAAGCCGGGCCGGATCTTGTGCGCCCACATGGCGTCGAGCTTCTTCATCGACCAGCCGCCGAGCGGCCCCATGACCATCGCGCCGAGGAACATCGGCACGCTCGCGCCGGTGATGGCGCCCATGGTGGCGATCGCGCCGACGACGCCGCCACGGATGTTGTCGTCATAGGTCATCCGGCCGCCGGTGTAGCCGATGAGCAGCGGCAGCAGGTAGGTGATCATCGGTCCGACGATGCCGCTGCCGTCGGCACCGGAGCCCCAGGCACCGAGCTTCTCGACGAAGCCGTAGCCGCCGTCGTAGCCGAGCCAGCCGCCGACGAGGGTGACCCAGCCCGTCTCGATGAACAGGGCGGTGATCAGGCCCCAGGCGATGAAGGCACCGATGTTGGGCAGGACCATGTTCGACAAGAAGGTGCCGAACTTCTGAACGCGCACGCGGGCGCCGGCGCGCGGCGCCGTCTCCGTGGTAGTAGACATCTGAACCCTTCTCGCGTCTGCTGGGTGACCCTCGTCACGCAGTATCCGGCAGTCTTACGTACGAACGGGCACATTGCCAAGCATTCGGGCAGAAAATCTGTGTCCGTTTATGTGGTAATCAGTCCGCCGGCTCGGTAAAGTCACGACCACTCCCCCGATCCGCTCGTCGAAAGGACCGATAGTGAAGGCACTGCGCTTCTACGCCCCCGAGGACGTCCGGCTCGAGGACGTGCCCGAGCCCGAGTGCGGGCCTGACGAGGTCAAGCTCAAGGTCAAGAACTGCTCGACCTGCGGCACCGACGTCAAGATCTTCTACAACGGTCACCAGAACCTCACTCCCCCGCGCACCATCGGCCACGAGATCGCCGGCGAGGTGGTCGATGTCGGCGGGGACGTCAACTCCACCTACGGGTCGAGCTGGCAGGTGGGCGACCGCGCCCAGGTGATCGCGGCCGTGCCGTGCGGTGAGTGCTACGAGTGCAAGAAGGGCTGGATGGCGGTCTGCCAGAACCAGACCTCGGTCGGCTACCAGTACGACGGCGGCTTCGCGGAGTACATGATCGTCCCGCGCGAGGTGCTCAAGGTCGACGGCCTCAACAAGATCCCCGAGAACGTCGGGTACGACGAGGCGTCGGCGGCCGAGCCGTTCGCCTGCGCGATCAACGCCCAGGAGCTGCTCGGCATCGAGCCGGGCGACACCGTCGTGGTGTTCGGGGCGGGGCCGATCGGCTGCATGCACATCCGGATCGCGCGCGGCGTGCACCAGGCCGGCCCGGTCTACCTCGTCGACGTGAACGCCGACCGGCTGAAGATGTCGGCGGACGCGGTGCAGCCCGAGGAGACCATCGACGGTTCGCAGGTCGACGTCGTCGAGCGGGTCATGGAGCTCACCGGCGGCCGCGGGGCCGACGTGATCATCACCGCCACCGCCGCCAACGTGACGCAGGAGCAGGCCATCGCGATGGCCGCCCGCAACGGCCGGATCTCGTTCTTCGGCGGTCTGCCCAAGACCGACCCGACGATCACCTGCGACTCCAACGTGGTCCACTACCGGCAGCTGCACATCCACGGCGCGAACGGCTCGGCGCCCGAGCACAACAAGCGCGCGCTGGAGTACATCTCGACCGGACAGGTGCCGGTCAAGGACCTGATCACCCGGCACATCCCGCTCGAGGACGTCCTCGACGCGTTCGCGATCGTCAAGAACGGCGAGGCGATCAAGGTCACCGTCGAGCCCTGATCCACCAGGAGCGTCCCGCCGGGTCGGCCCGCGCCGACCGGGCGCACCGGAGCCGTCACGCGACCCGTCGCGGCGGCTCCGGTGCGTCGTCCGGGGAGCTCACGACCAGGCGCCGTAGACCCGCACGTAGAGCTTCTTGGTCGAGGTGAGGTTCCACAGCTGGCGGGCGTCCTCGGTCCAGAAGTTCACGCACCCGTGGCTGTGCCCGACGAACGGGTCCATCATCAGCCGCGACCCGTGCAGGGCCTGGCCGCCGGAGAAGAACTGCGAGTACGGCATCGGGGCGTGGTAGAGCGCGCTGACGTGGTCGATGTCGCGGTAGTAGACGACGAAGCTGCCCTTGCGGGTCTGTGTCGTGGCGCCGCCGCCGCGCACCAGCCAGGAGTTCAGCAGGTCCCCGCCGTGGTAGAGGTTCACCTGGTGCCGCGACCGGTCGTAGCAGGCGTGCCATCCGGCGCTCTTGCAGCCGGCGGGCACGTCGGCCTGACCGCGCACCGTCCGCTTGATCAGCGGCTTCCAGGTGCGGTAGCCGACCACGCCCGTCGGCGCGAGGTGGTTGCGCTTCTGGAAGGCCTTGACCGCCGCCTCGGTGACCGGCCCGAACTGGCCGTTCGGCGTCGCGGCGAACAGCCCCCGCCACTTCAGGCGGTACTGCAGCTCGCGGACGTGCGCGATGTGGTACGGATCGACGTCCGCGTCGCCGCGTCGCACGACCTCCCGGCTGAACGGGCTCTTCATCGTCCAGGCCGCCGAGGTGCTCGCTGTCGCACCTCCGGCGCTCGTCAGCGACAGTGCCAGGACCAGCAGCGCGAGGAGGCCGACCAGGAGCCGGACCCGCCCTGCCTGGTCCCGTGCCTGGTCCCGTGCCTCCACCACACCGCAACGGTAGGTCCCCGTCCGGCGAGCGAGCAGAGCCCAAGGTCACGCACCCGCGGCGCCGGGCCTCGACGGGGCCGCGGAGGGCGGCCGATCGTCCCGTGCCGGGCGCCGGTCAGGGGATCTCGAGGCGGCCCTGCTCGTCGAGGGTGAAGCCGGGGGCGTAGGCGATCTCCCACAGGTGGCCGTCGGGGTCGGCGAAGTAGCCGGAGTAGCCACCCCACTCGGCGCGGGTGGCCGGCTTCACGATCCGGCCGCCGGCCTCGTGGACCCGGGCGAAGGCGAGGTCCACGGCGTCCTCGGAGCCCAGGTTGACCGCGAGCGTGATGCCACGGAAGTCGGGCAGCTCGTCGGCGGGCACCGCCTCGGTGCCCACGTCCTCGGCCAGGGCGTCGTAGCCGAACAGACCGATCCAGCTGCCGCTGGTCCTGAACCAGGTGATCCCCTGCGCCAGGTCGCCGCGCTGCTCCCAGCCGAGCTCGCGGTAGAACCGGGCCGAGCGGGCGAGGTCGGCGACGCCGAGCGTGACGATGGAGAACTGGGCGGGCACGTCAGCGGTCATGCGCCGATTCTGGCAGCACCGACCGACATCCAGCGAGGGGCCGCCACCCGCGCCGACGGCACGGGAGGCGGCCCCTCTGTCCCCTGGAAGGGTCCTGCGAGCGCCGGCGCGAGGCACCGGCGGCCCGTCGCCGCTAGCTCACCGACACCGCGCTCCAGGCGGCGGCGACGGCGGCGTACTGCGTGCTGCCGGCGCCGTAGAGGTCCCGGGCGGCGTTCAGCGAGGCGGTCCGGGCCCCGGAGTAGCTGGTGCCCGAGGTCATGTAGACGGTCAGCGCGCGGTACCAGATCTTGCCGGCCGCGTCCCGGCCGATGCCGGTCACCGTGGACCCGTTGCAGGTCGGGCTGTTGTGCGCGACCCCGCCGATCGTCTTGGCGCCCGAGCCCTCGGCCAGCAGGTAGAAGAAGTGGTTGCCCACCCCCGAGGAGTAGTGCACGTCGGCGCTGCCCACGGTGGAGGTGTAGCAGTCATAGGACGAGCCGTCGCTGCTCGGCTTGTCCATCCGGCGGAGGCCGAGGTGCTTCTTGAGGTCGAACTCCTCGCCGATCAGGTAGTCGCCCGGGTCGTTGGCGTTGGCGGCGTAGAACTCCACCAGCGTGCCGAAGATGTCCGAGGTGGACTCGTTGAGGCCGCCGGACTCCCCGGAGTAGGTGAGGCCCGCGGAGTTCTCGGTGACCCCGTGGCTCATCTCGTGACCGGCCACGTCGAGGGAGACCAGCGGCCCGAAGTCGACGCCGTCACCGTCGCCGTAGGTCATCTTCGTGCCGTCCCAGAACGCGTTGGCGTAGCCGCTGCCGTAGTGGACCCGGCTGTAGGAGCCCTTGCCGGTGCCGAAGATGCCGTCGCGGCCGTGCACGAGCTTGTAGTAGTCCCAGGTCATGTTCGTGCCGTACTGCGCGTCCGCGGCCGCCGACTGGCGGTTCGCGTTCGAGCCGGTGCCCCAGAGGTTGTCCGCGTCGGTGAACAGGGTGCCGGTCGCGCACCTGCTGCCGAACAGCTGGCAGTACATCGAGTCCGACTTGTTGGCCATGTCCGTGGTGTAGGTGCCACCGCGGGTGGCGTCCTTGAGCTGGTAGCCGCCGGAGGCCGCGGTGGTGCTCAGCGGCACCGTGCCGCTGTAGAGCGTCTGACCGGAGCCGTCGGCGGTCTGGATCTGCTGCTCGGTGCGCAGCACGTCGCCGGTGCGGGCGTCGACGTACGTCGTCAGCCGGCTCGGCGTGCCGTCCGCCTGGGTGCCGCCGGTGAGCACCGCCCAGGCGAGCCGCGGACGCAGGCCGGTCGCGTCGACGACCAGCTCCGGCGCGCCGGCCACCCGCTCGCCCGAGATGGAGCGGGTGACCCGGCTCGGCGCCAGCGCCTTCTCCGTGGCCGACCGAGCAGGCACGGCCGGGGTCACGGAGAGGTCCAGGGTGCGGTCCAGCGTCAGGCTGACGCCCTCGTAGGCGCCGTCGGCGGCCTGGTGGACCACCAGGTCACCGCCCAGGACGCGCAGTCCGTGGTAGCCGCGCTCCATGCGGACGTGGGTGTCACCGTCGCGGTCCACGAGCGCGCCCGTGACGTCGAAGGACTGTGCCGCACCCACCTCGGTCGCGCGGGGGTGGGACCGGACCGCGGCGACCGCGGAGCGGGCGAGGTCGCCGGCCGGGTCGACCTGGCGGGTCCCGCCGACCGGGGCGGCCCCCGCGGAGGTGGCGCCGAGCGAGGACGCGAGTCCGGCTGCGACGAGGGCGGCCGCGCTGAGTGCTGCAGTGGTGCGCATCGAGTGCCTTTCGGGAGGACGGCGGGTGAAGCCCCGCGCGGTCCACCCTGGGGCCGGCACCCCACCGGGGGAAGCGCCGGCGGCCTGCAGGTTTGTGCGATGCAGAACCCTGCAAGACTCAGCCGGCGGCCAGGTGCGACCCCAGGAACTCCAGGGTCCGGTCCCAGGCGAGCCTGGAGGCCTCAGCGTCGTGCAGCATGAAGTCGGCGTTGTCGAAGGCGTGGTCGGCGCCCGGGTAGGTCTCGAAGCGGGTCAGCCCCGAGGCCGTGACCTTCTCCCGGACGGTCTCGACGGTCGCAGCGTCGATGTAGCCGTCCGCCAGACCGAAGTGGTGCAGGCTCCGGCAGGTCACCTGGGGCGCGAGGTCGAGCAGGCCCGGGATCGCCGAGCCGTAGTAGCTGACCAGCACGTCGGGATCCTCCACGGCAGCCAGGTTGAACGCGAGGCCGCCACCGAAGCAGAACCCGATCACCCCGGTGCCGCCGTCGACCTCGGCGCGGCCCCGCAGGTGCCGCAGCGCGGCACCGGCGTCCGCCAGCGCGGTCGGCCAGTCGAGCCGGCCGGCCAGCGCCATCGCCCGGTCGACGACGTCGGGCGCCGACTCGTCGACCCGGGTCTCCTCCAGCCGCCAGTAGAGCTCGGGGCGAGCACGACGTAGCCGGCGGCGGCGAGGTCCGCCCCGCGCCGCTGGATGTAGTCGCTGACCCCGAAGATCTCCTGCAGGAGCAGCAGGCCCGGTCCTGTTCCCGCCCCCGGGACCCAGAGGTACGCCGGCATCGGCCCGTCGGGGGTGTCCACGTGGACGCGGGAGCTCATCGGCCCAGGATAGGGAGTCAGTGCCCGTGCAGCTCGAGGGCCCGGCGGGCCGCGGCACGCCCGCGGGTGCGGTCGCCGGCCGCGTCGTAGGCCAGCGCCAGCCGGAACCAGCTGCGCCAGTCGTCCGGGGCCGCCTCGGTGCGCGCCCGCATCCGGGCGAAGTGCGCGTCGGCCGCCGCCCGGTCCACCCGGCCGGAGGGCCGGCGCGGCAGGTCGTCGACCGGCAGCGCGCCCTCGGCGCGGAGCTCCTCGGCCAGCACCGCGCAGCGCTGCCCGAACTGCAGCTCGCGGAAGACCACGAACACCCCCAGCAGCGGCACCACCAGCACCGCCAGCCCGAGCAGCACCCCCACGACGCTGCCGCTGCCCAGCAGCAGCACGCCCTTGAACCCGATCAGCACCCCGTAGACGACCAGCGCCAGCAGCATGAACCCGATCAGCAGCGCGGTGCGCGCCCGCATCAGTCCAGGTCCAGGAACGGCTCGAGCCCGACCGTGAGGCCGGGGAACTCGCGGATCCGGCGCAGACCGAGCAGCACGCCGGGCGTGAACGAGACCCGGTCGAGCGAGTCGTGCCGGATCGTGAGCGTCTCGCCGGGGCCGCCCAGGATGACCTCCTGGTGCGCGACGAGCCCGCGGATCCGCAGCCCGTGCACGCGGATCCCCTCGACCTCGGCACCCCGAGCGCCCTCGAGCGCGGACGTGGTGGCGTCGGGGATCGGCCCCGAGCCGGCCGCGCGGCGGGCGGCCGCGACCAGGGCGGCGGTCCGGGCCGCGGTGCCCGACGGGGCGTCCGCCTTGTCGGGGTGGTGCAGCTCGACGATCTCCACGGACTCGAAGTACGGCGCTGCCTCGGCCGCGAAGCGCATCATCAGCACCGCGCCGATCGAGAAGTTCGGGGCCACCAGCACGCCGGTGCCCGGGGCCTCGGCCAGCCAGCCGCGCAGCTGGTCCCAGCGGGCGTCGTCGAAGCCGGTGGTGCCGACCACCGCATGGATGCCGTGCTCGATGCAGAACCGGAGGTTCTCCATCACCACGTCCGGGTGGGTGAAGTCCACCACCGCTTCGGCCCCGGACTCGACCAGCTGCTCCAACGCGTCGCCGGCGTCGACCTCGGCGACCAGCTCGAGGTCGTCCTGCTCCCCGACGGCCAGGCAGACAGCCGTGCCGACCCTGCCCCGGGCCCCGAGGACCCCGACCTTCATCCGTTCGTCCCTCACGGCGCCCAACCTAGTGGGTGCTCAAGACGCGGACGAGCGGGAGGGGACGGCGTCGAACGGGCCGACCACGGCCAGCGTCTGCCGCTGGCTGAACAGCTGCCGGGCCAACGTCTGCACATCGTCGAGGGTGACGTCGTCGACGCGGCGGATCACCTCGTCGATGCTGGGCAGCTCGTCGTAGAGCAGCTCGGCCTTCGCCACCCGTGCCATCCGGGAGACGGAGTCCTCCAGGCCGAGCACCAGGCCCCCGCGCATCTGGCCCTTGCCACGTTGCAGCTCCTCGGCGCTGATCCCGTGGGTGGCCAGCCGCTCGAGCTCGGTGCGGACCACGCCCAGCACGTCGTCGACCTTCGAGGGCAGGCAGCCGACCGACACCGCGAAGGCGCCGGCGTCGGCGTAGTGGGCGGCGTAGGAGTAGACCGAGTAGGCCAGCCCGCGCTGCTCGCGGACCTCCTGGAACAGCCGGGAGGAGGTGCTGCCCCCAGCGCGGCATTGAGCACGCCGAGGGCGTAGCGGCGCTCGTCGGTGCGGGTGATCGCGTCGACGCCGAGCACCAGGTTCACCTGCTCGAAGGGCCGGTTGACCACGACCTCGCCGGTGGTGCTGCGGCGGGCCCGCACGCCGCGGCGTACCGGGGCCGGCCGCACGCTCGTGTCGGCGAGGAAGCTGCCCCGGCCGAACGCCTTGCGCACCATCCGGACGACCTCCGCGTGCTCGAGGTTCCCGGCGACCGCGACCACCATGTTCTCCGGCGCGTAACGCGAGCGGTAGTAGCGGGTGATCTGGGCGCGGGTGAGCGCCCGGATCGACTCGACCGTCCCCGCGATCGGCCGGCCCAGCGGCGAGGAGCCCCAGGCCTGCGTGGCCCAGAGGTTGTGCACCACGTCGTCGGGATCGTCGTCGTGCATGGCGATCTCGTCGAGGATCACCTCACGCTCGGCCTCGACGTCCTCGGCGGTGATCGACGAGGAGGTGATCATGTCGCCGAGCACGTCCACCGCGAGCGGCAGGTCCTGGTCGAGGACCCGCGCGTGGAAGCAGGTGTACTCCTTGGCGGTGAAGGCGTTGAACTCACCGCCCACCTCGTCCAGCGACACCGAGATGTCGAGCGCCGAGCGCGACGAGGTGCCCTTGAAGAGCAGGTGCTCGAGGAAGTGGGAGGCGCCCGACAGGGTCGGGGACTCGTCCCGGGACCCGACGCCCACCCACACGCCGACGGCGGCGGAGCGGACGCCGGGCATCGCCTCGGTCACGACCCGCAACCCCCCGGGGAGGACGGTGCGTCGCACCAGTCCTCCCTCCTCATCGGTCAGGAGGGTGCGGGTCGTGCCGGGCTTCTGCAGTGCAGCCGAGATCGTCAACGAGGTCCGGACTACTCCGAGTCGCCGGCGTCGCCAGCGTCGTCGGCGTCGCCGGCCGGAGCCGCGGACTCCTCGACCACCGGGATCAGCGACAGCTTGCCCCGGTCGTCGATCTCGCCGATCTCGACCTGGACCTTCTGGCCCACGGACAAGACGTCCTCGACGGCCTCGACACGCTTGCCGCCGGCCAGCGCGCGCAGCTTGCTGATGTGCAGCAGGCCGTCCTTGCCGGGCAGCAGCGAGACGAACGCGCCGAAGTTGGTCGTCTTCACGACCGTGCCGAGGTAGCGCTCGCCGACCTCGGGCATCGTCGGGTTCGCGATGCCGTTGATGATCGAGCGGGCGGCCTCGGCGGACTCGCCGTTGGTGGCACCGATGTAGATGGTGCCGTCGTCCTCGATGCTGATCTGCGCACCGGTGTCGTCCTGGATCTGGTTGATCATCTTGCCCTTGGGGCCGATCACCTCACCGATCTTGTCGACCGGGATCTTCACCGTGATGATCCGCGGCGCGTTGAGCGACATCTCGCCCGGGGTGTCGATGGCCTCGGCCATCACCTCGAGGATCGCGGTCCGAGCGTCCTTGGCCTGGTTCAGCGCCGCCGCCAGCACGTCGGCGGGGATGCCGTCGAGCTTGGTGTCGAGCTGGAGGGCGGTGACGAAGTCCGGGGTGCCGGCGACCTTGAAGTCCATGTCGCCGAAGGCGTCCTCGGCCCCGAGGATGTCGGTCAGCGCGACGTAGACCGTCTCGCCGTCGACCTCACCGGAGATCAGGCCCATCGCGATGCCCGCGACCGGTGCCTTCAGCGGCACGCCCGCCTGCAGCAGCGACAGCGTCGAGGCGCAGACCGAGCCCATCGAGGTGGACCCGTTGGAGCCCATGGCCTCGGAGACCTGACGGATCGCGTAGGGGAACTCCTCGCGGGTCGGCAGCACCGGCACCAGCGCCCGGCCGGCCAGCGCACCGTGGCCGATCTCGCGCCGCTTCGGCGAGCCCACCCGGCCGGTCTCACCGGTCGAGTAGGGCGGGAAGTTGTAGTTGTGCAGGTAGCGGCGGCTCTTCTCCGGGGAGAGGGTGTCGAGCTTCTGCTCCATGGTCAGCATGTTCAGCGTGGTGACGCCCAGGATCTGGGTCTCGCCGCGCTCGAAAAGCGCCGAGCCGTGCACGCGCGGGATCACGCCGACCTCGGCCGACAGCGTCCGGATGTCGCTCAGGCCGCGGCCGTCCATGCGGACCTTGTCGCGCAGCACGCGCTCGCGGACCAGCTTCTTGGTCAGCGACCGGAACGCGGCGCCGATCTCCTTCTCGCGACCCTCGAAGTCCGCGCCGACCTTGGCCAGCACGTCCTCCTTGACCGCGTCGAGGGCTGCTTCGCGCTCGAGCTTGCCGGTGACGGCCAGCGCCGGCGCCAGGTCGGCGCTCGCGGCGCTCTCCACGGCGGCGTAGACGTCGTCCTCGTAGTCGAGGAAGACCGGGAACTCCTGGATCGGCTTGGCGGCCTGCTTGGCCAGCTCGGCCTGCGCCTCGCACAGCTGCTTGATGACCGGCTTGGCGGCGTCGAGGCCACCGGCCACGACCTCCTCGGTCGGCGCCTGGACGCCGGACTGCACGAGGTTCCACGTCTGCTCGGTGGACTCGGCCTCGACCATCATGATCGCGACGTCGCCGGTGTCGGTGACCCGACCGGCCACGACCATGTCGAAGACGGCGTTCTCGAGCTGGCTGTGGGTCGGGAAGGCCACCCACTGGCCGTCGATCAGCGCCACCCGGGTGCCGCCGACCGGGCCGGAGAACGGCAGGCCGGAGATCTGGGTGGAGAGCGAGGCGGCGTTGATGGCGAGCACGTCGTACGGGGTGTTCGGGTCGAGCGCCAGCACCGTGATGACGACCTGGACCTCGTTGCGCAGACCCTTCTTGAAGGTCGGGCGCAGCGGTCGGTCGATCAGCCGGCAGGTGAGGATGGCGTCCTCGGACGGCCGGCCCTCGCGCCGGAAGAACGAGCCGGGGATCCGGCCCGCGGCGTACATCCGCTCCTCCACGTCGATCGTGAGGGGGAAGAAGTCGAAGTGTTCCTTGGGGTGCTTGCCGGCCGTGGTGGCCGACAGCAGCATGGTGTCGTCGTCGAGGTAGGCAGTCACCGATCCGGCGGCCTGCCGGGCCAGCAGCCCGGTCTCGAACTTGACGGTGCGCTGTCCGTGCGAACCGTTGTCGATCACGGTTTCGACAGCGTAGATCTCGGGTCCCTCCATGGGTGTCCCTTCCTTGTGTCGCGGAGCGATCACGCGGGGGCGCCTTCGGTGGGGCCGGTCTTCGATCGAGGCCCACGCTCCGGCGTACCCCCAGCACTGTGCGGGGGACGCGGCGGAACCGAGAGCCACTACCGAGGACCGGGCTCAGACGTCCGCGGTCGCTCCAACTTGATGTGTTCTTCTCTGTTCAGTTGTCACGTCCGACCCTAGCGAGGTCGGGTGCCGGATGTGACAGGGGCGACACCCCGGAGTCGAGGTGCCGCCCGCTGCGACATCTACGTCACAGGTGGATCAACGGCGCAGGCCGAGCCGCTCGATCATCGAGCGGTAACGGTTGATGTCTTCCTTCTGCATGTAGTTCAGAAGGCGACGGCGCTGGCCGACCAGGAGCAGCAGACCACGACGGCTGTGGTGGTCGTGCTTGTGCTCCTTGAGGTGCTCGGTCAGGTGAGCGATCCGGTGCGTGAGCAGCGCGACCTGGACTTCCGGCGAGCCGGTGTCGCCCTCGGTCGTTGCATACTCGGCGATGATCTTCTTCTTGGTCTCCGCGTCGGTACCAGTGGCCACGCGTAGCTCCCTTCGGTCTCGTGTTGCGCGGCGCGCCGGGGCCTGTTCACCCGGGCACTCTCGATCCGCGGCCGTTTCACGGCAAGGTGGTGATGCCACCCCGTCCAGGTGCGGCGGGGCAACCGATCCAGGTTAGCCCAGGACCTGCGGGAACTGCCAATCGGCGCGGGCCCGCGGCTCTGCCCCGCGACCCCCCGGGCGGGCTCCGGCGGGAGGCCGTCGGGGGCCGTCGGGGTGCGAGACTGACGGCATGGCGAACCGGTCCGGCACCGTGCACGGCGTGTGCAACCTCTGCGAGGCCATCTGCGGCCTGCTGCTCACCGTCGAGGACGGCCGGGTGAGCGGCGTGCGCGGCAACCCCGCCGACCCGCTCTCGCGGGGGCACGTCTGCCCCAAGGCGCTCGCGTTGCCGGACCTGCACGAGGACCCCCACCGGCTGCGCCACCCCGTGCGCCGCACCGCCGACGGCTGGCAGGAGCTCGGCTGGGACGAGGCGCTCGACCTCGTCGCGGACCGCCTCGCCGGCACCGCGCGCGATCACGGCCGGGACGCGGTGGGGGTCTACCTCGGCAACCCCAACGTGCACAGCCTCGGGTCGATGACCCACGGCACCGCGATGGTGAGGTCGCTGCGCACCCGCAACACCTACTCCGCCACCTCCGTCGACCAGCTGCCGCACCAGCTCGTGGCCCACCTCCTCTACGGGCACCAGCTGCTGCTGCCGGTGCCGGACCTGGACCGGACCAGCTACTTCCTGGTGCTCGGCGCCAACCCGATGGCCTCCAACGGCAGCCTGATGACCGCCCCGGACTTCCCGAACCGGGTCCGCGAGCTGCACGCGCGCGGCGGCCGGATGGTGGTGCTCGACCCCCGGCACACCGAGACCGCCCGGGTCGCCGACGAGCACCACTTCGTCCGGCCGGGCTCGGACGCGTTCGTGCTGCTCGCGCTGCTGCACGTGATCCTCGGAGAGGGAGGGGAGCGGCCGGCGCCGTACGTCGACGGCCTGGACGCCGTACGCCGGGCCGTCGAGCCGTTCACGCCGGAGCGGGCCGAGAGCCGCAGCGGCCTGGCCGCGTCCGAGGTCCGGCGGATCGCGCACGAGCTCGCCGCCGCCGACGCCGCAGCGGTCTACGGCCGGGTCGGCGTCTCGGTGCAGGAGTTCGGCCTGGTCAGCCAGTGGGCCGTGCAGGTGCTCAACGCCGTCACCGGCAACCTGGACCGGCCGGGCGGGGTGATGCTCACCCGACCGGCCGTGGACGTGGTCGGCCGTCGCCTGTTCGGCCGCGGGCACCACGGGCTGTGGCGCAGCCGGGTGCGCAGCCTGCCGGAGTTCTCCGGAGAGCTGCCGGTCGCCACGCTGGCCGACGAGATCCTCACCCCGGGCGAGGGGCAGGTGCGGACGCTCGTCACGGTCGCCGGCAACCCGGTCTCCTCGACGCCCGGCGGCGACCGGCTCGACCGGGCGCTGGCCGGGCTCGACTTCATGGTCGCCGTGGACGTCTACGTCAACGAGACCACCCGGCACGCCGACGTCATCCTGCCGCCGACGACCGCCCTCGAGCGTGACCACTACGACCTCGTCTTCCACGCACTGGCCGTCCGCGACACCGCCCGGTTCACCCCGGCGGTGCTGCCCAAGCCGGAGGGGGCGATGCACGACTGGGAGATCTACCGCGAGCTCACCCTGCGCACCGCCCGGCGCTCGGCGGGCCGCCCGCCGCTGCGCGCGCGGCTGGTCCGGGCCGCCCGGATGCGGCTCTCCCCCACCCGCACCCTCGACCTGCTGCTGCGCACCGGCGAGCGCCGGCTCTCTTTGCGGCGGCTGCGGGCCGCCCCCGACGGGCTCGACCTCGGGCCGCTGGAGCCGCACCTGCCCGAGCGGCTGCAGACGCCGGGGAAGCGGATCGACCTCGCGCAGCCGCTCGTGCTCGACGACCTGGCCCGGCTGGAGGCGGCACCCGCGCCGGATCCCGACACGCTGCTGCTGATCGGGCGGCGGCACCAGCGTGACTGCAACTCCTGGATGCACAACGCCGAGCGGCTCACCCGCGGCCGGCCACGCCACCAGCTGTTGGCCCACCCCGACGACCTGGCCGCGCGCGGCCTCCTCGACGGCAGCACCGTCCGGGTGAGCTCACGGGTCGGCTCGGTCGAGGTCGAGGTCAGCGCGAGCACGACGATGATGCCGGGGGTGGTCAGCCTCCCGCACGGCTACGGGCACCGGCGCGCGGGCGTGCTGATGGCGGGCGCCACCGCGCTGCCCGGGGCGTCGATCAACGACCTCACCGACCCCGAGCGCCTCGACGTCAGCGGCAACGCCGTGCTCAACGGGACCCCGGTGACGCTGAGCGCCTGCTGACCCCGGCGCTCGCCCCGCCGCGCAGCCGGTCGCCCCGCGATCAGGCCGGCGCGATGAGCGCCCGCACCGCGTCGCGGCCGGCGGCCGGGTCGACCGCCGCGAGCGCCACCTCGGCGGCCTGCTCGCAGACGTCCATGGAGACCTCGGCGAGCTGCGCCCCGACCGGACGGACGGCGGCCGAGGCCATCGACAACGAGGTCACCCCCATCCCCACCAGGGCGGTGGCGAGCAGCGGGTCCGCCGCCGCCTCGCCGCAGACCCCCACCGGCTTGCCCGCCTGCCGGCCGGCCTCGGCGGTGATTGCGACGAGCGCCAGCACGGCCGGCTGCCACGGGTCGGTCAGGTGCGCCAGGTCCGCGGCCATCCGGTCCGCGGCCATCGTGTACTGGGTCAGGTCGTTGGTGCCGATCGAGAGGAAGTCCACGACCTCGAGGAACCGGTGCGCCAGCAGCGCGGCGCTGGGCACCTCCACCATCACCCCGGCCGGCAGCCCGCGCCCGCGGACCTGCTCGGCGAACGCCCTCGCCTCCTCGACGGTGGCCACCATCGGCGCCATCACCCAGGGCCGGGTGCCGGTCTGCTCGGCAGCCATCGCGATGGCGTCGAGCTGCCGCTCGAGCAGCCCGGGGTTGCCGAAGGAGAGCCGGAGCCCCCGCACCCCGAGGGCCGGGTTCTCCTCCCCCGCGAGCGTCGCGAAGGCCACCGGCTTGTCCGAGCCGGCGTCGAGCGTGCGCACCACGACCGTCCGGTCCGGGCCGAACGCAGTGAGCACGCCGCCGTACAGCTCGGCCTGCTCCTCCACCGACGGCTCGTCCTTGCGGTTGAGGAAGCACAGCTCGGTGCGGAACAGCCCGCTGCCCTCCACCGGGGCCTGCGCGGCGTGCTGGGCCGAGGCCCGGTCCGCGACGTTGGCCAGCACCTTGACCGCGGTGCCGTCGCTGGTGGCGGCCGGCCCGGTCCAGGCCTCGAGGAGGGCGCGGCGCTGCTCGGCGCGGGCCACTCGTTCCGCGGCGTCCGTGGGGTCGGGGTCGACCTCGATCACCCCGGAGACGCCGTCGACGAGCACCTGGCTGCCGGAACGCAGGCCGAGCGCCCCCGGCACGGCGACCACGCAGGGGATGCCGAGCTGACGCGCGATGATCGCCGTGTGGCTGGTCGGGCCGCCACGCTCCGTCACCAGGGCGAGCACGAGGGTGCCGTCGAGCAGGGCGGTGTCGGCGGGGGCGAGGTCCTCGGCGACCAGCACCGAGGGCACCTCGGGGGTGGGTACGCCGGGCTCCGGCTCGCCGACGATCTCCGAGGTCAGCCGGCGGCCGAGGTCGCGCAGGTCGGTGACCCGCTCGGCCATCACGCCGCCCATCTGGGTGAACAGCTCGGCGAACTGCTCGACGCTCTCGGCCACCGCGGCGAGCAGCCCGGTGCCCTGTCCGAGCCGGCCCACGACGGCCGAGCGGAGGCCCCGGTCGCGGGCGAGCCCGGCGGTCGCGGCGAGCACCTCGGCCGCCGAGCCCTCGGTGGAGGCCGCCCGGTCGGCGAGCCGCTGCGCCACCACGCCGACGGCGGCGTCGAGCCGCTCGGTCGCGTCGTCGGCGGAGAGGTCCTGCTGCTCGAACGCGGCGATCGCGTCCGGCGAGATCTCGGTGGTGGCCACGACCACGGGGCCGAAGGCGACCCCGGGAACCACGGGGGTGCCCTGCAACGTGTCGGAGGTGGCAGCGGCTCCGGAAGTGATCTGCGTCATGAGGAAAGTAAACCGCGGCAACTCTTGACAGTCAACATATTCGGGCGTAAAACAACAGACACGAAGAATCTGAGCCAGAGGGGCCGCCGTGTATGCCGAGGAACGACAGCAGGCCATCGCCGACCTGCTCTCCCAGCGCGGACGGCTCTCGGTCAACGAGCTCGCCGACCGGTTCATGGTCACCACGGAGACGGTGCGGCGCGACCTGTCCACGCTGGAGCGTGCTGGCATCGTACGCCGCGTGCACGGCGGCGCAATCCCCGCAGCGTCGCTCTCCGTCCTCGAGCTCGCCGTCTCCGAGCGCGACCTGACCCACGGCGAGCGCAAGGACCGGGTGGCCTCCGCCGCCGTCGAGTTCCTGCCCCGCGCCGGCGGCAGCCTGCTGCTCGACGCCGGCACTACGACCGCGCGGCTCGCCGGCCTGCTGCCGCTCGACGTCTCCTTCACCGTCTTCACCAACGCGGTGCCGATCGCCAGCCGGCTCGCCGGCCGCGGCAACGTCGAGCTGCATCTGCTCCCCGGCCGGGTGCGCCGCACGACGCAGGCGGCGGTCGGCGAGGAGACCGTCGCCGCGCTCGACCGGATCCGCGCCGACATCGCCTTCGTCGGCACCAACGGGCTCTCCCTGAGCCACGGCCTCAGCACCCCGGACCAGAGCGAGGCCGCCGCCAAGCACGCCATGGTCTGCAGCGCCCAGCGCGTGGTCGTCCTGACCGACTCCTCCAAGATCGGCCACGAGAGCACCGTCCGGTTCGCCGACCTCTCCCAGATCGACGTGATCATCACCGATGACGGCATCTCGGCGGAGGACCAGAAGAGCCTCACCGACATCGACATCGAGGTAGTCGTCGCATGATCGTCACGCTGACCCCCAACCCGAGCATCGACCGCACGATCGCGCTCGCCTCCCCGCTGGAGCGCGGGGCGGTCCTGCGCGCGGTCTCGGTCACCTCCCAGTCCGCGGGCAAGGGCGTCAACATCTCTCGCGCCGCCGTGGCCGCGGGGGTGCCCACCATTGCGGTCATGCCCGCCGCGCAGGACGATCCCTACGTGCACGAGCTGCTGCGTGACGGCATCGACTGCCGGCCCGAACCCCCCGCCGGCGCCGTGCGCATGAACGTCACGCTGACCGAGCCGGACGGCACCACCACCAAGATCAACTCCCCCGGCGCGACCGTCACCGCGGCGTCGCTGGACCGGCTGCGGGCGGCCCTGCACCAGCGTGCGGCCGGCGCCGGCTGGGTGGTGCTGGCCGGGTCGCTGCCCCCGGGCACTCCCCCGGAGTGGTACGCCGACGTCGTCGCCGACCTGCAGCAGGTCGGCGTGCCGGTCGCCGTGGACACCTCCGACGCGCCGCTGATCGCGCTCGCGGACCGGCTCGAGACCGCCGCCCCCGACCTGCTCAAGCCCAACGCCGAGGAGCTGGCCTCGCTCACCGGCGGCGACGCCGAGCAGATCGAGGCCGACCCGCTCGCGGCCGCCGCGGCCGCCCGGGTGCTGGTGCACCGGGGCGTCCGGTCCGTGCTGGCCACCCTGGGCGCCGGAGGCGCGGTCCTGGTCACCGCCGACGGCGCCTGGCACGCCACCCCGCCGCCCACCACCGTGGTCAGCACCGTCGGCGCCGGCGACTCCAGCCTCTTCGGGTTCCTGCTCGGGTCGCTGCGCGAGCTACCGCCCTCCGAGTGCCTGCGGCTCGCCGTCGCCTACGGCAGCGCCGCGGCCGCGCTGCCCGGCACCACCATCCCCACGCCCGACCACCTCCACCCTGAGCTCGTCGACCTCGCCGAGCTGCCCGTCCCGGCAGAAACCTGAGGAACCCGATGTCCGATCCGATGATCACCACTGAGCTGGTCCGTCTCGACGTCAGCCTGGGAGCTGACAAGCACGACGTCATCCGCGGCCTTGCGGCCGTCGCCGCGGCCGCCGGGCGCACCGGCAACGTCGAAGGCCTGGCGGCCGACGCCCTGGCCCGTGAGGCCACCTCGTCGACCGGCCTCCCCGGCGGGATCGCGATCCCGCACTGCCGCACCGAGCACGTCGACGTACCCACGCTCGTGTTCGCGCGGCTCTCCCCGCCCACCGACTTCGGCGCCAAGGACGGGCCGGCCGACCTGGCCTTCCTGATCGCGGCCCCGGCCGGCGGCGACGCCACCCACCTGCAGGTGCTGACCCAGCTCGCCCGAGCGCTGGTCAAGCCCGACTTCACCAACGGCCTGCGGGCCGCGGCCACCCCGGCCGACGTGGTGGCGCTGATCGACAGCACGGTCGCGCTGCCGACCGGCGCGCCGGCCGCTCCGCCGGCTGCGGCCGCTCCCCCGGCTGCGGGTGCCGCGGGTGGCGCGACCGCCACCGGCGGCGATGCGCCGGCGACCGGCGTACCGGCTGGCACCACCACAGCCCCGGCGGCACGACGCAGCATCGTCGCCGTGACCGCGTGCCCGACCGGCATCGCGCACACGTACATGGCTGCGGAGTCGCTCGAGGCGGCCGCCGTCCGGGCCGGCGTCGACATGCACGTCGAGACCCAGGGATCCGCCGGCTCCACGCCGCTGCCGCCCGAGACGATCGCGGGCGCCGCGGCGGCGATCTTCGCCGCCGACGTCGGGGTGCGCGACCGGTCCCGGTTCGCCGGCAAGCCGGTCGTCGCCTCCGGGGTCAAGCGCGCCATCGACGACGCCGACGAGATGATCGCCGAGGCACTGCGGTACGCTGACGACCCGAGCGCCCCGCGCGTGGAGGGCGCCGGCGAGGGCCGTGGCAGCACCGAGCACCGGATCGCCACCGGGGACGAGCCCTGGGGGCTGCGGATCCGCCGGGTGCTGATGACCGGGGTCTCGTACATGATCCCGTTCGTCGCCGCCGGCGGTCTGCTGATCGCGCTGTCGTTCCTCTTCGCCGGCTACGAGATCACCACCCCGGCCGCGGACATCGTCACGAACAACACGATCTTCGACCTCCCCGACCTCAAGGCCAACGGTCTCGAGCACGCGCTGTTCGACTCGCCGTTCCTGGCCTACATCGGCGCGCTGTTCTTCATGCTCGGCGCGACGGCGTTCAAGTTCCTGGTGCCGGCACTGGCCGGCTACATTGCCTACGCCATCGCCGACCGCCCCGGGATCGCACCGGGCTTCGTGATGGGTGCCATCGCGGTCGACCTCGGCGCCTTCGGCGTCCCGCAGACCGGCTTCCTCGGCGGCATCATCGGCGGCGTGCTCGCCGGCGTGATCGCGCTCTGGATCGCCCGCTGGAAGGTCGCGTCCTGGATGCGCGGTCTGATGCCGGTCCTGATCATCCCGCTGCTCACCACGCTGCTCGCGGGACTGGTGATGGTGGTCGTCCTCGGCAAGCCGCTCGGTGCGCTGATGGACGCGCTCAACAGCGGCCTGACCAACATGGCCGAGAGCGGCGCCGGCATCGTGCTGGGCGTCGTGCTCGGGCTGATGATGGCCTTCGACATGGGTGGGCCGCTCAACAAGACCGCCTACCTGTTCGCGACCACGGGCCTCGCCGCGGCAGCGACCGCCACCGGGGACGCCCCGCAGCTGCAGATCATGGCCGCGGTGATGCTCGCCGGCATGGTGCCGCCGCTGGCGCTGGCGCTGGCGACCGCCGTACGCCCCCAGCTGTTCACCGAGCCGGAGCGCGAGAACGGCAAGGCGGCGTGGCTGCTGGGCGCCTCGTTCATCACCGAGGGCGCGATCCCGTTCGCGGCGGCCGACCCGCTGCGCGTCATCCCCTCGATCATGCTCGGCAGCGCGATCACCGGCGGGCTCTCGATGGCGGCGCACGTGACCCTGCGTGCTCCGCACGGCGGCATCTTCGTGCTGTTCGCCGTCGGCCACGTCCTCTGGTTCCTGGTGGCGCTGGTCATCGGCGTCGTCGTGGCCGCGGCCTCGGTGATCGCGCTCAAGCAGTTCACCGAGAGCAAGGAAGAGATCGAGGAGCTCGACGAGCTCGCCGCACCGGTCTGAGCCCCCTCCCCACAACTGTCCGCAAGCTCACCCATCTAAAAGGAGATTCCATGCCCAGCAAGACCGTGACCGTCGGCTCCGCAGTCGGCCTGCACGCCCGCCCCGCAGCACTGATCGCGGAGGAGGCCGGCAAGCTCGGCTCGTCGGTGACCCTGGCGACGACCGGTGGCGACCCGGTCGACGCGGCCTCGGCCCTGATGATCATGACCCTCGGCGCCAAGCAGGGCGACAGCGTCGAGGTGAGCGGGGAGGACCAGCAGGCGGTCGACACCATCGCCACCCTGGTCGAGAAGGACCTCGACGCCTGACCCCACCGCCACCGCCACCCCCACCGCCGAGTCGGCGCATCTGCACCTCAACAACCGGCCGAGTCGGCGCATCTGCACCTCATAAGCCCGCCGAGTCGGCGCAACTGCACCTCAACAACCGGCCGAGTCGGCGCATCTGCACCTCATAAGGCCGCCGAGTCGGCGCAACTGCACCCGTCAGGGATGCGGTTGCGCCGACTCGGCAGGATCGGGACCTGCAGATGCGCCGACTCGGCAGGTCCGGCACCTGCAGATGCGCCGACTCGGCAGGTCCGGCACCTGCAGATGCGCCGACTCGGCAGGTCCGGGACCTGCAGATGCGCCGACTCGTCAGGGGGACCGGCGCCGGACCGCGGTGTAGACGGCGCGGACGCCGACCGCCCGGTCGAGCTCGCGCCTGACCTCGACGAAGAACTGGTCCCGGTAGGACTCGTCGGTGACCGCGTAGACGGTGAAGTACAGCCCCGAGAACGCGGCGAGGAACACCGAGACCTGCACGAGCTCGACGGTCAGGTGCGGCAGCCAGGACACGCCGGTGGTCGAATCCTGGATCCACGCCTCCTGCACCACCTCGTCCATGACGAGCGCCCCGAAGAGCAGGAAGAACCCGAAGACCAGCAGGCTGAGCAGCAGCACCTGCACCGCCTGCGCGATCACCAGCACCAGCAGCAGGTTGGCCCGCTCGAAGCCGGCGACGCGGGTCAGGGCGTGCAGCTCGGCCGGGTCAGTCTGCGCGACGACCTCCTCGACGCGACCCTCCAGCGGCGTGTGCCGGCACGCCTCCACCAGCTCGTCGCGACCGAGGTCGTGGATCCCGTCGAGCTCCTCGGGCAGACGCACCAGCAGGAACACCGCCGCGACCAGCGCGAAGAGCATCACCGTGATCCAGAGCAGGCCGCCGTCGAGGGTGGCGGAGACCTGCCACACCTCCGCGTTGATGAACAGGAAGGTGACGAAGATCAGCAGCAGCGGCAGCGCCCGGGTCGCCAGCGGCAGCAGCTGGCGCAGGCTGCCCAGGGTGCGCGCGACCGCCCAGGTGGCGATCGGGCGCGCGCGCAGCGCGGTGAGCCCGTAGACCAGCGCGGCGACGCCGAGCAGCAGCATCACCGTGGCCGGGGCGAGCGAGGCGTCGCCTGAGACGAACGCCGAGGGCACCCCGGCAGCGAGGCCGACGAGGACGAGCAGCACCAGGAGCACCTTGGTCCGCCGCGAGCGCAGCGCCGCGCGTGCCGCCTCCCGCTCCTCCGGCACGAAGTACGGCATCCCGTGCCGCACCAGCCAGGCGGAGGTGGCGGCGACCGTCTCCCGGTCCGAACCGGGAGCGTGCTCGCGCTCCCCGGTCCTCACCGGGGCTGCTCCACGAGCCGTGCGCGGGTACGCCGGACGTCGTCGGCCATCTGCTCGACCAGCTGCTCGACGGAGTCGAAGCGCAGCATCCCCCGGATCCGGGACACGAACGCGACCTCGACCTCGACGCCGTAGAGGTCGAGGTCGTCGCCCGCCGCCTCGGGCAGCACGTAGGACTCGACCCGGCGCTCCCGCTCGCCGGCGAAGGTGGGGTTCGTGCCGACGCTGATCGCGGCCGGCATCTGCTCGCCGGTGTCCAGGCGCAGCAGCCGTCCCGCGTAGACGCCGTCGGCCGGGGCGCACTGCATCCCGGAGGTGGGCACGTTGGCGGTCGGGTAGCCCAGCTCGCGGCCGCGCTTGTCGCCGACCACCACGACGCCGCGGACCGTGAACGGCCGCCCCAGCGCCTCCGCGGCCCCCTCCACGTCGCCGGTGGACAGGCAGTTGCGGACATAGGTCGAGGACCACACCTGCGGGCCGCCGTCCAGGGCGATCCCCTCGGCGACGAAGTCGAGCTCGGCGCCCAGCTCGCGCAGCGTGGCCACGTCTCCGGCCGCCCGGTTGCCGAACCGGAAGTTGGCTCCGACCACGACGGCCCGGGCGTGCAGCGCGTCGACGAGGACGTCGCGGACGAATCGCTCCGGGCTCCAGCCGGCCACCTCGCGGGAGAACGGGAGCACCAGCACCCCGTCGACGCCGGACTCGACGAGCAGGTCGACCCGGGTGTCCACGGTGGTCAGCGTCGGCGGCGCGTGCTCGGGCCGCAGCACCGCGATCGGGTGCGGCTCGAAGATGACCGCGACGACGCCGTCCGCGCCGAGCTCCCGGGCCAGCTCGCCGGCCCGCGCGATCACGTGCTGGTGACCGAGGTGCACACCGTCGAAGTTGCCGACCGTGACGACGGTCCGGCCGAGGTCGGCGGGTACGTCGTCGAGCGAGCGCCACACGTCATTCACGGCGGCAAGCCTGCCACACGCGCCGCGCCACGGAACGCTCAGGAGACGAAGACCGCGACCGCGACCGCGCTCTCGCCCTGCTGGCGGTAGAGCGCCAGGAAGGTGCCGTCGGGGTCGAACACGGCGACCGGTCCCTCGGCTCCGAGGTCGATGGCGAGGGCACGACCGAACCCGACGGCGCGGGCGTCGTCGGCGCCGAGGTCCACCGACGGGAAGCAGCGGCGCGCCGCGGCGGACAGGTCGAGCACCTCGAAGGTCTCGGCGAGCTGCTCGAGGCTGCGTGCCTCATCGAGCCTGAACGGCCCCACCGCCGTACGGCGCAGCGCCGTCAGGTGGCCACCGACGCCGAGGGCGGCGCCGAGGTCGCGCGCGATGGCGCGGATGTAGGTGCCGCTGCTGCAGCGCACGCTGAGGTCGACGTCGACCCAGGGGCCGTCGCGGCGCACGTCGGTGACCAGCAGCTCGTGGACGGTGACCGAGCGGGCGGGGAGGTTGACGTCCTCGCCATCGCGCACCCGCGCGTAGGCCCGCTTCCCGTCCACCTTGATCGCCGAGACCGCGGAGGGGACCTGCTCCAGCGCACCCACGAAGCGGCCGGCGGCGGAGCGCACGTCGTCCTCGGTGAGCAGCGCGGTGGAGAGCGGCTCGCCGAGCTGCCCCTCGGCGTCGTCGGTGCTCGAGCCGGCGCCGAGCCGGACCGTCGCGTCGTAGGCCTTCTCGGTCAGCATGAGGTGCCCGAGCAGCCGGGTCGCCCGCTCCACCCCGAGCAGCAGGACCCCGGTGGCCATCGGGTCCAGCGTGCCGGCGTGCCCGACCTTGCGGGTGCCGGCCAGCCGGCGGACCCGGCCGACGACGTCGTGCGAGGTCAGCCCGGCAGGCTTGTCGACGACCACCAGGCCGGAGCCGGCGGCAGCGCTCATGCCCGGAGGTCGTCGTCGAGCGAGTCGTCGAGCGGGTCGGGCTCGTGGGGCTTGCGGTACGGGTCGGACTCGCCGGCGTAGGTCTTGCCCGCCGCGGCCGCGGCGACCGCGGCATCGGACTCGCGGGCCCGGGCGAGCAGCTCGTCGAGGTGCCGGGCGTTCTCGGGCAGCGCGTCGTGGATGAACTCCAGCGACGGGGTGTGCCGCATGCCGAGCTGCTTGCCGACCTCGCTGCGGATCAGCCCCTTGGCGGACTCGAGGGCCACGGCCGAGGCCGCGACCTCGTCCTCCTCGCCGAAGACGGTGTAGAAGATCGAGGCGTTCTGGGTGTCGCCGGTGACGCGGACGTCGGTGACGGTCACGAACCCGAGTCGCGGATCCTTGATCCGCCGCTCGAGCATCTCCGCGACGATCACCTGGATCCGGTCCGCAACCTTGCGGACCCGTGGGCTGGCCATGTCAGTCCCTGCCTTCTTCTTGGTTCCGGTTGCTGCTGCAGTCGTTCGGTCCCCCGGTGCGACGGCCTGACGCGAGGTCAGGTGGCCCGCCGTCGTGCCCGGCCGGTAGGACCGGGCACGTCGGCGGGACGGAAGCCGCCGGGCCGCCGGGCCGGGCACGTGCGGGACTGGATCGCCCCGCTGCCCTGCCCGGCCGGCCCGGCCGGCGCACCGTCGATCAGGCGCGCGGGATCTCGCGCATCTCGAAGCACTCCACCACGTCACCCTGCTTGATGTCGTTGTAGCCGCGCAGGGTGAGACCGCACTCGAAGCCCTCGCGGACCTCGGTGACGTCGTCCTTCTCGCGCCGCAGCGACGACAGGTCCAGGTTGTCCGAGGCCACGTTGCCGTCCCGGATGAGACGGGCCTTGGCGTTGCGTCGGATGACCCCGCTGGTGACCATGCAACCGGCGATGTTGCCGATCTTGGAGGAGCGGAAGATCTCACGGATCTCGGCCTGGCCGAGGGTGACCTCTTCGTACTCCGGCTTGAGCATGCCCTTGAGCGCTGCCTCGATCTCCTCGATCGCCTGGTAGATGACCGAGTAGTACCGGATCTCCACGCCCTCCTTGTCGGCCATCTCCGTCGCCTTGCCCTGGGGCCGGACGTTGAAGCCGATGATGATGGCGTCGGAGGCCGCGGCCAGGTC
Organism: Nocardioides mesophilus; assembly: GCF_014395785.1. GTDB lineage: Bacteria > Actinomycetota > Actinomycetes > Propionibacteriales > Nocardioidaceae > Nocardioides_B > Nocardioides_B mesophilus. The sequence goes on along the minus strand of NZ_CP060713.1, from coordinate 3,574,398 downwards.
GACGTTGGTCTCGGTGATCGCACCGACACCGCGGTCGATGACCCGCAGGTTGACCTCGTCGCCGACGTCGATCTTGGCCAGCGAGTCCTCGAGAGCCTCGACCGAGCCGGACACGTCGCCCTTCAGGATCAGGTTGAGCTCCTGGCTCTTGCCCTTCTCCATGGAGGCCATGAAGTCCTCGAGCGTCCGACGCACGCGACGCTTGGCCTGCATGGCCGCCCGCTCACGCGACTCGCGCTTCTCGGCGATCTGTCGGGCCATCCGGTCGTCGTCGACCACGATGAAGTTCTGACCGGCGCCGGGGACGGCGGTCAGTCCGAGCACCATGGCCGGACGCGACGGGTCGGCCGCCTCGATGTTCTCGCCGTACTCGTCGAGCATCGCGCGGACCCGGCCGTACGCCGGTCCGGCGACGATCGAGTCGCCGACCCGGAGCGTGCCGCGCTGCACGAGCACGGTGGCCACCGGGCCGCGGCCACGGTCGAGGTGCGCCTCGACCACGAGGCCCTGGGCGTCCTGGTCGGGGTTGGCCCGCAGGTCCAGGGACGCGTCGGCGGTCAGCACGATCGCCTCGAGCAGCCCGTCGAGGTTGAGCTCGGCCTTCGCGGAGACGTCGACGAACATCGTGTCGCCGCCGTACTCCTCGGGGACCAGGCCGTACTCGCTGAGCTGGCCACGCACCTTCTGCGGGTCAGCGGCCTCCACGTCGATCTTGTTCACCGCGACCACGATCGGCACGCCGGCGGCCTTGGCGTGGTTGAGCGCCTCGACCGTCTGCGGCATCACGCCGTCATCGGCGGCCACGACCAGCACCGCGATGTCGGTGGCCTGCGCACCACGAGCACGCATGGCGGTGAACGCCTCGTGACCCGGGGTGTCGATGAAGGTGATCCTGCGCTCGTCACCGTCGACCTCGGTGGCCACCTGGTAGGCACCGATGTGCTGGGTGATCCCACCGGCCTCCTTGGCGACCACGTTGGCCTGGCGGAGCGCGTCGAGGAGCTTGGTCTTTCCGTGGTCGACGTGACCCATGACGGTCACGACCGGCGGACGGGCGACGAGGTCGCCCTCGTCACCCACGTCGGACCCGAACTCGAGGTCGAAGGACTCGAGCAGCTCGCGGTCCTCGTCCTCGGGGGAGACGACCTGGACGACGTAGTTCAGCTCGTCACCGAGCAGCTCGAACGTCTCGTCGTTGACCGACTCGGTCGCGGTCACCATCTCGCCGAGCGAGAACAGCATCTGCACCAGCGCTGCGGGGTCGACGCCGATGCGCTCGGCGAAGTCGGTCAGCGAGGCGCCGCGGGGAAGCTTGACGGTCTCGCCGTCACCCTTGCGGACGCGCACGCCACCGATGGTCGGCGCCTGCATCTGCTCGAACTCTTGACGACGCGCGCGCTTCGACTTGCGACCACGACGCGACGGACCGCCGGGGCGACCGAACGCACCCTGGGTCGTGCCGCGCTGGCCGGGACGACCGCCGCCACCGGGGCGACCGCCGCCGGGACCGCCGCCGAAGCCGGGACGAGCGCCGCCGGCACCGGGAGCACCGCCGCGGGCGGGAGCGCCCGGACGACCGGGTGCGCCACCGCGACCGGCACCCGTACCACCGGGCCCACCACGGCCGGGGCCGGGACGACCGCCGGGTCCGCCACCGAAGGCGGCCGGGGACTTCGGCATCATCGCCGGGTTGGGACGCGGCATGCCCGGACGGCCACCGGGAGCACCACCGGGGCTGGGACGGCCACCGGGGGCACCGTCACGACCGGCGGGCGGGCGCGGGGGCCGGTCGCCGGGACCGGCGTCGGGCGTCGCGCTGGGACCCGGACGACCCGGGGCGGGGCGTCGGCCCATGCCCTGGGTGGAGGAGAACGGGTTGTTGCCCGGACGCGGGGCGCCGGGGCGAGCGCCCGGACGGGGCGCCGGGGTCGGTGCCTTCGGCGTAGGCGCGCCGGGGGCGGCCGAGGCGGCGGGCGCCGCGGGTGCGGACGGCTCGCTCACCTCGGTCGGCTCCACGGGAGCGGCGGGCGCGGCCGGGGCCACGCTCTCCTGGCTCGTCGCGGGGACCGGCTCCTCGGCGGACGGCTGCTGGGGCCCCGGTCGCGGACCGGGACGCGGCCCGGCCTTGGCGGCCGGAGCGGCGGCGGCGTCAACACTCGGCGCGCTCGCGGCGGGAGCAGCGGCCGGAGCCGCCTGCTCGGCAGGAGCGGACGTCGGTGCAGGCGCTGCCGGCCCGGGGACCGGTGCCTTGCGGGCGGGTGCTTTCTTGGCAGCACCCTGGGACGACAGGTCGGCACCGAACTGCTCGGTGAACCGCTTGACGACGGGGGGTTCGACGGTGGAGGACGCCGACTTGACGAACTCTCCCATCTCCTTGAGCTTGGCCAGGACGACCTTGCTCTCGACTCCGAGCTCTTTGGCGAGCTCGTGGACTCGGACCTTAGCCACGCTTCTCCTTCTGGTCCGAGCCCCGGGATGGGGCGCGCGGACCGTTAGCTGGTGTGCATGCTCATCGGAAAGTACTCATCGAGTGCTCATGAGCTGATGCTCCAATTTCTTGTCGGTCGTGCACGGGGTGTGTCACGGCTGTGCTTCTGGGCGGTTCTGCGGACCGAGCCGGGCGAGGTACCTCTCCAGCGGATCGCTGGCGAGCGGCCCCGGGACCCTGAGGGCCCGGGCGAAAGCTCGGCGGCGAAGCGCAAGGGCGAGACACTCGGGCGTGGGGTGCAGGTGCGCTCCCCTGCCCGGACGACGTCGCGCGGGGTCCGGGACGACCATCAGGCCGGATCCCTCGTCCACGGCGACGACTCTCAGCAACTCGTGCCTGGCGGCCCGCTGGCGACAACCCAGACAGGTGCGGACGGATTCGTGTGGCATACGTCTACATCGCCTGGAGGTCGGGACGGCTGACCACCATCGACCAGTCTACCCGTTCCGGCGTCCGTGTCCGAACCGACTCAGGCCGGGCCGTTGCCGGAGCGCAGCGGAGGCGCCACCGGCGGCTCCGCGGGGGCCTCGTCGGAGCGGATGTCGATGCGCCAGCCGGTGAGCCGGGCGGCCAGCCGGGCGTTCTGCCCCTCCTTGCCGATGGCCAGCGAGAGCTGGTAGTCGGGCACGATCACGCGCGCGGAGCGGGCCGCGGCGTCGACCACCTCGACGCTGCTCACCCGGGCCGGGGAGAGCGCGTGCGCGACCATCTCGGCCGGGTCCTCCGCCCAGTCGACGATGTCGATCTTCTCGCCGTGCAGCTCGCTCATGACGGCGCGGACCCGCTGCCCCATCGGCCCGATGCACGAGCCCTTGGCGTTGACGCCCGGGACCGTGGTGCGGACCGCGAGCTTGGTGCGGTGCCCGGCCTCGCGCGCGATCGCGCAGATCTCCACGGTGCCGTCGGCGATCTCGGGCACCTCGAGGGCGAACAGCTTCTTGACCAGGTTGGGGTGGGAGCGCGAGAGCGTCACCTGCGGCCCGCGCATGCCCTTGCGGACGCTGATCACCAGGGCCTTGAGCCGGCCGCCGTGCTCGTAGGTCTCCCCCGGCACGCGCTCGGCCACCGGCAGCGACGCCTCGAGCTTGCCGAGGTCGACCAGGACGTCCTGCGGGTCGCGACCCTGCTGGATGACGCCCGAGACGATGTCGCCCTCCTTGCCGGAGAACTCGCCGAAGCGCAGCTCGTCCTCGGCGTCGCGCAGGCGCTGCAGGATGATCTGCTTCGCCGTGGTGGCCGCGATCCGTCCGAAGCCGGCCGGGGTGTCGTCGTACTCCCCGACCACCTCGCCCTCCTCGTCGGTCTCCGCGGCGAACACGGTGACGTGGCCGCTCTTGCGGTCCAGGACCACGCGCGCCTTGTCCTGGGCCCGGGCGACTTGTGGTACGCCGTCAGCAAGGCCTGCTCGATGGCCTCCACGAGGATGTCGAAGGAGATCTCCTTCTCGCGCTCGAGTGCGCGCAGCACCGTCATGTCGATGTCCATGCGACTCAGCTCTCCTTGCGGTTCAGCTCGACCTGGACCCGGGCCTTCGCCACGTCGCCGTAGGCGAGTGTCTGCTCGGTGCCGTCCACGTCGAGGGTGGTGGTGTCGTCGTCGCTGCGCAGGATGCGCCCGGTGACGCTCTGGCCGTCGTGGTCGGTGACCTTGACCAGTCGTCCCTGGTTGCGCCGCCAGTGCCGCGGCAGGGTCAGCGGCCGGTCGGTGCCCGGGGAGGTGACCTCGAGAAGGTACGGCTGCTGGCCCATCACGTCGGACTCGTCGAGCAACCGGGAGACCTCCACGGTCGCCTCGGCGATGTCGTCGAGCGTGACGCCGCCGTCCTGGTCCACCGCCACGCGCAGCACTCGGCGCCGGCCGGCGTTGCTCAGCTCGATGGCCTCCACGTCGAGGCCGAAGTCGGCCATCGGCGCCTCGAGCACCTTCGCAAGGCGGTCCCGGGTCTGCTCGATACTCACGGGCTTCCTCCTCGCTGTGCTGTTGTGGGCGGCCCAACCCTAGCCCACGACGGGGGTCCCGACCGACCACCGGAGCGTCGGTACGGCGGCTGTCGGCACGCTCTACCGACCACGGTAGCCGCACTCGGACCACTGCCCGGCCGGCGCGGGACGACCGCGGCCCCGCTCCGCCGCCGGTCGGCCCGTGCTGCCGGATAGAGTCGGCGGGTGCCTGCCCGTCCTGTCCGCCCCGAACGCCTCCTGCTGACCCGGCGCACCGGGCTGCTGGCCGCGGGAGCCGTCGTCGGTGCCGGGGTGGCGGGCTGCTCCCCCTACAACGGCCGGCCGGAACGCCGCGCGGGTCGGCTCAGTCCCCGGCCGACCCCGGAGCCGGGCGCCGACCCGGACGTCGAGCTGGCCGCGGACGTGCTCGCCGTCGAGCAGCGGATGCTGGAGCGGATCGACGCCACCGCAGCGGCCTTCCCGGCGCTGGCGGCACAGCTGGACGCCGTACGCCGCATCCACGCCGCGCACGTGGAGCTGCTGGAGCAGGCCACCCCGCCGGCCGCGAACAGCTCACCCGCGACCGAACCGACGTCCCCGACAGCCCCGACCGCACCGTCGGGGACGTCCTCGCCGTCGTCGCAGCCGCCCTCCCCCGGCTCGTCGCCCGGTTCCCCCGGCCCGGACACCCCGGTGCGGGTCCCGCCGGAGCGCTCCCGCGCCGTCCTGGCCGTGGCCCGGGCGGAGGAGGAGCTGAGCACCGCCGAGAAGCGCGGCGCCTTCGCCGCCGAGAGCGGCGTGTTCGCGCGCGTCCTGGCGAGCATGGCGGCAGCCGCCGCCCAGCAGGCCGTGCTGCTCCACGGCCCCGTCCCGGGCTCCGGCAGATGACCCCCATCCAGGCGCTGCAGCAGGCGCTGGCCGGCGAGCACGCCGCGATCTACGTGTACGGCGTCCTGGGCGGCCGGGTCTCGTCGACCAGCGAGCCGGTCCTCGCCGACGCGCTGCGGGCGGCGTACGCCACGCACCGGGCCCGGCGCGACCAGCTGCTCACGATCATCCGCGACCGCGGCGAGGAGCCGGTGGCCGCGGAGCCGAGCTACGAGGTGCCGACCCCGGCGCGGACCGCGGAGCAGTGCCGGGTGGCCGCGCGGCAGATCGAGGACCGCTGCGCGGAGTCCTACGCGGTCGCGGTCGGCAACACCGCGAGGGCGGACCGGCAGTGGGCGATCGACGCGCTGGAGGACGCCGCGGTGCGCGGGCTGGGCTTCGGCGCCGGTCCAGACGCCTTCCCCGGTGTGCCCGAGCTCTAGGCAGCTCGGCACGGGCGTCCGCACCCCGGACGTGGCGACGCCCCGCCACCGGGATCACCGGGGCGGGGCGTCGGCGGGCGTCAGGAGCGGTAGGCCGTCCACATGTCGGCCATCCGGACCGACTGGCCCGGGCTGAACTCCCAGTAGCAGCTGTCGTAGCTGTAGTCCATGTAGTTGTGGATCGGGTCCAGGCCCGGCTGGTCGACGCAGGAGTCCTGGCCGGCGGGGCAGCCGTTGGTCGCGACCGACTGCGCCGGGGTGTCGCTGATCTCGTCGCCGGGCTCGTTGCAGCCGCCCTGGAAGGTGTGGAAGAGCCCGAACCAGTGACCGGCCTCGTGGGTCGCGGTCTCACCGAGGTTGTAGTTCTTCTCGGTGCCGCCCGGCAGGCTGGAGTACTGCACCCGGATCCCGTCGATCCCGTCCTTCTTGTCGAAGTCCCAGGGGAACGTGGCGACGCCGAGGTAGTTGAAGTCGACGAGCCAGATGTTGAGCGCGTCCGCGCCGCCCTGGCGGGTCGCCTTGCGGTAGGTGCTGCTGCTGCGGTCGTTGTGCCAGGTGTCGTTGTAGAAGCGGTCGAGCCCGGCCAGGGTGAACCGGAAGCCGGTGTCGGCGGCCCCGGAGGACTCACCGCCGGCGAAGGTGTTGTTGAGCACCGCGACCTGCTGGGTGACCTGGGCGTCGGTGACGTCGCCGGTGCCGTCCGCGGCCGCCATGACGTGCACGTAGACCGGCACCGTGATCCCCTGGAGCGGCTTGCCGCCGCCGCCCTTCCTGGCCAGCAGCGCACTGGTGCGGTCGTCGATGGCGCGCTGCTCGGTGGCGCTGACGTCGCGGTGGTCCACCTCGCCGGGGGCGCGGGCGTCGCCCTTGGCCGCCGCACCGGCAGCGGTCTGCGGGGCGCAGACCGGTCCGCGCTCGGAGGTCGGCAGCGCCGCCTCGGCCGGGGCCATCAGGCCGGTGAGCGCGAGCGCGGTGAGGCCGGCGACTGCGGCGCTCCTGAGACGGATCATGCGTTTCCCCTGGGTGTGAGAGCGAGTCCGGCGGAGCGCCGGCTGGGCCGATCGTGTCGGCGCCGAGCGCCACCGTAAAGCACCCTCGCCGGTGTGTCCGGCGACTTGTGCAGAAGCGGCTCCGGCCAGGGGCGATATGCGTAGATCCTCCCCGGAAGCGTGTTCCGGGGAGGATCGACGAGCCGGCCGTGAGCTCCGGGCGGAGGCTCAGGCGCGGTAGGCGGTGTACATCTGCTGCATGCGCACGGTCTGCTGCCCGGTGAACTCGGTGTAGCAGGTGTCGTAGCTGTAGTCCATGTAGTTGTGGATCGGGTCGAGGCCCGGCAGCGAGCAGGAGTCGCGGCCGCTCGGGCAGCCGTTGGTGGAGCTGCTCTGCGCCGGGGTGTCGCTCACCTCGTCGTTCGTGGTCGTGCAGCCGCCCTGGAAGGTGTGGTAGAGCCCCAGCCAGTGGCCGGCCTCGTGGGTCGCGGTCTCCCCCAGGTTGTAGTTGGCGATGCCGCCGCCGGGCACGGAGTCGTAGTGCACCCGGATGCCGTCGATGCCGGGGTTGCGGCTGTAGTCCCAGGGGAAGGTGGCGATGCCGAGGTAGCCGAAGTCGACCAGCCAGATGTTGAGCGCGTCGGCGCCCCCCTGGCGGGTCTGGGAGCGGTAGCTCGAGCTCTGCCGGTCCACGTGCCACTGGTCGTTGTAGAAGCGGTCGGTGCCGGCCAGCGTGAACGTGAACCCGGTGTTCGAGGCGGCGCTGGACTCCTGGCCGCCGTAGGTCTTGTTCAGGACGGCGATCTGGTTGGAGATCTGGGTGCTGCTGACGTTGCCGTTGCCGGCCTTGTCCATCATGACGTGGACGTAGACCGGGATGCTCCCGGCGCTGACGGTGCCGCCACCGCCGGTGCCGCCGCCGCCACCGCCGCCGGGCTTGCCCTTGGCGTTGCCCTTCGCGGCGAGGATGCGGGCGGTGCGGGCCTCGATGGCCGCCTGCTGCTTGGCGGTGATGTCGCGGTGGTCGCGCTCGGCGAAGCCGCCACGGGCGGCCGCGGAGCCGGCGCCGACCGAAGCCGGGTCGAAGCAGCCGGCCGTGCGGTCGGCCACCGGCTCGGAGGCGCCGGCGGGGGCGACCAGCGAGGTGAGGGCGAGCGCGGCGGCGCCGGCGAGGGTGGCGGTGCGCAGACGGAGTCGGGTCATGTGCGGGCACAGTCCAATCTGGGGTCCGAGTCCGGAACATGTGTCCCGGTGGCCCGATCCTGCCTCCGCGACGTCGTCCTGGGAAGACGTGCGCCGGAGAATTTTGTGCGGCTTTGCGCAGATGCCGGATCCTGCAGGTCGGACGATCGGCCCTGGCCGGCGTGGGTCAGCCGGCGCTCCGCCAGCTCGCCACGACGTCGTACACGTGCGCCAGCCGCTCGACGACCGCGTCGGGCTCGCCCTCGGTGTGACCGACCTGCGCCCGCGGGATGTCGCTGTGCGGCACCAGGATGGTGCGCATGCCGACCTGCCCGGCGCCCCAGATGTCGTCGAAGAGCCGGTCACCGACGAACACGCAGCGGCCGGGCCCGCTCACCCCGACCGCGTCCGCGGCGGCCTGGAAGGCCTCGGGTGCCGGCTTGGTCCACGGCACCTCGCTGGTGTAGACGGCGCCGTCCAGCATGTCGAGCACGCCGTCGCGCCGGAAGTAGTCCTCGTGCCAGTCCCGCGGCCAGACGGTGTTGGACAGCACCCCGATCTTCAGCCCGTCCACCTTCAGCCGGCTGAACAGCGGCAGCACGTCCGGGTCGGTGAGCGTGTGCGGCTCCCAGAACTCGCGGTACGACGTGAGCATCCCCTCGTCGTGGACGAGTCCGGCCTCCGCGAAGATGTCGGCGATCGTCGCGCTCACGTGGTGGTCGCGCGAACGCCCCCAGACCGTGTCGGCGGCCAGCCGCAGCGTCTCCGCGGCGGATGCGTCGGACTCCAGGGCTGCGGCCGCGAGGGCCAGGCTCTCCTCGACGAAGTCGACGGTGTGCCAGGGCGTCAGCGTGCCGCCCCAGTCGAAGATGACGGCCTCGATCGGCTCCCCCGGGTCAACCACGCGCTACCTCCCTCAGCCGGTCCGCCGCCGCGTCGACAGCGACGTTCTCCCGCTCCCCGCTCGCCCGGTCCTTGACCTCCACGACCCCGTCGGCGAGGCCCTTGCCGACCACCACGATCGTCGGGACGCCGATCAGCTCGGCGTCCTTGAACTTCACCCCGGGCGACACCTTGGGCCGGTCGTCGTAGAGGACGGTGAGCCCCCGGGCGTGCAGCTCGTCGGCCAGCGTGCGCGCCGCCTCGTAGACGGCCTCGTCCTTGCCGGTCGCCACCAGGTGGACGTCCGCGGGGGCGACCTCGCGGGGCCACACCAGTCCGAGGTCGTCGTGGGTGTTCTCGGCGATCGCCGCGACCGCCCGGGAGACCCCGATGCCGTAGGAGCCCATCGTGACCGTGACGAGCTTGCCGTTCTCGTCGAGCACCCGCAGGTCGAGCGCCTCGGCGTACTTGCGGCCGAGCTGGAAGATGTGGCCCATCTCGATGCCGCGGGCGGACTCCAGGGTCCCCTCGCAGCGCGGGCAGGGGTCGCCGTCGCGGACCTCGGCGGCCTCGATGGTGCCGTCGGGGGTGAAGTCCCGCCCCGCGACCAGGTCGATCACGTGGCTGCCGTCGACGTCGGCGCCGGTCACCCAGCGGGTGCCCTCGACGATCCGGGGGTCCACGAGGTAGCGGATCCCCGACGGGTTCTTCTCCCCCAGCACCCCGGGGCCGATGTAGCCCTTGACCAGGTGAGGGTTGGCCGCGAAGTCCTTCTCGTCGAAGGCCTCCACCTCGATCGGCTCGAGCTGGCCGCCGAGCCGCTTCTCGTCGACCTCGCGGTCACCGGGCAGGCCGATCGCGACCGGCTCGCGGGTGCCGTCGGGGTGCCGGAGCACGACGAGCACGTTCTTCAGGGTGTCGCCGGCGTGCCAGGGGCGGTCCTCGCGGGGGAACTTCTCGTTGAGGTGGTCGACCAGGGTGCCGATGGTGGGCGTCCCCGGCGTGCGCTCGGCGTGCGCGGCCGGCACGTCGTCGTACGCCCGGGGCTGGGGCGCCCGGACCTGCACCGCCTCGACGTTGGCGGCGTAGTCGCAGTTGCTGCAGCGGACGTAGGTGTCCTCGCCGTTGGCGGCGGTGGCGAGGAACTCCTCGGACTTCGAGCCGCCCATCGCTCCGGCGGTCGCCTTCACGATCACGTAGTCGAAGCCGAGCCGGTCGAAGATCTTGACATAGGCCTGACGGTGCGCCGCGTAGGACTTGTCCAGACCCTCGTCGGAGCTGTCGAAGGAGTAGGAGTCCTTCATGATGAACTCGCGGCCGCGCAGCAGGCCGGCCCGGGGGCGCGCCTCGTCGCGGTACTTGGTCTGGATCTGGTAGAGCCAGACCGGAAGGTCCTTGTAGGAGGAGTAGAGGTCCTTCACCACCAGCGTGAAGAGCTCCTCGTGGGTGGGGCCGAGCAGGTAGTCGCCGCCCTTGCGGTCCTTGAGGCGGAAGATGCCGTCGCCGTACTCGGTCCAGCGGCCGCTGGCCTCGTAGGGCTCGCGCGGCAGCAACGCGGGGAACTGGAGCTCCTGGGCGCCCATGGCGTCCATCTCCTCGCGCACGATGCCCTCGATCCGGCGCAGCACCCGCAGCCCGAGCGGCAGCCACGAGTAGATGCCCGGAGCGGCACGGCGGATGTAGCCGGCACGGACGAGCAGCCGGTGGCTCGGCACCTCCGCGTCCACCGGATCGTCGCGGAGCGTGCGCAGGAACAGGCTGGACATCCGCAGGATCATGCGGGCAAGGCTAACCGCCGGTGTCGGCCGGCCGCACACCAGATTCCACCGGGCACCTCGGGGCGGCTCAGAACATGATCGTGCTGAACAGCCCGGTCGTGGTGAAGCCGGCGCGCTCGTAGGCCCGCCAGGCCGCGACGTTGAAGTCGTTGGTGTAGAGCGAGACCACCGGAGCCACCTCGCGCCGGGCGATCTCGGCGACCGCGGCCATCCCGGCGGCGGCGAGCCCCTGCCCGCGCCGGTCGGGTGCGACGTACACGCCCTGGATCTGGCAGGCGTGAGGAGTCGCGGCGGCGATCTCCGCCTTGAACACCACGCGCCCCTCGTCGAGCCGGGCGAACGACCAGCCCTTGGAGATCAGCTGCGCGACGCGGGCGCGGTAGAGGTTGGCCCCGCCGCCCAGCTCCGGGGAGACCCCGACCTCCTCGGTGTACATCGCCACGCAGGCCGGGTAGAGGGCGTCGAGGTCGTCGGAGGTGGTCCGGCGTACGGCGGCGTCGGGCGGGATCGCCGCCGGGCCCTCGATCTGCATGTGGAACTGCCGCGGCCGGTGCTCCCGCGCAGGGCCCCAGACCGGCTCGAGCATCCGCCACATCGCCTCGACGTCCGCGGCGGGGCCGACGATCGTCGCGCAGCGCCGCGATTGCTCGCCGGCGCGCAGCGCGAACGCCTCGACCGCCGCCGGGGTGGCCTCGACCGGGACCAGGTTGGCGGCGGAGTGGCACGCCGAGACCAGCTCGCCGTCCTGGTAGTAGCCCCACACCTCACCGCCGAGCCAGCGGGGGTCCAGCCGGGTCAGCCGGGAGCGGTACTCAGCGAAGACGTTGACGACCGGGTCGCGCGCCGTCAGCTCCAACATCGCGGGGAGGTCGGAGGGGCCGAGCAGCCGTAGGCCGTCGAGGGTCCGGAGCACGCCGCGAGCCTACGCGACCCGGGGCCTGGCCCGGCGCGATCAGCTGACCGAGACCGTGGCCCCACCGCCCTGGCCGTCGACCGGCTCCCCCATCGCCTCGGCGAGCCGCATGGCCTCCTCGATCAGGGTCTCCACGATCTTCGACTCCGGCACGGTCTTGATCACCTCGCCCTTGACGAAGATCTGGCCCTTGCCGTTGCCGGAGGCCACGCCGAGGTCCGCCTCGCGGGCCTCCCCGGGACCGTTCACCACGCAGCCCATGACGGCCACGCGCAGCGGCACCTCGAGGCCCTCGAGCCCCGCGGTCACCTCGTCGGCGAGCTTGTAGACGTCGACCTGGGCGCGCCCGCACGAGGGGCAGGAGACGATCTCGAGCCGGCGCGGGCGCAGGTTCAGCGACTCCAGGATCTGCAGGCCGACCTTGACCTCCTCCACCGGAGGAGCCGAGAGCGAGACCCGGATCGTGTCCCCGATGCCCCGCGACAGCAGCGCGCCGAAGGCGACCGAGGACTTGATCGTGCCCTGGAACGCCGGGCCCGCCTCGGTGACGCCGAGGTGCAGCGGCCAGTCGCCGCGCTCGGCGAGCATCTCGTAGGTCTGCACCATCACCACCGGGTCGTTGTGCTTGACCGAGATCTTGAAGTCGTGGAAGTCGTGCTCCTCGAACAGCGACGCCTCCCACACCGCGGACTCCACGAGGGCCTCCGGGGTCGCCTTGCCGTACTTCTCCAGCAGCCGCGGGTCCAGGGAGCCGGCGTTGACGCCGATCCGGATCGAGGTGCCGCGATCCTTGGCGGCCGCGGCGATCTGCTTGACCTGGTCGTCGAACTTGCGGATGTTGCCGGGGTTCACGCGGACGGCGGCGCAACCGGCGTCGATCGCGGCGTAGACGTACTTCGGCTGGAAGTGGATGTCGGCGATCACCGGGATCTGGGAGTGCTGCGCGATCTCGGCGAGGGCGTCCGCGTCGTCCTGCGACGGGCAGGCGACCCGGACGATGTCGCAACCTGAGGCGGTGAGCTCGGCGATCTGCTGCAGCGTCGTGTTCACGTCCGAGGTCAGCGTGGTGGTCATCGACTGCACCGAGATCGGGGCGTCGCCGCCGACCAGCACCTTGCCGACCTTGATCTGGCGGCTCTTGCGCCGCGGCGCCAGCACCGGAGGCGGTGCGGCTGGCATCCCCAGGTCGATCGAGGTCATCGAGAGCCTTTCCTTCTCTGGCCGCCGACGGCGACCGGTGGGTGCTGGGTGCTGGAGGTCGGGGACGGCACTAGCCGAGCCGGACCGGGGCGACGATGTCGGCGTAGATCAGCACGACGCTCATCACCAGGATGACGCTCGCCATCACGTAGGCCACCGGCAGCAGCTTGGCGGTGTCGAAGTAGCCGGGGTCGGGGCGCCGGAACAACCGGGCGAGGCCGCGGCGGGCGGCCTCGTAGAGCGCCCCGGCGATGTGGCCGCCGTCGAGGGGCAGCAGCGGCACGAAGTTGAACATGCCGACGAACAGGTTGATGCCGCCGAGCAGGGTGAGCAGCCCGAAGAACTTGTTGGCCGCCGGGATGCCGTCCGTCGAGGCCACCTCACCGGCCACCCGGCTGGCGCCGACCACGCTCATCGGGCTGTCCTGCGCCCGCTCCTGGAGACCGAGCGCCGCCCGACCGACTCCCCACAGCTTCACCGGCAGCTGGCCGAGCGCCTTCACCGTCTCCCAGGTGTAGTCGCCCATGGTCGTGATGACGAAGACCGGTCCCTGGCGCTCGAGGACGACCTTCGGCACCACGCCGAGGAACCCCGCCTGCACGATCTTGGCGGGGTCGCCCTCACCCGGGCGGGCGGAGACCGTGGTGTTCGTGGTCGTGGTGACCTGCTGGCCGTCCCGCTCGACGACGATGGTGGCCGCGCCGTTGTCGTTGGCGCGGATCAGCGAGCTGAACTGGTCCCACGAGGTCACCGGGGTGCCGTTGAAGGAGACCACCTGGTCCCCCTGCCGCAGCCCCGCCTTCTTCGCGGGGGCCACCGGGTCCTGGTCGGTGCAGGCGCGCTGGGCCTGGCTGACGTTCTGCGGGGTCGCCGCGATGACGCAGTCGGAGACGGTGTCGATCGTGGTGGTCGTCTGCTGCGCGCCGTGGATCATGAAGACCGCGCCGAAGAGCAGGAAGGCCAGCACCAGGTTCACCGTCGGGCCGCCGGCCATCACGATGACCTTCTTCCACCACGGCAGCTTGTAGAACAGCCGGTCGTGGTCGCCGTCCTCGACGAGCTCGTACTCCGAGGCGCGGGCGTCGGAGATCAGCTGGGTGAACATCCCGGTGTTGGACTTGCGCAGCCGGCCGGTGTCGGCCTGGCCCGGCTCGGGCGGCAGCATCCCGACGAGCTTGACGTAGCCGCCCAGCGGGATCGCCTTGACGCCGTACTCGGTCTCGCCGCGCCGCGTCGACCACACCGTCCTGCCGAAGCCGACGAAGTACTGCGTCACCTTCACGCCGAACTTCTTGGCCGGCACCAGGTGGCCGATCTCGTGCAGACCGATGGAGGCGGCCACACCGAGCACGAACAGCAGCACGCCGAGCGTGTAGGCGAGCACCGTCAGCATGTCTCAGCTTTCCTTCGTTCCCTCATCGGAGTGCGCCGGCCTCGGAGCGGGCCCAGGCGTCGGCCTCGAGGACGTCGTCGACGGTCAGGTCCGTCAGGTTCGAGGGTACGTCGTCGCGCTCGGCGGCACGAAGCAGAACCCGCTCGACCGTCGGCACGATGTCGGTGAACCGGATCTCACCGTCGAGGAACGCCTGGACGCACACCTCGTTGGCGCCGTTGTAGACCGCGGGGGCCGTGCCGCCGGCCTCGCCCGCCCGACGGGCCAGCCGGACCGCCGGGAAGGCCTCGTCGTCGAGCGGGAAGAACTGCCAGGTCTCCGGCCGGCTCCAGTCCATCCCGGGCGCCGCGTCCGGGAGCCGCTCCGGCCAGCCCAGCCCCAGCGCGATCGGCAGCATCATGGAGGGCGGCGACGCCTGCGCCATCGTCGAGCCGTCGTGGAACTCCACCATCGAGTGCACCACCGAGGTCGGGTGCACCACGACGTCGATCCGCTCGAAGGGGATGTCGAAGAGCAGGTGTGCCTCGATCACCTCCAGCCCCTTGTTGACCAGGGTGGCGGAGTTGACGGTGACCAACGGGCCCATCGCCCAGGTGGGGTGGGCCAGCGCCTGCTGCGGCGTCACGTCGTGCAGCTCGTCGCGGCTGCGGCCCCGGAACGGCCCGCCGCTGGCGGTCAGCACGAGCCGGCGTACCTCGTCGCGACGACCGGCGCGCAGGCACTGGGCCAGCGCGCTGTGCTCGGAGTCGACGGGAACGATCTGCCCGGGCTTCGCGCGGGAGAGCACCACCAGCCCGCCGATGATCAGCGACTCCTTGTTCGCCAGCGCCAGCGTGTTGCCGGCCTCCAGGGCCGCCATCGTCGGTCGC